>CAZHUY010000026.1:0-39500 GCA_964535465.1 uncultured Myxococcales bacterium
CTTCGAGCCGCCGCTTGAGCCCGGGTGTTCCAGAATCATGAACGATGATTTAGACCCGCCGGAGGCGCCCCCACTCGCGCTGGACTTCGAGCTGCTGCTGGTAGCCCCTCCCGAATCCGAGGCATTGCTCGAGTCGGAGGACTCGCAGCCGGCCAGGGTCAAGAACAACGCGGCACCTGCAAAGAATAGTCTCGATCGCATGGAGATCTGCTCCTTGGGGAAATCAGCCCTAATAGGAGGATGTTGTAGCACCGGAGTGGCTCAGAAATCGCCCTTTTTGGGATTGGTGGACGGGGTTTCGAACCGTTCGCGCCTGAATGACAGCCTTTCGCGCCGTGGACGAGCCCGTCATTGATGTGGAGAGGTGAAGCACTGAGCCCCTTGCGGTCGATGCCGCGCTGGCTCTACCATGCAGCGCATGCAGCACCCCTCGTACGCGCATGGAATCACCTCGACGCCCCTGCTCGGGGACACCATCGGCGAGAACCTACACCGGACCGTGCAGAAGTTCGGCGATCGCGAAGCCATCGTATCGCGCCACCAGAACTACCGCGCCACCTACAGACAGATGTGGGAGCAGACCGGCGTGATCGCACGCGCCCTGATGGCGCGCGGGGTAAAGAAGGGCGACCGGGTGGCCCTGTGGTCGCCCAACCGCTACGAGTGGGTCATCACCCAATACGCCACGGCGCGCATGGGCGCCATCCTGGTGAACGTCAACCCGGCCTACCGCAGCCACGAGCTGGAACACGTGCTCAAGCAATCGGGCGCGTCGCTCTTGTTCATGTCCAAGCGTTTCCGCCAGACCGACTACGTGGCCATGTTCCGCGAGGTGGACGCGCGCCTGCCCAACCACGTCCCCGCGGTGGTCATCGACGACGAGTGGGGCACGCTGCAGGACGAGGCCAAGTGCATCTCCGAGGACGAGCTGGCCCTGCGCGAGGCCACGCTGGATCCCGACGACCCCTGCGACATCCAGTACACCAGCGGCACCACCGGGTTCCCCAAGGGCGCCACCCTGTCCCACCACAACATTCTCAACAACGGCTACTTCGTGGGCCGCACGCTGAAATACACGGAAAAAGATCGTATCTGCGTGCCCGTGCCGCTTTACCACTGCTTTGGCCAGGTCATGTCGTGCCTGGCCGCCACCAGCAACGGTTGCTGTCTGGTCTTCCCCAGCGAGTCCTTCGAGCCCGAAGCGGTGCTGACCACGGTGGAGAAAGAGCGCTGCACCTCACTGTACGGCGTGCCCACCATGTTCATCGCCGAGCTGGAGCACCCCCGTTTCGCCAAGACCGATTTCGCCAGCCTGCGCACCGGCATCATGGCCGGCTCGCCCTGTCCCATCGAGGTGATGAAGCGCGTGCAAAAGGACATGCACATGCCTGACATCACCATCTGCTATGGCATGACCGAGACCTCGCCCGTGTCCCTGCAGAGCAAGACCGACGACCCGCTGGAAAAACGCGTGGCCACGGTAGGCTGCGTGCACCCCAACCTGGAGGTGAAGATCGTGGATCCCTCCAACGGGCGCGTCGTTCCACGCGAGACGGTGGGCGAGCTGTGCACGCGCGGCTACTCCGTCATGCTGGGCTACTGGGACGACTTGCACTCCACCCGCCAGGCCATCGACAACGCCCGCTGGATGCACACCGGTGACTTGGCCACCATGGACAGCGACGGCTACGTCAACATCGTGGGCCGTATCAAGGACATGGTCCTGCGCGGGGGCGAGAACATCTACCCGCGCGAGGTGGAGGAGTTCCTGTACACCAAACCCGAGATCGCCGACGTGCAAGTCATCGGCGTGCCCGACGCCAAGTACGGCGAGGAGCTGATGGCCTGGGTCAAGCTGCGCCCCGGCGCCAGCCTGAGCGGCGATGACCTGCGCGCCTTCTGCAAGGGCAAGATCGCCACCTACAAGATCCCGCGCTACTGGAAGTTCGTGGACAGCTTCCCCATGACCGTCACGGGCAAGATCCAGAAGTACAAGATGCGCGAGATCGCGGTGGAGGAGCTGAAGCTGCAGGCGGCGGCGAACATCAAGACGGCGTAGAATCCTCCCGGCATACGGTTCGGTTTGCGACGAGCCGCTTGCGAGAGCGGCACACCACTGGAGGCACGGTCATGTATGTTGCGGCACTGCGTCTCGCCCTGACGAAGGTCGATGGAACCGTGTCCCCGCGAGACTTGGCGTGTGCCTTGGTCGATGCCGAGTCACTCGAACGCATCGGGTCCGAGTTCGAATCGAAAATCAACGACAGCAAGGCCAAGCGAGGTGAGAAGACGAAGCTGTCAGAGTCACGGCGAGCGCAGCTCGCTCAATTCCAGGCAGATGCAGAATCCCTCGAAGCCGAACAGTTGGCTGCGTTCAAGGAGATGTCCTGCGCAGCCATGGTGGAGGCTCTGAAGTCCGGCCTGGACAGCGATCTCGCATTCTGGGCGCAGGCCGCGAAGCGCACTCACCCGGCCGATCTTCCGGTGGTCGAAGAGCTCGTCACTGCCAAGCAAGCCCTGCAAAGGTCGCTCGCCGCCTGTCTGCCCAGCGCCTGAAAGGCGCCATGGCGCCAGAATTGGCGGTGCCCCCCTAGAGCGCTAGCATACCGGCATGCCGGTATGGACACTCGATTCCCCCGAAAGACAGGCCCTGCTGCAGCGGTTCCTGCGCTACGTGGCCGTGGACACGCAGAGCGACGAGAACGCCACCTGCTCGCCCTCGACCGAGAAGCAGAAGAACCTGGCGCGCTTGTTGGTCGACGAATTGCGCGGGCTAGGCTGTGGCGATGCCGCCATGGCGCCCACCGGGCACGTGACCGCCAGCCTGCCGGCCAATCTGCCCGACGGGCACCCGGCCAAGGACCGTGTCCCTGCCGTGGGTTTTCTGGCCCACCTCGACACCTATCACAGCACGCCCGGGGCTAACGTAAAGCCCGTGATCGTGCCCCACTACACAGGTGGCGAGCTGGTCCTGCCGGCCACGGGTGCGCGTCTGGCTCCGACGGCCCAGCCGAACTTGAGCCAGTGTGTCGGTCACACCCTGATTCACACCGACGGCACCACCCTGCTGGGCGCGGACGACAAAGCCGGCATCGCCGAGATCATGACCATGCTGGCCTACATGAAGCAGCACCGCGATTTCGCGCATGGTCCCCTGCGCATCGCCTTCACCCCGGACGAGGAGATCGGCCGCGGCGTGGACGGCTTCGACCTGAAAGCCTTCGGCGCGGACTATGCCTACACCGTGGACGGCTCCGACTTGGGCGAGGTGGAGGACGAGACCTTCAGCGCCGATACGGCCATCGTCACCATCCACGGGCACGACGTTCACCCCGGCCGCGCCAAGGGCATCATGGTCAACGCGGTTCGCGTGGCCGCGGCCATCATCGAAGCCCTGCCCCAGGACTTCCTGCCCGAGACCACCGACGAGCGACAGCCTTACCTGCACCCCTATGTGCTGGCCGGCGAAGTCTCCAGGGTCGAGCTCAAGCTGCTGGTGCGAGCCTTCAGCCAACACGAGCTCGACGAGCGCGAGAACGTGCTGCGCGGGATCGTCCGCCGGACCGAGACGCGTTTCCCTGGCGTGAAGATCGACGTGCAGATCAAGGAATCCTACCGCAACATGCGCGAGGCCATCGCCCGGGATCCCAAGGTACTGGACCACGCCATCCTGGCGGTGGAGCGGCAAGGCCTCACGCCGGTTCGCCGGGCCATTCGCGGCGGCACCGACGGCTCGCGCCTCTCGGCCATGGGATTGCTGACGCCCAACATCTTCACCGGCGGGCAGGCGGCCCACTCGGTGCAAGAGTGGATCTCCCTGGAATGGATGGCGGCCGCCGTGGGCGTTTGCCTGCAACTGGTCGCGACCTGGGTGGAAAGGAGCCAGTGAAACGCCCGTCGCACCCCACTGAAGATCTGCTAAGCCAGCCCGCATGGAAGCGCGCCTCGTCGCCCTGGAAACCCGCTACACCCATCTCGAACGCCTGGTGGACGAGCTGAGCCAGGTGGTCTTTGGCCAGCAGAAGGTCATTGATCGCTTGAGCGCGGAGGTGAAGCTCTTGCGCAGCAACGCCTCCGGCACGACCGCCCCCTCGGAGCGCCCGCCCCACTATTGAGAGAGGCCGGGGGCGGGCACGCGGTTGAGCTCGTCCCTCACGGTCACCGCCAACCGCTCCAGCGTGTAGGGTTTGCGCAGGTAGGCGCCCGCCCCGAGGCGCTGGGCCTCCAACACCTGCTCGCTCTCCGAAAACCCGCTGGCGATGATGGCCTTCTGGCCCGGCTTGGCGGCGATGATTCTTCGATAGGTCTCCAAGCCGTCGATGCCGGGATCCATGATCATGTCCAGGACCACCAGCTCGACCGGCTTGCGACGCACGAACTCCACGGCCGCCTCGCCGCTCGCCACCGCCTCGGCGTGGTAGCCCAGCTTCTTCAGCATGGCCACACACAGCTCTCTCTGCATGCTGACGTCATCGACCACCAACAACGACTCACCCCGGCCCATGTAGTCCTCGGTCCTGAACGAAACCACGTCTTCCTGAGGAGCCCCGGTGGTGGCGGGCAGATACAGGGTGAAGGTCGTCCCCTTCCCTTCGTCCGAGCGGACATCGAGGTAGCCGTTGTGGTCCTTCACCGTGCCCCACACGATGGCCATGCCCAGCCCGCTCCCGCTGCGACCCATGACCTTCTTGGTGTAGAAGGGCTCGAAGATCCTATCGAGATCTTCGGACGCGATGCCCCGGCCAGTGTCCTCGACGGTCAAGGTGACGTACTGACCTTCGGTGACCACCTCGTAGCGACGTGAAGGCGTATCGATGAAAGCCGGGCAAGTGGACAGGGTGATCAACCCCTTGCCCTCGATGGCGTCGATGGCGTTGAGCACGAGGTTCAAGACGGCTCGGGTGAGGTGGATGGTCGAGCCGTGGAGTGGGAGCGGCTCGGTCGACAGTCTGGTGACAATGCCGACGTCGGGGTGACGGCCCCGCAGGGCAGACAGTTCAGGCGATTTCATGACGTCGAACACGACCTTGTTCAGGTCCACGATCTTCATGGAACGAACGTTCCGGCGGGCCATGGTCAGCAGGTCCTGCACCACGGCGCTGGCGCGCTGCCCGCATTCCTGTATGTCCACCAAGGCCTCGCGCACCGGGCTGCCCACGGGGAGGTCGGGGATCAGCAGGTCAGGGTAACCGATGAGGGCGCTGAGGATGTTGTTGAGATCGTGGGCCACGCTGCCGGCCAACAGGCCCATGGCCTCCATCTTCTCCGCGCGCTTCAGGCTGACCTCCAGAGCGCGTTTCTGGGCCTCCGCCATCTGGTGCTCGGCCATCTCCTGCACCAGTCTGTTGTTGCTGGCGACCAGGTCGACGGTGCGCTCCGCCACCAGCGACTCCAGGCGTGTCTTGTGCTCTTGCAGCTCTTGTTCGTAGCGTTTGCGCTCGGCCAGCTCGTGCTTGAGGCGCTGGGTGAGATCCCGGATGCGCCCGGCCGCGGCGGTCAGGAAAATGGTCACCACCATCGAGGGGAGACCGTGCGATTGCAGGCGCGATTCGGAGAAGCCCGCCAAGCCGGCCATGAAGAAGCCGGAGAGATTGTGAATGACGGCGTAAAGCAGCCCCCATTTCATCCCGTAGATGAGGGCGAAGATCAGCGGCAGGATGTTGCAGAAGGCGAAGACACCATCCCCGAATCGCCGGTAGAACAGACTCAGAGCGCCGAAGAAGATCAGGATAAAGGCGGGAATGACCACCGGGGGCCATACTCGAAATACGTCTTGAGCCGGACCGACCGTCTTCACGCCGGTCCAGGCCTCCGCGGGTAGCGGGTCGACTTTCACCTGGTCCTGATCACTCATTGCTCGAGGGGACGTTGGGGGAATTCCCATGCACGGCCACAGAAGTCCGAGTTCGTGAATGGCCTTTCCGCAGGCCACTCCAGGTGCAGGACTGGGCCAGCGGTGTTCCGTGACCTTGTCCTCGAAGCAGAACTCTCTTATCCCTGCGACCCATGACAGCAACGCATGATACCACCACCTGGACGTCGGTCAGGGTCTCCAACAGGCAAATCGCACGCGAGCGGTGAGCGCGGAACGGGGCCAGCGCCGCTCGAAGCTCTCGGCCTGGGCGCGCGCTTGGGCCACGGATCCCGCTTGGCACAAGGCCAGCACGCGTGCGGCGGCGCGCTCCTGCTGAAGCAGACCATCGGGGAAGCGCGCATCCTGAGCCTCCAGCAGGCCAAGGGCCAGGCGGGCGCGGCCGTCGCGCAGGGCCTGCTGCGCGGAACGCAGCGCCTCGGTCTCCTCGCGCAGTCGATCGGGAGTCTGGTAGGGGGCGGGCGCGGTGACCTTGGGCTCGGGTCGAACAACCGGGCGCGCGGGTTTGCGCGGCACGGGCAGCTCGGGATTCGCCGGTGCCACCCGAGGCGTGGGAGCCAGCGAGGGCGCGGGTGATGGTGCGGCTGGGGCAGGCGCCGTGACGGCAGGACGAGGCTGTGGCGAGGGCGCGGAGGAGCGCAAGGTCAACCAACCACCCGTCGCCACCGCCCCGGTCACGCACACGACCGCCACGGACTTGGCCACCACGGCGCCCAGACTGGCCGACGTCGCGCCGGACATGGCGGGGGTCGCGGCCATGGCTGTCCCCAACCCGCCCAGGGGAGCACCCGAGGCGATGCGGGCCGCCAGCGATCGCGCCACCCGATCCCGTGTCATCCCGTCGGGTTCGTCCTGACCAAGAGAAAGGTCGAGCAGACGACGTGCCGTAGGGCTGAGTGCTTTCATGGGTTCTGCCTCCCATCCGGACAGAGACAACGCGCGACCATCTTCTCGAAGGTGGCGCGTGCCCTTCGCAATCTGCGCTGGCAGGTCCGCACGTGCAGCCGCAGCGCGGTCGACGCTTCTCGCACCGAGAGCCCCTCCATATCGACCAGCACCAGGACCTCGCGTTGCTCATCGTCCATTTCGGCCAACAGGGCGTGCAACACCTGATTGGCCTCGTGCCGCTCGGCCGCTTCGATGGGCGTGGGCGTGGCCTGGACGTCGACGCACAGGAGTCGAGCGAGACGTTCGGTCTTGTGGGCTTGGCGGATCTGGGCGCGGCGATGATCCTTGGCCACGCGCAGGGCGATGCCATACAGCCACGTCTTGATGGCAGCACGGCCCTCGAATTCCGGCAGACGGCGGTGGACCACCAGGAACACGTCCTGCACGGCATCTTCGATGCAAACCTCCGGCACTCCCAGCCGGCGCAGGCCACGCCACACCATGGTGACGTGTTCACCGTACAGCTCCTCCACCCGTGCCTCTAGCCCGGGTGACTCGGACCGGCTATTTGAAGTCAGGAGAGCCAAGGCACCTTCCCATGAGTGGCCGGCACGCGACGATCGCGTCAGCGCCAGACCGCCGCCAATCCGGCCCGAGCGCCGAAGCCAAAGCCGGCGGGGCGGCTGATGAGCCCCGCTTCTTCCAGGTAGACGCCGGACTTGTAGAGCGGCGTCACGCCAAAGCCCCACAGCTCCAGGCGCATCACCCGGCCCAGGGGCAGTCCCGCCAGCAAGGCCAGCTCGGCCGATGTCCAGTACACGCTGGCCTCGCGCGCCTCCAGGACACCCCAGCCCTCGCCGTGCAGCCGCACCATGTTCGCGCCCAAGCAGGGTGTCAGCGTGATGATGCGCTCAATGGCGGCATAGCACCCCAAGACGGCCGCAGACACCAGCCAGAGACGGCCACCTGCGTCTGCGCGTTCGCGCGACGACAGCTTTTGCGGTGGGGTGAAGCCAGGAGCCAGACGCAGCCAGAATCGGCCAAACCCCGCGCCCAGCGAAAGACCGAGCCACGGAGACGGCTCGCTGAGCACGCCGACCTGAAGCCCCGCCAGAACCCCCGTCTGCCAAACCGGGGTGACTCCCGGCTTGGCACGACGAGGCGCCTCGGGTGCAGGAGACGCCTGAACGGCGGGTGGCGCGGGTGGCGCGGGCGGGTTTTCGATCTTCGCCTCGGGATTGAGCAGGAGAGCCAAGGTGAGCGTGGCGGCTTCGCTCAGCGACTGACAAGAGACTCCCGCCAGGTGGCGCTCGCCCACGATGCCGTCGAGCTCGGTGGTCAGGTCCAAGGCCCAGCCCTGGCGTTCGTCCTGTCGAATCCGGACCCGGGCCTCGAGCTGACGTGACAACCCGCTGGTGCCGGCGAGGCGGACCACCTCCTGGCGGATCTGCGAGCCCTCGGGGCAGTCGGCGGGGGCACTCCACTGAAGCTCGAAGGGAACATCGGCTTGTCCGCGAACCCACGAGGGTCCCACGAGCAAGAGAGTGCCTACGAGAAATCCCAGAACCCGCGCGCTCAAGATGGGAACCATCATGCCACAGCGGACGCTGCTTTCGCTGGCAACGAACTTGCGATCAAAAACCGCTACGCAGGTGTCGCGTCGTCTTTGCGCCGGCCACTCACAACCTGATAGGAGGACAGCATGGGCTTTCGTCTTTATCTTTGTGCTTGCTTGGCTTCTTCGTTGGCCCTGTGGGGCTGCGGCTCCAATGAGAGCCTGGGTAGTGGCTTTCCCGAAGACGCTGGGATGGGCGGGATGGGGGGAGTCGCGAGCGTGACTTCGATCACGGGAGCTCCTGATGGCGCCGCCTCCACCCCAGGCGGAACGTCCGCGGCCAGCGCGCCGGTGGCTGGGACCAGCGCCGCGGCCACAACGGCCGTCGCGGGTCAGACTTCGCCAACCGTTTCATCGAACGCGTCCGGTGGCAACACCGCCAGGGCGGGCGCGACAGCCGCGGGGGGCACCAGCAAGAACACCTCGGCGGGCGCGGGGGGAACCACCGGCGAGGGCGGCAAGACCACCTCGGGAGCGGCCACGACCAAAGCAACCTCTTCGGGCGGCAGCACGACGACCGGTGGAAGCACGTCGACGAGCAGCGACGGTTCCGGCGGCAGCGCGTCCGATGGCGGGACCAGCGGCGTGGTGCTGACCGCAACCCTGCTCGATACCGAGTACATTCAAGCCACCTGGACGAACAACACCCAGGCCAGCATCTTCCTTTACGGATGCGGGACGGTCGACCTGCACAGAAAGGACGCCTCGGGCTGGACGAACCTTGGTACGGGCGTGCTCTGCGGTTGGGAAGGTGTATCGCCTGAGGTCAAACCCGGCGCCACATACAAAGAGGAAAGACGCCACGGCCCCGTGTCAAAGCTGTCGGACGGAACGGGTGGAATCTTCCGCATGAGTGGAAGGTACGGTGTCGGGTGCACCAATCCCTCCGCCGGCCAGAGCAAGGCCGGGTGTACGGACTTCTACGTGGCCACCAGCAACGAGGTCACGGTCACCCTGTCGCCTGTCTCGCCCGACGCGGGTGTCGATGCGGCCTGCGGTGACATGCCCGAAGGCGTGACCTGCCGCAAGTCCACCGGCGGGTGCGCCGCCATGATCTGCAGCAACGGAGGCTGGGCCTGCGCGGCCGGGCAAACCCCAGTGGGGCTGGTGCCAGGGGCGTGCGACGTCCCCGACGCCAGCGCGGGTGGTTAATACACGCGAAGCTGGCCGCTCAGGATCAGCAGGGACAGCATGTGCATGAGTCCCGAGTAGTAGCGGGATGAGCCGGTCGACGGCATGCCCAGGTTCCACGCCGCGTTCACGAAGTCGCGCTGGAGCTCGGAGGTGGCGATGACCGCCAGGGCGCCGTTGGCCGCCAC
Organism: uncultured Myxococcales bacterium; assembly: GCA_964535465.1. Lineage (GTDB taxonomy): Bacteria > Myxococcota_A > Polyangia > Fen-1088 > Fen-1088 > Fen-1137. The sequence goes on from CAZHUY010000026.1 coordinate 9,695, forward strand.
CAAGGCCCTATCGTGAAACGACTGCAGGGGCGCGCCATCCAGCGTGTACATGTGACCGTAGGTGTCCATGCCCTTGCTGTTGAAGAACTGCAGAACGCGGTTGCTGTGCGCGACCAGCCAAGAGGTGCGGCCCGACCAGATTCCGTCGATGGCCATATTGAGGAATGTGCGCAAGCACTCGCTGTTGAAGACATCGGAGCCGGGGACCGGGGTGCCGTCGAAGGTCGCGCGCCAGGGGACCAGGCCGGTCGTGGGATGGGCGGAGGCTTGCAGGTGAGCACGTGCTGCCTCCGCCGCCTGTGACCAGAACCTGTCGCCGGTGGCTTGGTACCAGAGATCGTAGTACCCCGGCATGACGATGGAAGGGCGCGACTTCCCGAGCGAAGCGGGGATGGGCATGTCGTAGGGCAACTTGTCCTGGGCATCGAAGAGAGCGGTGACCTCGTCGGCGAAGCCACAGTTGTAGAGGCCCTTGTTGCGGACCACGTCCAACAGGCTCGCCGCCTCGAACTCGTAGTCGATGTCTCCGGGCGAGGCCTGCCAGCGTCCGCGCGCCAACAGCAAGGCCGTGACCATTTGCTGCATGCCAAAGGGGTCGAAGCACGATTCGCTCGCCTCGCCACAATAGGAGGGGAAGTAGCCCTGCGCGAGACCCGTGGTCACTTGAATCGATTTGCTGTAACGCCAGATTCGGTCGAAGTCGTCGCGCTTGTCGAGTGACACACTGATGAGCAGACCCAGGCCCAGGCCCTCGGTGCGTACCTGATCGTGGTAGACGTCGCGGATGATGGCGCGCTCAGGTCCATCGGCGACGAATATCGATTCAGTCTCAGGATCGCCGCGGAAGAGCTGCTCGTAGGCGCGGTTGACCCGATCGGCGATCTCGGTTTCGCTCTTGCCCAGCAGATCGCGAAAGGCGTTGGGATACGAAGCGGGTCCCACCAAGGAAGCCAGCCTGAGCGGGGATGGAGCACCGCTGGCGTCCAGGTTGAAATTGACCTCTTTGCAGCCGAGAGAATCGAGCGTGCTCCGACAAGCCGCGAAGACCAGCAGGACACCCGCCAGGAGAACCACACGGGTGCCAACAGCCATCAGTTCTCCGTGTAAGGCCGTACGCGCGCGCTGAGCACACTGTTGGGATGTTGCCTGATGAACTCCTGAGCACGACGCTCGGCATCGCGCGACCGACCAGCCTTGGCCAGCGCATCGATGCGCAGCACCTCGGCCTCGAGTTGCAACCGACCGCGAGGGAAGGTGCGGAAGTAGGCCGAGACGAACGAGAGCGCGCCCGCGGGATCGTCCTGGGCCAAGCTCGATCGGATGGCATCCAGGGCCGCCAACTCAGCGCGCAAGGCCGAATTTCCCGGGAGCGAGGCCCGCGCCGGAGAGGGCGCAGGCGAGGGGCTGGGGGCGCGCACGGGAGGCGCCACCGGAACCGTTGCCTCCGACAGCGTCGGCACCACGGGCTGCGCCACAGCCGGTGTCACCACGACGGCGGGTGCTGGCGACTCCGGCGGCGTCACGGGCGTGTCCCCCGCCAAAAGGAAATAGGCCACGGGCGGGACCGCGATCGCCGTTGCGCCCGTCAGCACCATGGTCAGCTTGGCGGCCAGCGACTTGGCCGAGAACCAGGCGAGCAGGCCGGCCCCCATCCCCGCAGAGGCAGCCAGGCCCACCGCCGCCAGGGTGTGCACGCGCACGGCATCCGGTGCGCTGTAGTCGCGACCCTCTTGCAGAAGGGCACGCTCCAGCGTCGAGCCAGTCTTGTCTATGAGCCGTTCAGTCTCTTCCATCATCCAGCCTCCGTCCTGGGCGTCCTCTCAAGTACGGCAACGCGTTCACGAAAATCCAAACGCGCCCTTCGCAGTCGCGACGCGACGGTTCCACTCGGTATTTCCAGAATGGAAGCGATCTCCGTCGTGGTCATTTCTTCTATCTCGAAGAGCACGAAAACCGAACGCAAATCTGCGTCCATGGCGCGCAGGATCCCGTCCAGCGCTCGGCGCATCTGATGTCGCTGGGTCATCTCCTCGGGGCCAGCCGCGTGATCGTTCTGCTCGGGTGGGGCCTCCGTCAGCGTCTCGCGCCTGCGCGCCGCGGTCCGCCGAGAATGAGCGGCCATGTGCAGCGCGGTCTGCACCAGGAAGGATTTCTCGGCCCCGACCCGCACCTCATCCAGACGGTTCGACAGGGTGATGAACACGCGTTGCACGTCGTCATCGATGTCGGCGTCGGCCGTGCCGGCGTTACGCAGAATGCGTGCCACCAATTGGACGTGGCGCTCGACCAACTGGCGCAAGCGAAGCTCGCGCTGGCTCTTGCTCAGCACTCCTTCAAGGATAGGCGGCAGCCCGCTGTCGGGCAAGGCGACCAGGGGCTGGCGTGTTAGGTTGGCGGCGTCACTCACGAGATCCTCGGTCCCAGGTAATTCCCGGCCACGCGGCGGGTGATCACGGTCCCGGATCTCGGTCTTCAAAACCCGTAGGTAAGCGAGACACCGACAACGGGCGAGAGGGTGGGCGTCTCGGCAATCACGTTGCTAGGTACCGTGGCGAAGTAGCGTCTTCGCAAGAACGGCACTTGGAAGCCTCCCTCCACCTGCAACGCGAGTCCGTGGCCAAGAGAGACGAGGGAACGAAGCGAGAGCCCCGTGCTCAGCCATAGACGGCTCACGCGTTCTTCCTGGGTGAGGCTGCGGCCGGCGGCTTCCAGCACACCACCCCACAAGGCGGCGCAGGGCTGCAAGGCCAAGACGCTGGCGTTCACTCGAACCGGGCACACCGAGATCCCGGCCGCCAGTAGAGTGGCCGCGGCGGGCGATGGCGTGTGGTGCACATCGTTGCGCGCGTAGATCAGGGTCAACCCGACAGCGGGGCGGAACACCTCACCGCTTCCCAAGCTCTTGTACAAGCTCAACGCAGCCCCCAGGCTGGAACCTCCGGAGAGCAGAGAAAGCCCGACGAGCCCGGCGCCCACCTCCACGCTCGGCACGTGCCTGGGCGGTGGTGGCGCCGCGCTCACGGTGACGGAAGGCTCACTCGGTTTCGGCGCGGGTGGTGCGGCCGGCTTCTCCGCGACGGGCGCGGGAGCCTCATCCGCACGGGACGGCGGCGGCGGCTCGGGGCCCGCAGGTGCACCCGCCGTCGTCGCATCTTTGTCGCTCCCCATCGGGGACACGGACAGGACAGCGGTGGGATCAAGCGCGAGCGCGGCGGTGAGCGAGAGGGCCTGAAGCACGTCATCACAGCTCATGCCCTGAACCTTGCGCATGTCGGTCGTTCCGCTGTCATCGATGATGCGAAGCTCGCCCACCACGCGGGTGCGCTCGCGGCTCAGTCGAACCTGAAGGGTGGTTCGCGACTCGTCGTCCTCGGCGATTCGCACATGCTCCATGCGTGAGCGCAAACTCGCGAAAAACGAGCCCGTCCCGCCGCAGCCTGCCGGTCCCTCGAACTGCACCTCGACGGGCTTCTTTCCCGTTTCCGCCTCGGGGACCGCGGCCGCAAGGATCAAGAGGAGATATCCCGGTGCGAACACCAGGCTACGTTGACACGGATCCGGCTTGGGAGGGAGTGTGTTGGGCACGCCCCGCACAAGACTTGGGGCCGGAAGCTGGTCGGGGTGGTACGCTGCGCGCCGGAGGATGACCATGAACACCACCGCGAGCGGGTTGCAGTACGAAGACACCACCGTTGGCACGGGCGCCACCGCCGCTGCCGGCAAGACCTGTGTGATGCACTACACGGGCTGGCTGTGGACCAACAACGCCAAGGGCAAGAAGTTCGACAGCTCGCTGGACCACGGCAGTCCGTTCTCCTTCAAGCTGGGTGCGGGCCAAGTCATCCGCGGCTGGGACGAGGGCGTGTCGGGCATGAAGATCGGCGGCAAGCGAACCCTGTTGATTCCCCCGGACCTGGGCTACGGCAGCCGCGGCGCCGCCGGCGTGATCCCGCCCAACGCCACATTGCTGTTCGAGGTCGAGCTGGTCAACATCAAGTAGCGGAGGCAGCGGTTAGCGCCGGCGCTTGCGCTGCTGCCTTCGGCCGCGCGAGGCTTCGGCTTCTTCGTGCTCTTCCATTTCCTCGGGGCCGTCGACCGCGACCTTGAAGTCAGGCACCTCGGCCAAGGCCAGGCGACGGCTGCGATAGAACTCCCAAACCGTGAGCACCAGGACCAGCACGGTGGCCGCGGACATGAGGGTGTACTGCTCGTCCAGCCAGGTGGGCATGCCCTTGATGGGCGCGGCCGCCACGAACTGGGTGAAGCCCGTCAGCAGCAAGAGCCGCGTTCCCAGTTTCTCGCTCCTGCCCGCCAGCAAGGCCACGATGATCAAGAAGGAGTAGTAGTAGCAGGTCAGCTCGGTGCCAAACGGGATGAAGGTGGCGGACAGGGCCATGGCCGCCCAAGGCTCGGCGTTGCGCGCCGCCAGCCCCAAGAGGACCACGAACGCGATCACCACGGCAAAGTAGACGGGCTTGGCCTGGTGCCAACTGGCCAGCCTCGCCTGCTTCCACTTGGCCCATTCATCGGTTTGGCCCGTGGCGCGCATGAGCCGCCCGACCTCCGAGGGACGATAGGCCAGCACCGTGCGCAACCCCATGTTGTTGGTCAGCGCGGTGTCGGTGTGCTTCAGGGTGTTCTGCGCGAAGTCCGTGTATGCGCTGGCTCGCCCCACCACCGCCATGCCCGCCGGGACCAGCAGGGCCGCACCCAAGGCCGCGCCCACGAAGAAGCGCATGTACACCGGGTGTAGCTTGCGCTGTTTCCACAGGTGATAACCGGCGGCCAGCACGGGCGCCAGGAACAGGAAGAGCGGGAAGATGCGCAGCAGGCTGGAATAGGCCAAGGCCAAACCCGCGGCCAGGGGCCGGTTCTTCTTGAGCAGGCAGGCGCTGGCGATCATCCAGAACAGCCAGTCCCAGCGCAGGAAGGCCCCGCCCGTCCAGTAGAAGCGCGACGGGAAGTTGGTGGAGAACACCAGCAAGGCCACGGCCAAGATGCGCCAGCCAAAGGCCCAGGCGATCATCAGGCAGGCCACGCCCAGCATGATCGGATCCAACGAATTGAGGACGTAGACCTGGGTCTTGCTGGCTTGAGCCAGGTTGGACAGCAGGTAGCCCGCGATGTTCCACACCGGGGTGGCGTTGTAGCCGTGATCGGTCTGCGAGTCGTCCCAGCGCTTGGCGCTCTCCAGCGTGCGGAAATAGGCCAGATCCTTGTGGAAGGACTGCCAGCGCTCGGGCGTGAAGTGCTGCTTGCAGCGCTCGGGGTGGGCCAGGATGTCGGCCGTGGTCTCCACCACGTTGGTGCGTAGGTTGGTCAGCTTGCGCGTCTCGACCCTGTGGCGCAGTTCGGGCAATTCCGAATCGGCCACCGCCACGCACTCGTACAGCCGGTCGAAAGACAGCTCGGGCGAGTACTTCGCCCCGACGTAGTAGTGAAAAGTGTCCCAGCCGTGGATGTAGTTGAAGAAGTGGAAGGCGCCAAAGTTGAAGTAGGTCAGGAACGCCACCACGCCGAAGATGCCGAGGATCAGGCGGCGCACACGCCCGCTGACCCGGTTCACCCCGAGCCTGACGGTCAGGCCTTGGAAGAAGCGCGCCACCGCGTCGAGCGGCCCGGGCGCCTTCTCGGCCGGCTCGATAGGCGCGCCCCGCGACACCCAGCGGTCCCACCACAGGAAGAGCAAGGCCAGGATGGCCAGGATCAGCTCCCAGCGCGCGGACGCGACGTCATCCCAGCCCCACCAGGGCTTGATCACCTTCGCCGCTGGCGCGTCCACCACACGCAGGCGCGGCGGAAAAGGACTGGGCTTCTGGCAATAGGCCGCCACCTCGGAGAGCGAGAAGAAACCATCGCCGCTGCCCCCGCCCACGCGCAGGTAGCGGGCCGTGATCCCGGACAACTCGAGCGTGCGGGTGCGCAGCCCGTGGTCGGGCACCACGGGGACGTGACCCAGCTCCTGGTAGGTGTTGCCGTCGCGCGAGCCCCACACCACGTAGGAGTCGTTGGCATCGGCCTGCACCACGAGAGCCGTGACGATGGTGGGTTCGCCCAAGTCGAAGGTCACGCTGGAGGCGGGTTTGTCCAAGATCATGGCCGGGCCCGAATCCCAAGCCGCTCCCTCGGGGACCACGGCCTCGTCGGTCAGAACGCCCAACTCGCGACGGGTCTCGACCCAGGCCGCGGGCCGACGTCCAGCCAACAGGTTGCCGGTGGGACAGGCGGGCACACCCTCGGCTCGTGCCTCGACGGCGCCAAGTGCGATCAAAGAAAGGAAGAGGGCGCAGAACGCGCGAAGAACCCTCCCAGGGTTCAGACCCAGGACAACGACGCGTGACATGGCGGTCAGTCTATCCTGTCGTGGGCCTGGGCGTACCCGGACATGAAGGCCCTGGTGTAACCCCAGGCACTCGCGTAGCTGGCCAGCAGTCCCAAAGAGATCATGGCAAGAGCGACATAGGTCACAACCGGCTCGGCCTGCGGCACCAGACCGGCGAGAGAAAGGTAGGTGGGCAGAAAGCTCCACATGATGAGATTGGATTTCAACTTGCCGGCCAGGCTGCTGGGAATGTTCATGCGCGCGGCCGCCATGAAACGGCGAACCGCTCCCACCCAGAACTCACGAAACAGGTAGGCGCAGATGATCACGGGCGGGAAGAATCCCTGCACCGTGGCGATGATGATTAGGAACGACTCGTAGCAAAGGTCGCAGAACTGGTCGAGGATCTCGCCCAGCCGAGTCACCTGGCCCGTGCGGCGGGCGACGTAGCCATCCAGGTAATCCGTCACCCCAGCCATGATGGCCAGTACGATTCCCAGACCGTGCGAGACGTAGAAATAGACCGTGACGCCCAGAACGATGAGGAAGATACGCGAGAGGGTGATGATGTTCGGTACTGTCCTGATGTCGCGCCCGATGGTCGATGCCATGTGCAGGTGCATATCACAGTTGCCCCGAAGCGCTGAAACATGACCGAGGGTTGACGTTTGCGCCCCGAGTGCCTGTGAGCTGGCGGCATGCCCGTAGCCGAGGGAGTCCTCGAAGGCCGGAAGGCTGGCCTCTCCCACAGGCCATCAACGTAACGTGTCATTCGCGTTATCCGTCGGGGCCGCTTGCGATGTGCCCGGCCTCGTGTTAGACGAGCCCGCCTACGCCCAGGTAGCTCAACTGGTAGAGCAACGGACTGAAAATCCGTGTGTAGACAGTTCGACTCTGTCCCTGGGCACCAGTACTGTAAGAATTCCCCGAGACTTGCTGGCTCGCGTCGAAGGAGACAACATGGGACGTAAGATCGCGATTTTCGTATTGGCTGCTGGGGCGGTAATCGGCGGCTACTACTTCGGAAAAGGTAACTGGCTCGGCCGCGGAACGCCTCCCGCCAAGTACGTTTGCGAGAAGGTGGGCGCCAGCGCCAACGACGACGTTGACCGCAAGTGCGTGCCTTTCGAGGGTACCCCCAAGGGCTCGCCCAAGGGCCTGGTCACCATCGTCGAGTTCTCCGAGTTCCAGTGCCCCTACTGCAGCCGCGTCCTGCCCACCCTGGATCGCTTGATCAAGGAGTACCCGGACAAGGTTCGCATCTTCTTCAAGCACAACCCCCTGCCCTTCCACGACAAGGCCCCGCTGGCCGCCGAAGCCGCCATGGCCGCAGGCGCCCAGGGCAAGTTCTGGCAGATGCACGATGCGCTGTTCGCCAACCAGCAGAACCTGGATCGCGCGGGCCTGGAGAAGATCGCGCAAGAGAAGGGCCTGGACATGGGCAAGTTCAAGGCGGCCTTGGACGCGCGCACCTACAAGGCGGCGGTCGAGGCCGACATGGCCCTGGCCAAGGAGCTGGGCGTGCAGGGCACCCCGAACTTCTTCGTCAACGGCCGCGCCATCCGTGGTGCGGTCCCCTACGAGCAGTTCAAGAGCGCGGTGGAAGACGAGCTCGCGCGCGCCAAGAAGCTGATGGACAAGGGCGTGGGCGCCGGCGAGCTTTACGCCGCCCTCATGTCCGGCAAGGCCAAGGGCCTGGGCACGCCGCAGGCCGCTCCGCCTGCTCCCAAGCCGCCCATCAGCAACGAGGTCTACAAGGTCGAGGTCGGCAAGGCGCCGGTCAAGGGTGGCAAGGAGCCCAAGGTCACGCTCATCGAGTACTCCGAGTTCCAGTGCCCGTACTGCAACCGCGCCAAGGGCACGCTCGACGAGCTGCTGAAGATCTACAAGGACAACATCGCCATCGCCTTCAAGCACTACCCCCTGCCCTTCCACAACAACGCCATGCCCGCCTCCATCGCGGCCGTGGCCGCCGACCAGCAGGGCAGGTTCTGGGAGATGTACGACAAGCTGTTCGCCAACCAGCAGAGCCTGGACGCCGCCAACATCGAGAAGTTCGCCCAGGAGATCGGGCTGGACATGGCCAAGTTCAAGGCCGCCATCGCGGACGCCAAGACCAAGGAGTTGGTCGAGGCCGATACCAAAGAGGGTAGCAACTTCGGCGTGCAGGGAACCCCCAGCTTCTTCGTCAACGGCCGCTTCTTCAGCGGCGCCTATCCGCTGGACAGCTTCAAGATGGTCATCGACGAGGAGCTGAAGAAGGCCGATGCCAAGATCGCCGCCGGCACGCCGCGTGCCGAGCTCTACGCGACCATCATCAAGGAAGGCCTCACCAAGAAGGAAGCTCCCAAGCCTGAGGCCCGCCCGGGCGAGCCCTCGCCCACCGAGGTGTACAAGGCCGAGATCAAGGGCGCGCCCATCAAGGGTGCCAAGGACGCCCTGGTGACCATCGTGCAGTACTCGGACTTCCAGTGCCCGTTCTGCACGCGCGTCGAGGCCACCATGGACAAGATCCTGGAAGAGTACAAGGGCAAGGTCCGCATCGCGTGGCGCAACATGCCGCTGTCCTTCCACAACAACGCCAAGCCCGCCGCCATCGCGGCCATGGCCGCCCATCAGCAGGGCAAGTTCTGGCAGATGCACGGCCTTCTCTTCAAGAATCAGCAGAACCTGGGCGCGTCCGACCTGGAGAAGTACGCCAAGGAGATCGGCCTGGATATGGCCAAGTTCAAGGCCGCCATCGAGGACAAGAAGCTCGCCGAGGCAGTGGACGCCGAGGCCGCCGCTGGCAACAAGATCGGCGCGCGCGGCACGCCTGCCTTCTTCATCAACGGCACCTTCCTGTCGGGCGCCCAGCCCTTCGAGAACTTCAAGGCGCGCATCGACGAGCAGCTCAAGAAGGCCGAGGAGCTGGTCAAGAAGGGGACGCCCAAGGCCAAGGTCTACGACGTCCTCATGAAGACGGCGAAGACCGAGGTGGGTGGCGGTGCCGCCCAGGCTGGTGGCGAGGAGCCCACGGTGATCAAGCAGGTCGACGTCGGCAACGCGCCCACGCGCGGCCCCAAGAACGCGCCCCTGACCGTGGTGCTGTTCTCGGACTTCCAGTGCCCGTTCTGCACCCGCGTCGAGCCCTCCATCAAGGAGCTGGAGAAGACCTATCCCGGCAAGGTTCGCGTGGCCTGGAAGAACTTCCCCCTGTCCTTCCACAACAACGCCAAGCCGGCCGCCGAGGCCGCCATGGCCGCCCACGAGCAGGGCAAGTTCTGGGAGATGCATGAGATCCTCTTCAAGAACCAGCAGAACCTGGGCGCGGCCGATCTCGAGAAGTACGCCAAGGAGATCGGTCTCGACATGGCCAAGTTCAAGGCCGCCATGGACAGCCACAAGTTCGCCGCTCAGATCGATGCCGACATGAAGCAAGGCACCTCGGTGGGTGTGCAGGGCACGCCGGCCAGCTTCGTCAACGGCCACTTCATCAACGGCGCGCAGCCCTTCGAGGCCTTCAAGAAGATCGCGGATGCGGAGCTGGCCAAGGGCGCCAAGGGCAAGAAGGCCGCCGCCAAGGACAAGTAGTCGTTACGCGTTCGCTGTGTCGGACCGGAATGGGGTGAGGTGAATCGGGGGGGACGGAAGATCGACGAGGGGTCAGGCAAGGGTGGCCTGATCCCTCGCGAATCGAAGGTGCGCCGCTGGATCACGCTGGGCCTGGTTTTCGCCGGCATGACCACGCTGGCCCTTCGCTACTTCGCGGGCACGGCCTGGACGGCCAGCCTGGCCCGCGACATGGCGTGTGGAGCCCTGGCGCCAGACCCGCTAACGCCCCAGCTGCGCGGCCTGGCCCCGGATTTCGACCTGGTCGATAGGGCGGGCAAGTCCTGGTCGTTGGCCAAGCTGCGCGGCCAGCCGGTCCTGGTCAGCTTCTGGGCGACCTGGTGCCCTCCCTGCGTGGAAGAGATCCCCTCGTTGGAGGCCCTGGCCAAACGCCTGAAGGGAAAAGCCACGATCCTGGCCGTCAGCGTGGACGAAGACTGGGCCGCGGTCGACAAGTTCTTCCCGCAAGGAACCGCGCTGACCGTGCTGCTCGATCCCGAGCGCGAGGTGGCCGCTCGCTACGGCACCAGCAAGTTCCCCGAGACGTTTCTGGTGGACCGCGAGGGCAGGGTCAGACACGCCTTCATCAACAAACGTGACTGGTCCCCCAGCGAGGCCGAGGCCTGCCTCACCAGCCGGTAGAGGTCGGTGAAGGTAACCATCAACCCGCTGGGAGTCGGCGAGCTTCTAATCGTGACCGAGATCGCCGTCCTGGCGTCCGGTCAAATCCATGGGCGGGGTACGATCGTCGTCTTCCGTCATCCCATGCGCGAGGCGCGCCTTGACCCTGGTGATCTGCCGTTCCTTGTAGCGATCGTGGCTGTTCTCGCCCATTTCGTTGGCCTGGGCGGTGCGCTCGTCGGCGATCTGGAACTCCGTCAGAACGAACACCACCGCCCCGTTGTCGGCGAATTGCTCGTCCTGGGATGAGCGATTCAACAGTCTGTCCATGCGAACGGGCAGGTCGGCCACGAAATTGACCACACGGTAGCTGGGTCCGGAGAATTCGTTGGTCACCGGCGTGCGCTTGTCCGCGGCGATCGCCGAGAGATCGAGGAGCTGAGGCAGGTGAGAGCGCAACCCGGGAGCGCGCTCGATGAACCCCTGCAAATCGACGATGTCGTTGACCGATTCCCCTGGGATCACGTAGTTGAACGGCACCAACCGCTGAACCAGCTCACGCAAAACGAAGACGATCTCGTCCTCCGAGTGCGTGATCATGCGAAAGCGCAGCTTGTCGTAAACGTGCGCGGCGATGTTGTCCCGCTTGGCCAGAAGCTTGGTGACCAGGCTGTCCGGCTCCTTGCGGCTCCATTCGAACTCCACGATGGCGCAGCCCGCGGCCTTCATCTCTTCGACCGTGCGCAGGACCTTGTCCTCCACCGCCTGAAAGACCTGATCCTGGCTGACCGCCAACCGATTGAGCAGCTCGCGCCCCGCCAGGTGCTGCAGGACGTGCATGACCTTGAGCACGACGCAGGCGTGGGTGCGGCGCTTACCTTTCTGCGAGGCCACCAGCAAGAGGTCACGGGCGGGGATTCGCTCCGCCACTTCCTCCGGTATGTGAAAGCCTAGGTGGCGCTCCAGATACTCCACCGCGTCATCGCGCAGTGCTTCAAGCCGGGCCATGTCCTGCCGGCTCTCGGGATCAAGCTCGTGAACGCGCAGAAACCGATCGACCTGCTCGCGGTCGGTAAAATAGAGGCGATGCCAGTCAATGACCGAGCCTCCGCGAATCAGATTTCGAATGGCGGTCAGGTCGGCGATGCCGAACTGACCCAGGCGCCCGGTCTGCGACTCGCCCCCGGCCTTTGCGCCCAAGGGAGCCACGGCTTCAGATCCATCAAACATGGTGCAGCCTGCCGTTAAGTTCGCGGGGAGTGTAGGCGGCGAGCCTCACTCCGGCAAGGCCAAAAACCGCGGAGAGGGGTACCTGAGCGTGGGCCGTGGCGGGCTAATGGGCCTTGCCGCGCGGGGCCTGCCCAAGCCTCAAGGTGGCGACGAAGATGGCGAAGGCGCCAATAGCGGTGATGGAGCTTCCAATGACCGGAATGAGCGACATGGGTAGCATTGTATCCTACATGTGGGGCAATGCAAGTGTAACGGGCGGACAGGCGCTAGCGACGCCGCCGTTTTCGCAGACGCCGACCGCGCAGTAGGGAGATGAGCAGCATCCCCGAGAACAAGGTCGTCAGTCCCAGGCAAAGCGAGCGGCTGCCCTCCTGTCCCCGCCCCTCGAAGACGACCGACAGGCTCGCGGCGGTCGCTCCCAAGAACCCCCAGAGGAGTTGTTGCCCGAGGGAGTACAGGATGTCGACGCTGTTCTCGATACCTTGAACGCGGACCTCCACATCCCCCCGCGAGGCCAAGGTCAGGAACCGCCCCAGCTCGCCGGGCAGGGCGAAGGCGGTCAGCACCGACTCCCGCAAGGTCTCGACCATGGTCTCGGACCAACCCCTCTTCTCGCCCAGCAGGAAACGATCGACATAGGGCTGAATCACCTCCGAGGGATCCATCTCGGGATCCAGGGTGGTGCACACCCCCAGCAGCAAGAGCAGGGTGCGCTCCAAGAGGACCCATTCCTTGGGCACCACGAAGGCATCGGTCAGATCGTGCAGGGTCACGTTCAGGTCGCGCAGGTCCAACAGGGTCGCCAGTTGCGCCCGCGGATCGATCTTGAGATTGGAGAGCGAGAACCCCTCGAAGCGCATCTGCGAACGGAAGTGCTCATAGAAGTGCTGGACCACGCGATCGAAGACCTCGTGGTTCGCGTGGCGCGAGATGAAACCCATCTCCTTGAGCGAGGTGACGATGCGACTCACGTCGCGGGTCATGGCCCCTTGCAGGAAGGTCACGATGCCCTTGCGCATTCCCTGGGAGACATGGCCGGTGGCGCCGAAATCCAGGAAGACCACCGTGGGCCGGGTCTCGCCAGGTTCCGACGGCCGCAGCAGGATGTTACCGGGGTGGGGATCGGCGTGATACAGGCCGTCGATGAAGATCTGCTTGCAGTAGGCCTCGACGCACAGTCGTGCGGCCTGTTTGCGATCGATCCCTTGCGCGTCCAGCGCCGCTATGTCGCCCACCCGCGTGCCGCTCATCCATTCGGTGGTGAGCACGCGCGCCGTGCAGAACTCATCGAAGACATGGGGGATGGCCACGTCCTTGCGCCCGTCGAAGTTGGCGGCGATGGCGCGAATGGCGGAGGCCTCGTGGCGATAGTCGAGCTCTTCCAGGACCATCTCGCGAATCTCGTTGTAGATGGTGTTCCATCCCCAATCCGAGAGGAACCGGCGCAGCACCCCGATGATGCGGCGGATGATGCTCAGATCCGTGCGTACGATGGCTTCGATGCCCGGGTACTGAATCTTCACCGCGACCTTCTGCCCGGAATGCAGAAGGGCCCTGTGCACCTGCCCGATGGAGGCGGCGGCCACGGGCTCCCGGCTGAACTGGGCAAACAGATCGCCGGGTTTGCGCCCGCCCAACTCCGCCATCACACGACGTTCGATGTCTTCGTAGGAGCGAGGAGGGGCGCGGTCCTGCAGCTTCTCCAACTCTTTGCGGAAGGCCTCGGGCAGCATGTTGGCGAGTACGCTGATGAGCTGCCCCACCTTGATGAACAGGCCCTGCAGCTCCTCGATGGTGGCCAGCACGCGACGGGCATTGTGGCGATGGACCTGCTGCACAAGCTCCTCGGCAGCCTCGCGAGAGCGAAGTCTGCGACGAAGACGCAAGAACAGGTACGACAGTACGATCTGCAGGGTCACGCGATAGGCGCGCAGGAGACGACGCCACGGGCGGCGGTAGACGACGCTGCGCCGGGCTGCCTGCTCCGACCTTTCGTATGCGATCGCGTGATCTGGCTGGGATTGGCTCACGCCGCGAGCATATCGCGCCTCTCTGTCCGGCGACAGTCGTGCTAGCCTGAGGGCATGGCCGAGAACGACGCCAAGAGCAACGCACCCGGTCCGGGCGAGGAGCCACGGATGGGAACCGACGAAGAACCGGTTCGCGATCGGGCTGACCGTGGCTTGTCGGACTTGGTCAAGCGGGCCATGTCGGCCGGATTCGAGAAGGCCAGCCGATCCAAGGATGACTTGGTGCGGGCGGCGACCACCGAGATGCGCTCATGGCTGGAACGGCTCGATCTGCAAAGCGAGCTGGCCAAGGCCCTGACCAAGATGGTGGTCGAGGTCAAAGCCGAGATCCGCTTCCGCCCGCGCGCCGACGGGAAATTGGAGCCGGAGACGAGCGAGAGCGAGATCAAGATCAAGACACCCCCAAAGACCTGATGAGGTCCGAACCTCGCCGTGTTACCGTGGTCATGAGCCTGAATTTTGATCGGAGCCGCTTATGGAAAAAGCTGAGGTTCTCGCGCGCATTCGAGGCATCGGCATCATTCCCATCCTGAGGGTCACCTCCGCCCGATATGCCATGTTGATGGCCGAGGCCCTGCATGCCGCGCAGCTGGACACGGTCGAGATCCCCATGGGCGTGCCGGACGCGCTGGGCATCATCTCGACCTTGGTCCAACGCTACGAGGACAAGGTCCTGGTGGGCGCGGGCACCGTCATGGATGTGGACACGGCCGCGACGGTGCTCGCGGCCGGGGCCAGCTACGTCATCAGCCCTTGCCTGGACCACGAGGTCGTACAGTACTGCAACGCCAGCGGTGTCGCCGTGTTCCCGGGCGCGCTCACCCCGACGGAGATCATCTGCGCCGCCAGAGCGGGCGCCGACATGGTCAAGGTCTTTCCCTGCTCCACCATGGGCGGCCCCAGCTACCTCAGGGCGCTCAAGGCGCTCAAGGTCCCCCTGACACAGATCGACCTGCTCCCCACCGGCGGCGTCACCCTGCAAAACGCCTCGTCCTTCATTCAGGCCGGCGCCTCCGTGCTTGGCGTGGGCGGCGACCTCATCGATGTGTCGGCCTTGCGCGAGGGCAAGTTGGATCGCATCACGGACCGCGCGCGCCTCTACATGGAGCTGGTGCGCGAGGCGCGCGCCTCCCAGGACGTGGTTACCCCCGCGCCAGTCGCCTTCACGCCGCCCGTGAGACGCAAGTAGTTCGCGGCTACTTCCCTTCGGCGGAGTCCTCGGGCGCGGCGGGGACGGTCTTGCTCCCCGCGCCTCCTATCCCGTATTTCTCCAGCTTGTAGTAGAGCGCGCTGGTTTTGATGCCTAGCAGACGCGCGGTCTCGGTCTTTACCCCGCCCGTCTTGTCGAAAGTGCGTTGGATGAGCTGGCGCTCCAGGTCGTCCAGGATCTCCGGCAAGGTCATGTTGCCCGAGGGGACCGCCAGGGCCGCCTCGCTGGTTCCCTCGCGCAGGAAGGGAGGCAGGGCCGCGACCCCGATGCTCTCGCCGTTGGCGAACACCAGCGACTGCTCGACCGCGTTCTCCAACTCGCGCACGTTGCCGGGCCAGTTGTAGGCGGTCAGCCGGGCCAGCGCGGCGTCATCGATGCCTTGAATCGCCGGGTTGGTGCGCGGGCCCAGCTTGCGAATGAAGTGCTCGACCAGCGCCGGGATGTCCTCACGTCGCTCGCGCAGCGGGGGAACGTGGCAGGGTACGACGTGCAAGCGGTAGAAGAGATCCTCGCGAAAACGGCCTCCCTCCACCTCTTTCTTGATGTCGCGATGGGTGGCCGAGATGATGCGCACGTCCACCCGCACCGTCTCCTCGCCGCCCACGCGCTCGAACTCCCGCTCCTGCAGGACCCGCAGCAGCTTGAGCTGCAGGTTGGGTGACATGTCGCCGATCTCGTCGAGGAACAGGGTGCCCTTGTCGGCCAGCTCGAAGCGCCCCAGCTTGCGCTTGATGGCGCCGGTGAACGCCCCCTTCTCGTGCCCGAACAACTCGGATTCCAGCAGGGTCTCGGTGAGAGCGCCGCAGTTGACCTTCACGAAGGGTCCGGCGGCGCGCTTGGAGCGCGTGTGAACCGCGCGCGCCACCAGCTCCTTGCCGGTGCCGGATTCGCCCGAGATGTGCACGGCCACGTCCGAGGGCGCCACCTTCTCGATGGACTCGAACAGGGCGCGCATTTGCGGAGCGCGACCCACCATTTCGCCCAGGCCATAGGGCTGAGCGGCATCGGCGCGCAGGGCTTCGACCTCGGCCTCGGCGCGCTGTCGCCCCATCGTCTCCCGCCGCAGCTCGAGCGCTCGCTCGACCTTGAGGCGTAGCACCTCGGGGGCGAAAGGCTTCTGCAGAAAATCCATGGCACCCAGGCGCATGGCCTGCACCGCGGTCTCTACGGTGCCGAAGGCGGTGACGATCAACGCGGGGCAGGCCGGGTCGATGCGTTTCACGCCTTCGAGAACGTCGAGCCCGCTGACACCCTCCATCTTCAAATCGGTGATGACGAAATCCGCGCCATGCTTGCGCAGGAGCGACAGCCCGTCGGCCCCCGAGGCGGCCATGGCCACGTCGTGCCCCATGCGCCGCACGGTCGCAGCCATGCCCTCCCGCATGGTTTCGTTGTCGTCGATGATGAGGACCCTCGCCATGCCGGCAACAATAGCCGATTCTGATGGAAACCCTGAGAGGGTTTCCAAACCTTCCCGCGTTCTGGCTACGGCGGGCAAAGCCCGCCTCCGCCTACCGATTTTGAAGGAAACCCTGGGAGGGTTTCCTTCCTTCCCGCGTTCTGGCTACGGCGGGCAAAGCCCGCCTCCGCCTACGCGATCATGGGTAGGTTTCCCGCGCGTGGTGAAGCGAAAACGCGCGCCGCCTTCGGGCGCCTGGTCCAACGCAACCGCGCCGCCGTGGTCGAGTGTGATCTCGCGCACGAAGGCCAGACCCAGCCCCGTACCTTTTTCACGCGTGGTGAAGAAGGGCGTGAAGACCTTCTCGGCGATCTCCGCGGGGACGCCCGGGCCGCTGTCGCGCACCTCCCATTCAATCTCGCCATCCTTGCGACGCGCGGCCAGCACCACCTGCCCCGCCGGGCCAGCCGCGGTCACCGCGTTTCGCACCAGATTGATGACGGCCCGGCGAAGCTGGCCTCGGTCGCCTTCGGCCACCAGATCGGGCGTCACGTCCACGCGCAAGGCGGTCCCTGCCCCGGCCGGACGGCACACCTCACACACCTCGTCCAACAAGGCCGCCACCGCAACCGGCTCCATGACCGGCAGTGGGCGTCGGGCGAACTCCAAGAAATCGGAGACCACATTCTTGAGATAGCCAATCTCGCGTTCGATGCGCCCCACCTCGGCCAGCCGCTCGGGCTGGTCGCCCAGCCCTTCGCGAAGCAGCCCGGCATAGATCTCCAGGCCGCCGAGGGGATTGCGCACCTCGTGGGCGATCCCGGCCAGCATCATCTGCATGCGCTCGTCGCGGGTTTGCAGCGCCGCCCGCATCTCGTCCAGCCGGGCCGCCAGATAGCCGATCTCGTCGCGCGTCTCGACCGCCACCGGACCCGCCAGATCACCGCGTCCTATCGTCTCAGCGGCCTGCGCCAGACGCGCCAGCGGCCGGCTGATCCGTCGCGACAGCCATGTGGCCACCCCGGCGATGAAAACCGAGAACAAGACACCACCCAGCAACAGCCAGCGACGAAAGGCCGCCAGTTGGGCGAAGTACTGGGCACTGCCCTCGACCACCACGAAACCCGCCGGCGGCGCAAGGCCCACGCGCGCATAGCCGCGCTGGTAAGGGCGCCCGTCGCGGCCCCAGAAAAGCAGCGAGCCGACCAGGGCGCCCGTGCTGGCCCGCTCGATCTCCGTCCGATCCGCGCCCAATTCATGAGCCGACGCCCCCAGCCCCACCAAGTGCTCGGTGTCCCCGCGCCCGGTCAGATCGCGCGCCACCAGCAACACCCTGCGCACCCCGAAGCGCTCCTTGGCCAGCTCGATACGCCGGGACAGGTTGGCGTAGGTGTTGGACGACTCGTCGCCCGGGCCGATGGCCGTCAGTTGCTCCGGCAGGATCTGCATGGCGATGCCGGCCGCCGCCGTGGCCAGACGTTGCCCCAACTCGTCCTCCAGCGCCCTGCGCGCCACCGCGTGGGCCAGCAGACCGAACAAAACCAGCGCCGCCATGGCCGGCAGAAGCGACGCCACCAACACCTTGGTGAGCAGTCTTGACCTGGGCCGGCGCGGAAGCATTCCGCTCCAGTGTAGCCATGCACCCGCCTGGCTCCAACTGCTGTTCCAGGACCCGCATACAAGAAAGGCCGGACAACCCGAGGATCGTCCGGCCTCTTGCTGCGGCTGCTTCTAGCGCTTGGAGAACTGGAAGCGAGCGCGCGCGCCGCGCTGACCGTACTTCTTCCGCTCTTTAGCCCGAGCGTCGCGAGTCAGGTAGCCGGCCTTCTTGAGCGACGGCCGCAACTCGGCGTTGTACTTGATCAAGGCACGCGAGAGCGCGTGGCGAATGGCGTCGGCCTGGCCGGAGAGGCCCCCGCCGCGCACCGTGCAGAAAATGTCGAACGACCCCGAGGTCTCGGTCAACTCGAGCGGCTGACGGAAGACCATACGCGAGGTCTCGCGACCGAAATAGTCTTCCAGGGTACGCTGGTTGATGGCGATCTTGCCGGCACCGGCCTGCAGCCACACACGCGCCACGGCCTCCTTGCGACGGCCGGTAGCATAGAAACTCTTCTGTGAATCGATCATGCGGGCGACTCCGGATGCTAGGTAAGAGAGAGAGGCTTACACTGTTGGGCCTGGTGGGGATGCTCGGCTCCCGCATAGACCTTCAGCTTCTTGTAGATCTGACGACCAAGCGGACCCTTGGGCAACATGCCCCACACGGCACGCTTGACCAAATCCGTCGGATGGCGCTCGAGCAGTTGCTTGGCGCTCAAGGTGCGCAAGCCGCCCGGGGCAAGCGAGTGGTCGCGGTACAGCTTGTCCGTCCACTTCTTCCCCGACAGGCGAACCTTGTCGGCGTTGATCACGACCACGAAATCACCAGCATCTGCATGCGTGGTGAACGCAGTCTTGGTTTTGCCACGCAAGACCGAAGCGATCTTCGTGGCAGCCCGACCCAGGGTCTTACCCCCAACGTCGGCGACATACCAGGAGCGGGCGACCGTCTCCTTGGCCGATACAGTCTTATGATGAATTGGAGCTGCGAGAGACACGGGGCGCTGTTGATACTTCAGCAATCGGGGAAAGTCAAACGGGGATCGGAGCCAAAAAGCGCCACGACCAACGCGTTCCGTCATCGACTTGCCGACGCTGCACTATGCCACGTCTTCGCCGAACCGCTTGCGAAGAAAGCAACGCGCGGGTACACCAGCTAGGCTCTGAACCTGGCAGATTGGTTGTCTCTCGTGCGTGTGCCGCTTGGGGTGGCTTTCGTGCCGCTGGCCGGATACCCCTTACCTGCGCTGGTGGTGCTCGGCCTGGCTGGCCTCAGCGACATGTTCGACGGATGGGTGGCCCGACGCAAACCACATCCCAGCTCCTGGGGCCCCTGGCTTGATCCTTTGTGCGACAAGGCCTTCATCATTCTGGTCTTGACCGGGCTCTACCTTTCGCACGCCCCGCCACTGGCCACCACCTTGCCCCTGCTCACGCGCGAAGCGGCCGTCCTGCTGCTCTTCATCCTCCGTTTCCTGGTGCCCTCGATGCGCGGCGTGCGCTACGACTACCACGCCCACGCCGTGGGCAAGGCCACCACCGTCGCCCAGTTCCTCACGGTGGCCGCACTGGTCTTGGGCCGAGCAGAGGCGCGCCCCTTGGCCATGATCTGCGCGGGGCTTGGTCTCCTCTCGGCGGTCACCTACGCCAGACGCGGCCGCGACCTGGCCCAGGCCCAGCGCCCCAAGACCGACGGTGGACCGTGATCCCGTGCGAGGTGCGGCTGGCCGAGGGGATGCTGACCGTGTCTCCCGCCAGCGCGGCCGATGCGCAGGCTCTGATCAAGCACGCGCTCGAGGTGGCCGGCGAATCCGACTTTCTCAAGGCTGGGCCGGGCGAGCGTGCGCTGACACCGGCCATGCAGACGGCGTTCCTGAATCGCCTGCGGACCCAGAACCTGGGCTTCTTGCTCAAGGGTGAATGGCGTGGTCGCCTGGTGGCGGTGCTGTCCGTGGTGCGCCCGCCGCAACCCCGATTGCACCACCGAGCGGAGTTGGGGCTGACCGTGCGCGCCGCCGCGTGGGGCAAAGGCATCGGGCGCCGCATGGCCGAGGCGGGCATCCGTTTGGCCCAGGCCCAGGGTGTTCGCAAGCTGAACCTGAGCGTACGGGCCGACAACCTGCGGGCCTTGCGACTCTACCGATCCTTGGGCTTCGAAACGGAAGGAACCTCGGCGCGGGCCGTGCGCGTGGGCCGTAACTTCTTCGCCGAGGTCAACCTGGGCCTTTGCCTCGACCCCCGACCGCGCAGCCGCAAGCGAGCCGTCAGACGGACCTAATGGTCCTCGTGGTGGGCCAACGACGCCAGGTATTCCAGCACCTGCGGGTGGGTCATGATGATCTCGCTGAAATCCTTGCGCGGCATATGAAGAACGTAGCTCTTCTGCAGGGTCACCACGGTGGCGGTGGCCGGCGTGCCCCTGATGAGCGCGATGTCGCCGAACATCCCGCCCGCCTCGTAATGGGCGACCGGTTTGCCATCCGCGACCGCTGCCGCCTCTCCGGCCAACAAGACGAACAGCCCGGTGACCGCCTTGCCTTGCTCGACCACACGCACGTTCCTGTCGACCTCGAGAAAATGAAACTTCGAGGTCAGCAACGTGCGCTCGTGCTCCGAGAAAGGCGCGAACAGCGGGCTGGTTTGCGCGAGCGTCTCCATGAGCCGCTCGCGCAAGAAACGCAACAACACCCTGAGGACCTGCGGCGACGCGGAGATCAGGTCACGCACCAAGGGACGATCGAGCACCAGCACCTGGCTGGGCATGGTCGCGCGCGCGGTCGCTGTGCGCGGCTGGTTGACCAAGAGGGACACCTCGCCGAAGAAATCACCCTCTTGCAGACGGGCCACTTCCTGCGGCACCAAGATGGCCACCTCGCCTTCCGCCACCACGTACATCTCCTTGCCGGCATCGCCCATGGCAAACAGGATCTCGCCCTCGGCCAGTTGCACCAGGCGCACCCTATCGATGGCGATGCGCAGCTGATCCTCGGTCAGGACGGAAAAGAACGGCGTCTTGGGCAGGGCAAAGCGCGCCAGAGTGTTCCGTCCCCGGCGCCGGGTGGGTGACGAAGACTTCTGGCTGCGGACCGACGGCACATCGATGGGAATCTCGAGGGCCGCCCCATCATTCTGTGTGGGCACCTGCTCTGACGGCCGCGCGCCCGGCATCAGGCCGGCCAGACTGAGATCGAGCAAGCGTGGGCTCGTGCCGGTGGGAGGCTCTGGCACCAAGGGCGCCAGGTGCGTGATGGGTTGCGCGGGAGCCGCCTCGGGCCGGCGCGTCCCACCACCGCGCACGTGCGCGGCGGGAGCCCACGCCAGGGCTGCGAGGTTGGGAGAGGCGGGCGCAGACGCGGGCGCGGGCGCGGGCGGTCGCGCCGGGCCGCGGGTCTGCGCATCGGCACGCGAGCCGTGCAGGCTCGCCAACATCTGCTGCGTGCGCGTGTGCCCTGGATCGATCTCGAGGATGATCTTGCAGACCGCGATGGCCTTCAACAGAAGGTCAGTCTTGGCGTAGATGTCGGCAGCACGGCTCAAGGCCTTGATAGCCTCGATCGGTTGCCCCATCTTGCGCAGACACTCGCCCAGTTTCAGAGGCCACAGCGGATCGGTCTCCCGCTGTTCCAGAGCGGCGTAGGCACTGGCGGCCTTCTTCCAGTTGCCATGCGCGGATGCCTCAAGCGCCTCGTCCTTGAGTTTGCGAGCGTCAGCCATGCCTGCCCCTGCTCACCCGAGTCTTCCTTGAGGCCCCTGCCCCGTCAATATTAGCGGCCCAGAATTCCCAGATCGGTGAGTTGGCGCGACGCGATCTCGGCCCAACCACGGTTGGCCAACGGACTGGCGGGGCTGGGGTGCAGGATGCTGCCCACGGCGACCTCAAGGCCCGCCAAGGCAACCTGCGCGCGCTTGCTGGCGAAGGCACCCACGCCGATGACGTGCCGAGGGCGCAAGACCTCGACCACCCTGCGCAAAGCTTTGTCACATGCGTCGAACAAGGGTGCCTGTTCAGCCGAGGGCAGCTTGTCGGGAGTGAAATTCTTCCCACCGGCTTCGAAAAAGGCCAGGGGACAGTAGTTGGCCACGAAGAAAGTCTCGAAGAAGGCGGCGGGGGTGCCGAAGCGGTCGCGGGCCCATCCCCACAGGCGGGTGCCGCTGACCTCGCGGCGCGAACAGGCGAATCCCTGCACGGGATGCTTGGGGTGCAAGCGAACAGGCTGGCCCACGGGACCCTCGATGCCCAACCAGTCGCGCACCATGGTGACATCGCCAAAAGGCACGCCGGTCTGAACCATGCCGTAGGGCCCCGGATTCATGCCGACCAGCACCACCCGCCGGGTCGGCTGCCCATAACGCTGCAGATAGGCCTCATACGGAGCTGCCGCGTATTGCAGCGGCAGGTAGACGTGGCTGACCGGCGCGGCGAAGCGCAGACGATTCACCTGGTCGGACAGTTCGCGGCTGATGGCGACAAGCGGCGAGGTCTTCACACGGCGACTCTACCGCCGGTCGGCCGCAGCCCGAATGCGTTAGGTGGAGAAAAGCGATGCCCCACCCCGCAGACCCTTCCCTACACCACGGGACTGTGTTTAGTATCTTTTCCGTCATGACGCATTCCAGTCTCGCCATTCGAACGTGGTGTATCGGGATCATCGCGGCCCTGACGCTCACCTCCGCGAATCCCTCCTGGGCCGAGGAAACCGGCCCCGAGTACATCGATCCCACCATCGTCCCCGACGAGCCTGTGGACGAGACCCCCGAGGGCGTGAAGAACCTCGGGGCGCAGGTGGAGAAGAAGAAGTACGAACACGACACGCCCCCCATCTATACGAAGTGGTGGTTCTGGGCCATCGCTGTGGGCGCGACCGCTGCCGTGACCACCCTGGCGATCCTGCCGCTGCAGGCCAAGGCCCGAAGCTGCTCGCACGCCGCCGAAGGTGGAATCCCCCTCAACTGCTTTGGCGACGGGAGGGCCAAATGACCTTCATCGGACGAACGACCGGTCTGTGTGGGCTGCTGGCCGTGCTGGGCCTGGCCAGCGGTTGCAGCGACTACACCTATTTCAACGTGAGGCTGCTCGCGGATCAGCAGAGCGACCGCGCCATCGGTTACGACGAGTTGGAGAGAGGTGACCGCTGCACCATCGCCGTCAAGTCCGGCGAAGACCAGATCGAGTCCTCCACGCCCGTCGTGGACGTCACCACGCCATCGAATCACCCCTGCTCCAAGAGTGCCATCGACGAAGCTCCGACGGTGCACGTCGACAACGGTTCGCAGAAGAACCTGGGCGTCTTCAACTACAGCACGGCCAGGGACAGCGGAAAGCTCAAGTTCATCGTGACCATGAAGAGCGGCAACTCGGACGAACCACCGGTCGCTCAGGGCGTGGCCGAGACAACGGTGTCCGAGGGGAAAATCATCCCTGTCGACTTGATCCTCTATTCCTGCAAGACCGGCAAGAACGAGTCCGGGGATCCGGTGTTCGCTTGCCCAATCACCGACCTCAAGTAGTCGCTCAGCCCTCGTAGACGATCTCCATCAGGCAGTCGCGCTCGGCGCAGCGAAAGCCGAGCCGCAAGCGGTGGCCGCTGTCATCCACCAGAACCCAGGGCTCCCCCGAGACCCGGCCATGGCCTTGGCGCGGGCATAAGCCCAGCTCGTACTTGATGCACATGCGGGTCAGCATCACGCGACGGCCGCGCATGTCCAGGCCGCTCTCCGCCGCGGGCTCGATGCGCCCCACCCCGTGGCGGCGATAGAAGTCGGCCGCCTTCTGATTGAGCACGTTGCCCAGGAACGACAGCTCCTGGTCGGGAAAAGGAACCTCGTGGGCAACGCGCGCCCTCGTGGCTTGCGGCCTTTGCCGGATTCGTTCCGCGCGCAGCGCCTCGACCACCCCGCGCCGCAAACCATTGATGGTCGACACGGCCAGATGGGGCACGGGCCGCACGGCAACCTCGACCTCGCCGGCGCGAAACTCGCTGTCGCCAAGCTTGGCGAGCTGACGCTCCAGCATCTGCAGGGCCTGTTCCGGCTTGTCCGCGGGGGTGCGCGGCAAGGCCGAGGCGAACGCCGCGCTCACCCCGTCTTCGTCGGTCGCCTGCAGGCACAGGCCGTCCGCGCCGTCGGCCAGCCGCAGCTTCACCTGGATGCGGCGCTGGTTGCGACTGCGCTGGATCTGGCTGACGAAGGCGTGATCGTGGTTGCGGAACACGCGCACCCCGCTCTCGATGCCGCCCAGCTTCTCCGGGAACACCTTGCCCCCCTCCACCTGGTTGACCACCGTGCCGTGCAGTTCGTGGTCGCGTCCGAAGAAGCTGATGCCGTCCCCGCTGCGCAGAGGAGCGGCCGTGTCCAGAAAGAAACCGTCACGCCCCACGCGCGCCACCTGCCCCACGGACTCGCCCACGTGCTTGGGCGAATCGGGCGAAGTCACGTCCGCGCCACGGCCGTCGAGGAAGTAGGTGGTGTAGCCGCGGTTGAAGGTCTTGTTGGGATCGGGCGCGAATCCCAGCTCGCTCGTACCCGACGAGCTGCGCGCACAACCCAGAGCATCCAGGGCCTTTCGATAGTGCCCCACGATATTCATGACGTAGGCCCGATTCTTCAAGCGACCTTCGATCTTGAACGAGGTCACGCCCGCCTCGACGAGGCAGCCCAGGCGGTCGGTCAAATCGAGGTCGCGCAGCGAGAGCAGGTGCTTGTCGCGCACCAGGGTCTTACCGGAGGCGTCCTGCAGGGAATACAAGCGACGGCAGGGCTGCGCGCACTGGCCACGGTTGCCGCTGCGACCGCCCAGGGCATAGCTCAAGCCGCACTGGCCGCTCATGCTCACGCACAAGGCGCCGTGTACGAAGGTCTCCAGCTCGATGTGCGTGGCGGCGCGGATCGCGCGGATCTGATCCAGGTCCAGCTCGCGTGCCAGGATGGCGCGTGAGAAGCCGACCTTCTCCCAAAAAGCCACGCGCGCCGGGCTGGCGTTGTGCATCTGCGTGCTGGCGATGAGGGGCAGCGGCGGCAGGTTGCACTCCAGCAAGCCCACATCCTGGATGATGAGTCCGTCGACTCCGGCGTCGCACAGCTCCCAGCATTGTCGCTCGGCCTCCGCCAACTCGTCGTCGCGCAAGAGCGTGTTGACGGTGGCGTACACGCGCGCCCAAAAGCGATGGGCGTAGTGGGCAAGCTGCGCGATGTCATCGATGCTGTTGCCCGCGGCCTCGCGCGCGCCAAAGCGCGGGCCGCCCAC
Source organism: uncultured Myxococcales bacterium (assembly GCA_964535465.1). Lineage (GTDB taxonomy): Bacteria > Myxococcota_A > Polyangia > Fen-1088 > Fen-1088 > Fen-1137. The sequence continues at coordinate 34,943 of CAZHUY010000026.1, forward strand.
GTACAGCGCGTCCGCGCCGCAATCGATGGCCGCCATGCCACACTCCCGATCCTTGGCGGGGGCAAGAAGCTCGATGGGCGGCATGCCCGGAGGCTAGCAGCCGATCCGCCCTAGCGGCTCGCCAATTGTTTGGGCGTGGGCTCCGGTTTGCGTACGCCGGTGTCGAACACGTTGCCACTCTGCGGACACCAAGCCAAACCGGCGAAGCCAGTGCGCCGGGTCTTGACGGGCGCCGGCGCCCTCTTCATCTCGCGCAGCCCGGTGAAGGGAACCTCGCTGCGCATGGTCGGGTTCCACAGCAAGAAACCGTCCGACCCGGCGCGCTCGGCCGCGCGCACCTGGCTGGCGATGAAGTCCGGGCCCCAGAAACTCTCGACGTTGTTGGAATAGGCCTGCAGATAGGGCCGCAACGCGATGTGGCCCGCCTTGGCGCGCGCACGACGCAATCCGCATTCGATGACGTAGACCACTTCCGGGGTCACGCGCTGGTTGCGGAAGTACGTCCCCATGCCATTGGCGTACATCATGGGCGACACCGCCTCGATGTATCTCGCCATGTTCTCGATGGTCTGGCCCAAGGTGCGCGGGTCACCATCGACCAGCGTGGTCAGGCCGTACACGTCGGCCGAGATCGGGATGCTGAGGGCGCGATCGACTCGCTCCAAGAAGCCGGCGATCAGGTGGGCTCGGTCCGGGGCGTCCGGGCCCCGGTGCAACCACGTGCCCAAGCCGCCGGCGCGTCCCTTGGGGAACCGCACGTAATCGAATTGCACCTCATCGAAACCGTAGCTCTGCAGCTCAAGTGCGATGTCGATGAGGTAGTCATGCACCTCGGGCGAGTAGGCATCCAGCCAACGTGCGCCGGCGGAGAACAAGCGTTGCGCGCGCTTGCCGATGCGCACCGAGAGATCGGGACGCGCCAAGGGCAGGCGGCTGTCCTTGAAGGCCACCACACGACCGATGACATAGATGCCTTGTTCGTGAAAGGCCTTGACCATGGCCGCCGGGTCTTCAATCAGCGCATAGCGCTGGGGCTCGCCCAACGGGATGCGCGTGGGGTACATCAGGTTGCCGTTGTCATCCTTCATGTCGATGACCACGCTGTTCAAGGTTCCCCGCTTGATCATGGCGGCGGTGCGCTCGGCGCCCTTGTTCCACAGGTACATGGGTGTGATGTACATCCCACGCGCCTTGCGACCGGCCTCCGTCATGATGTCCGACAGCCCATGGTCGGGATAGCTCCTGGGCGTGTAGGGACGCAGCTCGGTGTTGAAGGTCTTCTGCGCGCAGCCTGGCCACTTGGGGCGCTGGCTGCAGATCGGATCGGCGTAGTGGATGCGACTGGCTGCCCCTGCCGCGGGGGCAAAACCACCGGCCATCAGGGCCAGGACCAGTGTCACCGCTCGTCGATACCGAGCTGTGGTTGGAAACGAAAGACTGGACGCGCTCATGAAATCCTCGGGAGGTTTTGCGCTGAAGCGTTTCTGTTCTTAATAAGTGTAATCGAAATTGCATTTCTTACCGCTCAAAAATTTGGATAACGAACGGAACCGGCGACGTTTGCGTTGCCAGGCTCCGTCGACAAATGAGCCAGCAGACGCGAGACGTCACCCGCCGAAATGCCCTCTTGCGCTCCCGGCCGATGGTGCCATTAGTATCGACACCGTGAGTGTAGAAGGCCAAGCCATCACGTACGGCGAACGCTTTCGCGTGGAGGGCGACGCGATCGAAGGCGGGATGGGGCTGGTCTACCGGGCCAGGGATCTGCGCACCGGAGAGAACGTGGCCCTCAAGCTGCTTTCCGAAGCCCGCGGCACGCAGGTCCTCCGATTCAGGCAAGAGGCGCAGATGCTGGCCGACCTTGCCCACCCGGCCATCGTGCGCTACTTGGCCCACGGCACGACGGCGCACGGCGAGCAGTACCTGGTGATGGAGTGGTTGGAGGGCGAGGTCCTGGAGGACCGGGTGGTGCGCGGTCGGCTGCGCGTCTCGGAGACCCTGCAGATCGGTCGGCGCGTGGCCGAGGCCCTCGCCACCGCCCACAGACTCGGCATCGTTCATCGCGACATCAAGCCGGCCAATGTGTTCTTGCCTGGCGGCGATCCCAGTCAAGCCAAGGTTCTGGACTTCGGCATCGCGCGCCGGCTGCACGATGCGAGGGCCAGCCTGAACCTGACCGCGGCCCACGCGGCGCTGGGCACGCCCCTTTATATGGCCCCCGAGCAGGCGCGCGGGACCAACGCGGTGGACGGCCGAGCCGACATCTTCTCGCTCGGCTGCGTGCTGTTCGAGTGCCTGACCGGACAGCCGCCCTTTGCCGGCGATTCTCCTACGGCCATCATGGCCAAGATTCTGCTGGACGAATCAGTGGACGTGTCTCGCCAGCGCCCCGAGACCCCTGCGGCCCTGGTCGACCTGCTTCGGCGCATGTTGGCCAAGGAACCCGAGCAACGCCCGGCCAAGGCCGACGAGATCGCGGCTGCGCTGGCCGCCATCACCACCCAATTCCTGAACCACGCCACCGCCAGCGATCTCTCCGCCGTTGTTTCGTTCCCCACGCCGGCTCCCGTGACCTTGGCCACAACGGACGAACAACGCGTGCTGGCGGCCATCCTTGTCTCGCGACCATCCCATCAGACCGTGGGTGGCACGCACACGCCCGATCCTGGCCGAACGGCGGACCTGGCCGGAATCCTCGCCGATCGCTTGGGTGATCCCACGCTGGGCGAGGTGGGATTGGCCGAGCTGAAATCGGAGATCGAGCCCTTCGGCGCACGGCTCGAGCGTCTGGCCGACGGTTCGCTGGTTATCGCTTTGACCGGCGAGTTGGGCACGCCCACGGATCAAGCCAACCAGGCCGGGCGCTGCGCCCTGCGCATCAAGACGGCTTTGCCCGAGGCCAGGTTGGGTATCAGCACCATCCGGACGGCCCGAACCGGTCGGCGCAGCTTGGCCAACGTCATCGACCTGGCGGGTCGACTCATGGCCACCACCCCCGCGGGCAGCATTCACATCGACGCCCTGACCGCGCACCTGCTGGAGACCCGCTTCGAGATTGCGCCCTTGCCCGAGGGCCATTTTCGCCTGCTCTTCGAAAAGGGGCTGCGCGAGGCCCCGCGCACCTTGGTGGGACGCGAGGTCCCTTGCTTCGGTCGCGAACGCGAGATCGACATCCTGGAGGGACTGTGGGACGAGGTCTGCGAAGACTCGGTGGCCCGTGCCATGCTGATCGCCGCGCCGGCGGGTGGCGGCAAGTCGCGCGTACGCCAGGAGTTTTGCGATCGCCTGCAGCGCCGCGGTCGGCCGTTCGAGATTCTGGTCGGCCGTGGCGACCCCATGCGTGACGGGGCGCCCTTGGCGCTGATTGGTCCTGCTTTGCGGACGGCCGCCGGCATCACCGGCGGCGAGTCCTTGGAGGTGCAACACAAGCGCTTGAACGCGCGCGCGACCCGGCACGTGTCCGGCAAGGAGGGCCAGCGCCTGGCCGTGTTTTTGGGCGAGATCGCCTCAATCCCATCGCCCGACGACAACTTCTTGCCCTTGCGAGCCGCCCGCCAAGACCCACGATTGATGGCGGATCAGATGCAGATGGCCTGGGTCGATTGGCTGGATGCCGAGTGCCAGCACCGCCCGGTCCTGCTGGTCCTGGAGGATCTGCACTGGGGCGACCCGTCGAGCGTGAACTTCGTGGACGCCGCCCTACGCGTCTTGAAGGACAAGCCCCTGATGGTGGTGGCCCTGGCGCGGCCCGAGGTGGACCGGCGTTTTCTCAGCCTGTGGAGCGAGCGCGACGCCCAGCGCATCAACCTAGGACCGCTGCCACCCAAGCAGGCCCAGTGCATGATCGAGCATGTGGTGGGCACGCTTCCCGCGAACAGCGTGCGCTGGATGATCGAGCGCGCCCAGGGCAACCCGTTCTACCTGGAAGAGCTGCTGCGCGTGGTGATCGACGGCGGCAAGGTGGGTGATGACAGCCACCTGCCCGACACCATCCTGGGCATGGTCCAGGCGCGCTTCGACGTCTTTGGCCCAGACGCCAAGGTGGTTCTGCGTGCGGGCAGCATCTTCGGACAGACCTTCCGCGCCGAGGGGGTCAGGGCCCTCATCGAGGAAAACCGCCGCCATGACGTGGATCGCTGGCTGGAGATCCTGAGCAAGAAGGAGATCCTGTTCTCTCGGCCTTCGGCCGACAAGCGCGAGTACGCCTTTCGCCACGCGCTCTTGCGCCAGGCCTCGTACGAGATGCTGCCGCCCGATGAGCGGCGCCTGGGCCACCTGCTGGCCGGACGCTTTCTGGAGAAGGCGGGCGAGCGCGAAGGCATCGTGCTGGCCGACCACTTTGAACGCGGCCAAGACAACGCGCGCGCCGTCCACTGGTTGAAGGTAGCGGCCCAACAGGCCTTGGATGCCGACGATCTGGCCGGCACGTTGGACCGGGTGGACCGCGCCGTTCATCTGGGCGCGACCGACGAAGATCTATGCGAGCTGAGGATCGTCGAATCCCAGGCCCATGTGTGGCGCGGCGAGTTCGCACTGGCGGAGGGTGCGGCAAAACAGG
>CAZHUY010000027.1:0-21789 GCA_964535465.1 uncultured Myxococcales bacterium
GGGTGTCCGCTGGTAACGATGCAGGTAGTGACTTCCTCATCGCGATCACCGGCTATGCAGCTGATGCCCTGAGCACCGCTAGTGCTGCCTTCACATGTGCGCCATTTCTCTTGGTCATGACGCCTCCCGCGCCGCCCGGGGGAAAACCAGCACATCCACCTCGCTCTTCAGCTTGCCCAAATAGTCGGCCCACGCCTGCATCATTTCGCGTCGCTCCTGCAAGAACGTAGTTCGGTTGTAGGCGCGGCCATTGGGGTCTCGCACCGCATGGCCAAGCTGCTGCTCGATGATGTCGTAGCGGAACCCGAGTTTCTCCTCCAAGAGCGTGCGGGCAGTGGCGCGGAAGCCATGACCAGAGACTTCCTCCTTAGGCATTCCCATGTTTCGCATTGCCGCCAAGATCGCAGCCTCGGACATGGGCCGCGTGTTAATGCGGCCGTTTGGGAAGACGTAGCGGCTTTCCTTTGTGGACGGCTGCAACTCCCGCAAGATGGCAACAACCTGGGTAGCCAAGGGAACGATGTGCGGAGTGTTTGTCTTCGAGGCGGTGAACCGCCATTCGGCAGTATTCAGATCCAGGTCTGCCCAGAGTGCCGTTCGTAGTTCCCCCGGTCGCACGAACACCATGGGCATGATTCGAAGTGCGGCCATTACTGCTGGGCTGCCTTGGTATCCGTCGAATGCCCGCAGGATGGCGCCGAGGCGCTTGGGGTCGAGCACCGCTGCGAAGTGATCTCCCTTTGAGGTTTTCAGGGCTCCACGAATGTCGGCCGCCGGATCGCGCTCGGCCAGGCCAGCGGCAATAGCATAGCGGAAGATCTCGCTGCAGTAGCCTCTCGCCCGATGGGCGGTCTCGATAGCCTCTCGGCTCTCGATGCGCCGGAGCACCTTCAGTAGTTCCACCGAGCTTACGGCTGCCACAGGGATGGCGCCTTGGAAGGGGAAGATGTCGCGTTCCAGAAGGCGAGTCACCCGGACCGCGTGGTTGGGTGCCCATGTCGGTTCGTTCTTAGCCAACCACTGGCGTGCGACCGTTTCGAAGCTGTTGGCGGCACGATCCGCTCGCCCTGCTTTGGCTGCCTTGCGAAGCTGGCCGGGGTCAATACCGCGTGCGATTTCGCAGCGGGCCTCGTCCCGGCGCACGCGGGCATCCTTCAGGGAGATCTCGGGGTAGGCGCCAAGGGCGAGGAGTTTCTCGCGGCCGTCGATTCGGTACTTGAGTCGCCAGAGCTTCCCGCCCGAGGGAGACACGAGAAGGAACATGCCAGCGGAGTCCGAGAGCTTGTAAGCCTTGGCCTTGGGTTGGGCCTTTCGGATAGCCACATCAGTTAGGGGCATTCTGGGGGTATCTCCTCTCCAAGTGCCGATATACCCCCAAGGGTACCCCCACGAGTGGCCGGCAGTCAACGGAACGGCTTGGACCGTTCTGGACCATGATTTCCTGAGATTTCGATGGATTAGAGCGGCTGCCGGCATCCGCCGGAACTTGGCGGAACGACTTCTAGTAGGCGGGACAGGGATTGAACCTGCGACCAGGCGCGTGTAAGGCGCCTGCTCTACCACTGAGCTACCCGCCTGAAGGGAAGCCGTAGTGTATACGGGCGGCGCTCAGAAGGTAAGGCGAAGAGCGCCGTCTTGGGGGGAAATCGTCCAGGTCAGCGCGCCGGCGTCTTCCGGTGTCTTGTAGTAGTTCACCAGGCCGTCGATGACGCCGTAGATGAAGCTGGCGGCGAGTAGACCCAGGCTGGTGTTCTGGACCGTGCGCATGCCGCGGACCATGTCGACGTGGTCGTAGGTGTTGTCAGAGTGGTGCCAGGAGTGGAGCAGCAGCCTGAAGGTGGTGAAGACCGCGGCGCTCGCCAGCTCGACGCCACCCAGGATCAGGCCCTTGGTCTTGTGGCCGTTCTGCAGCTGGCCAGCGGGCGGGAACAGGTTCCACACCAAGGACCGGCTGGACATCTCGCGTTTGACCTGCTGGTGGCGGATGTTTTCGAAGAAGGCGACGACCTCGGGGCGCGTGCTGGTGGGGTCCAGGCGGGCATCGGGGTCGATGCGCAGCAGCTCGGAGAAGGCGTTCTCCGCGCCCAGGGCTCGGTTGGTGAGGAACAGCCCGACGCCCAGGTAGCGCAGGGCGCGCGCCCGTTGGTTGGTGTTGGCGGGTAGGGTCCCTTCGGCCACCGGGCGAACCGCCTCCACCACCTGCACCATGTCGCCGTATTCGTAGGCCGCGGTGGCGCGCACCAGGGCGGCAAAGGCGCTGGCGGGAGCGGCATGGGCCGCGGTGGGCGGGGCTTCCTCGGGCTCGGCCGGCTCGGGGGGCTTGGAGGGTTCGGCAGGCTTGGAGGGTTCGGCGAGTTCGGCGGGCTCGTCGGCGCGCGCGGGACCGCTGGCCAAGGCCAGGCCGCAGAGGATGGGGAGCAGTCGCCGAACGAGCATGCCTTGTTATTTCGCTTTGTGGTCCCGACGGTCAAGTTGCGTGTTCACGTCAGCCCGTACCCGGATCCAAAAGGTAGATGGTAAAGCTCCCGTCGGTTTGCGTGGCGATCTCGACCAGGGGCGGTGGCAGGGTGATGCTCGGGTTGTCCGGGTCCACGCAACCGGACATGCCGGACTGCTGACAATACGCTTGCACGATGGCGCCAGGGACGCCCTTGTTGCCGAACTTGACCGTGCCGCTGACCTTCAATCCGCTGGGCAAGGATCGGTCGGCCAGGCGCGTGTTCTGGCTGGGTGTGGTCACACCGTACAACGGGATGCGCGTGGGCAGGTCCGTGCCGGGGGCGGGTTCGACGGAGAAGCGGTAGGTGCGGCCGGGGTCTGCCATCAGGGTGTAGCTGCCGTCGTTCTCGATGGTCGCCGAGATGCTGTTGCCGAAGATGTCGTTGCCGGTGTCGATGGCCACCATGTGGCCGCCGCTGGAAGACTGCGGCGGCAGGATGCGGCCGGTGAGCTTGATCTTCCGGGAAGGCGAATACATGCGTCGCTCGTTGTTCGCGGCGCCCCTCAGATCCAGGTCCACGGCGGTGATGGCGGCGTCCGACATGTCCTCCGGTGGCAGCAAGACCAGGTGGTAGTGCGCTTTGGGAATGGCGCCGAATGTGACCACGCCGGATTGGTCGGTGGTGGCCTCCAGCCGCAGGTTGCCTTTGGGCGAGTCCGCCTGGTTGCCGTTGATGGTCAGCTTGCCCGGCTCGGGCGCGACCTCGTCGTGCTCGTCCTTGGATTGCAGCCGCACCTGCACCGAGGGTAGGGGGGACTGACCGTCGCTGGTCATCACCGTCACGCTGAGGGTGGTCAGGGCCATCGTGTTCCAATCGAAATCCACATCGCTCACCGTGCCCCCGTCGCTGACATTGCGCAGGTCGAGGCAAGCGGGGATGGTCACCTGGGGAAGGGTGGTTCCCGCAGGCGGTATCACGATGATCGAGAAGAGCGCCACGCCCTGGGCCCGCACGGAATAGGCGCCGAGGGCATCCGAGGTGCCCCAGGTGGAGGGTAAGGGGACGACGATGGGATCGCTGGCCTCGGCGCGCAGCAGGACACGCGCGCCCATCAGGGGGGCGCCCGCCATGCGTATGGTGCCCTTCACGGTCACCCCCTGCGCGACGCTGAAGAGGTCGGGCGTGAACTCGTGGGGCCAGCGGTCCCCGACGATGAAGGGCGGCGAGGTGAAGGGGGCGGCGCCGGTTTCATGGGAGACGTTGGGGACCACCAGCACGTCGTACTTCAGTCCGGAGTCCATCATGGCCAGGAAGGGGCTGTCATTGGTGCTGGCGCCGTCGATGGTCCACGTCGAGTTGTGGGGAACCACCTTGATGGTGGAGGGAACGGCTCTGGGCGGGAAAGCGGTGGGGTCGGGCTGCGCCAGTTGCATGGGATCGACGTTCACCGCGTGACCCTTCAGCAACGAAAAGGCCACCTCTTTCGGCAGTCCCGCCTCCAGGAACAAACGCTTTTCTTCGTAGGGGACCGCATCCTCGGACGGACACCAACGGTTGACGCTGCCGCAGGCTTGCCCGGCCCTGTTTCCGGCATTGGGGGGCGGCAGCACACGCAGGAAGAAGGCCTGCGATCGTTCCTTGGCGGCGGTGGCCGTGGCGCTCCCGGAGCAGTCCTGCGAGATCGAGACAGTGATTTCGTACTTGCCGGGTGAGAGCAGCGGGAACTGAATGCTGTCGCTGTTGCTCTCGCTGATGGTGACCGCGAGGGTGGGCAGGGTGGTGAGATCCGGGCCCTTCACGGTCCACTGCCAGGAGGGGCTGTACGGCGTGGTCGTGCCCCAGACGATTTTCCCCTTCACCGCCAGGGTACGGTTCTCGCCGGGCGCCAGGTTCAGCAGGCTGGACTCGGTGAGGGGGGTGATGTCGACTTTGCACGGCCCAGCAGGGCCGGCGTCGGGTTTGCCGGTCGAGCCGCCGGTCGCGCTGCTGCGCGAGGATGAACCGCCCGTCCCACCGCGCCCGCCGGCCGAGGGGCTGTCGCCCGAGAACGATGCGTCCTTGCTGACGCCGCCATCGAACGGCGAGGCACCGGCATCGCGCGGAGAGAAACCGCCGTCCATCATGCCGGAGGTCGCTCCGCCGGACCCCGAGCTGCCGCCTGCCGCCGCGCTGCTGCCGGAGCTGCCGCCGGCCATCGCTCCCCCTGCGCCAAGGCTCTTGCCCTTGCCCTTGTCACAGGCCGCCGTCGCCAGCAGGACCCACGCGACCGTCAGGATCGTGAGTCCCCGCGAATTCATTGGAAGGTCACCGTCCAGGTGATCCACTGATAGCAGTCGTCGTGGTTCAGCGAGCAGACCGTGGCGTTGGGGTCACACGAGGCGAGGCTGCGATTGCCGTCCTGATACTCGACACGAATCTGTACCTGATCGCCGGGGTTGACTGAGCCCTGCGGGAAGGCGAACTGATTCGTGTTGTGGAGGAAGCGCGAGAAATCGTCGGCGAAGCCCTTGCGGGTCGACCACTTGAAGGTGCCGATGGTCTTGGCGGAGGAGGTCGCACCCTGGTCGACCGGGAAGGGGGACACGTCGTCCTCGACCATGATCACGGCGAAGGTGTTGTTCTGGATGGCGAACAGGGTCGGGTTCTGCAGGACCGGCGGGCTGTAGCTGCGAATGCAGGGCGGGCGATCCTCCTCCACCACCAGATCCAGGGTCATCGGCTTGCTGACCGCTTGGCTGGGATCCTTGACCGTCAGGGTGACTTGGTAGTCGCCGGGATCGTCGGCGGTGAAGGCGCAGACATCGGGCTTGCTGGCGTCCTCGCACCCGGCGGGAGAGATCTCCTGCCCGTGGTGGGTGACCTTCCATTTGTACACCAGGAAGTCCTGGTCCCCCAGGTCGAGATCCTTGGAGTTCTTGGCGGAGAAGACGAACTCGGTGAGCAAGGGATAGCGCTCGGCGCTCTTGGCCGGGGCGCTGAGGTCGATGACGGCCTCGGGAGCGCGGTTCACGATGGAAAACTCTCGGGAAGCCTCATTGGTGGCGGTGTCGCTGTCGATGACCCGGACCACGACCCAGAGTGAATCCTTGGTCTGCGCCGGCAGGGTGTAGGAACAGAGGGTCTTGCCCTTGCAGGGCAGGGACTCGCTGTCGCGGGCATCCGCGTACGTGTCGCCCACGCGCCATTGCACGGTCAGATCATCCAGCTTGTCGTTGGAATCCGTGATGGTCGCGGTGAAGGTCACCTCATCGCCTCGGTGCAACGCGTCGTGTCCGTCGATCTGCACGCTGGGCCGTTTGTTGATCGGGCCCATGTCCAGGAGGCACCCCGACCAGCCAGCCAAGAGGCAGGTTGCCAGGACCAATCGAGAACAATGCCGAACCACGCCATGACGCTACCACAATCCAGGCGACTGCAACGAGCAGGCCAACGCGTTTTCGCGGCCAAACCGGCAATCGGGGACGTCAACACCAGGGGTTTGGTGAGGATGCCCGGATCCGGTTGTCAGGGCCTTGTCGCCTGTGCCGCATTCAAGGCGAAGCCAGCCAGCTCGGGTTCCCGGCAACCGAGACTATCGCGGCCGGGCCAGGACCAGCTTGCCGTTGCTCTGGGTCACCGTGCGTTCGATCTTGGCTCCGGGCGGCAGGTCGATCTCGCCGACCAGCTCTCTCTGTCCGCCCTTGTTGCGCGTGCAATAGATGGTGTGCCGGCCAGCCGGAACGCGTTGGTAGCGGGGCATGAACACGGTGGCGGGATGGTCGTCCAGGCTGGGGTAGCAGATGGCGCCCGTGGCGAACAGATGAATGCTGCCCGGCTTGGGTTGCACGGTAGGTGCCGGCTCGGGAGCAGGGGGCGGAGCAGGGGCAGGGGTGGGGGCTACTGTTTCGGGTGGGGCCTCGTCCGTCGTGGGAAGGACCGCCGGGGTCTTGGGCTGCTCCGGTTCGACGCCTGGGCGCTTGCGCTTGCCCGGTCTGGTCTTGCCGGTCGAGGGGGGCGCGGCCGCTGGCGGCGCGCCGGGCGGTGGCGAGACGGTGGGGGCGGGGAGCGGCTCGGGTTGGGAAGGGGGCGCGGGCGGTGCGGGCGTGTTCTCGGGCGGGGCCGGCGTTGTGACCACCGCCGCGGGTGGCGGTGGCGCGGTCACGCTGACGACGCGAGCCTGGGATCGGCGCCACATCACCCAACCCCCGGTGGCCAACAGGGCGCAAAGGCAGGCGACACACGTCAGGCGCAGCAAATTGCGTCCGGCGGACAGCTTCCTCACCAGGGCATCGGCCCCGGCGTGGTTGGGGACGTAGGCGGTGGCGCGCCCCAACTCGGCCAGGGCGCGCGCCAGCTCGCCCCGGCGCGCCCGCCGCCGGGCTTCGGCCACGGCCGCATCCGCGATCCTGGGGCGCAGCTCACAATCGAATTTGTCCTGCTGGCCGAGAAAGCGGTGCAGGTGCTCCGCCGCCGGCGTCAATCCCGCCTCCTGGATCAGCGCGCGCAGATCCGCGGCCAACTGATGGGCGTCGGGGTAGCGGTCTGCCGGGTTGTGCTTGAGACAGCGCAGGACGATGCGCTCGAAAGCCGGGCTTACGGTGGCCGCGATCTGCGACGGCCGGCGGAACTGGCCCGCGGCGATGGCGGCGATCACCAGGAAGGGATCCTTGCCGGGGAAGGGCAGACACCCGGTGGCCATTTCGTAGAGCAGGACCCCGATGGCCCAGATGTCGGCGCCCGGGCCCACCTCTTGACCACGCGCCTGTTCGGGCGACATGTACGCGGGCGAGCCGACCAGCGCGCCCGTGACCGTCATGGTCTCCATGCCGGTGATGTGGGCTACGCCAAAATCAGTGATGACCACGCGGCTCCCATCCGCGCCCTGTTCCAGCATCACGTTGTCGGGCTTGACGTCGCGGTGGACGATGCCGCGGGCGTGGGCAGTGGCCAGGGCCTCCGCCAGCGGCAGGGCCACCAGGGCGGCCACCTCGGGCAGCAGACGCTCGCGGCGCTGATCGAGCAACTGGCGCAGGGTCACGCCCTCGATCAGCTCGGCCACGATGTAGCTGGGCTCCTCCGCGGTGGCCTCGACGAAGTCGTAGATCTCGACGATGCCGGGGTGCTTGAGGGCCGCCACCGCGTGGGCCTCACGCCGGAAACGTTCCGCGCTCTCGCCCCGGGCGGCGATGCTCATGCCCATGACCTTCAGGGCGACGTCGCGACCGAGTTGGCCGTCGCGGGCACGGAACACGCTGGCCATGGCCCCGTGGCCCAGCACATCGGTCAGCAGGTAGCGCCCGAGCGGGGTTCCGGTCTTGATGGAGCGGGGGAGGGCCGACGGGTCAGGGCCTCGGCTGCTGGTTGCAGCCGTCGAAGCACCGGAGTCGCCCTGATCGCTCACGGGGTCTTGCGCGGGGGTCCACCCGCCCCTCCGGATTTGCCAAGGCCGGCCTGCGCCTCGGCCAGCTTCTGCGCGATCAGGGCGGAATCCGGCTCGAAGGTGCGCGCGAAATTGAAGTTCATGACCGCGCCCTTCCAGTCCCTGCGCGCCAGGCCCATCATGCCCAGGCGGAAGAACTTCTTGGCCTCGGGGTGTTTGATCGAGTCCTCGGGGTTGTGCGGGGCGCGCGATTCACGATCGGTGACGGTCAGGCGCTTGTGCCCTTGGGTCAAGGCGCGCTCGTAGGCCGCGCGCTTTTCGGGGGTGGTCAGCACGCGGTAGCCTTCGCACATGCGCGCGTAGATGGCCTCCAGCCGTTCCTTGACCATGCGGTCGGCCACGGTGTGATAGCGGTCGGGATGCAGATCGGCGGCCATACGGTAGAAGGCGGCGCGTACCGTGGCGGGATCGCTGCCCGCCGGGAGCCCGAGCAGCTCGTAGTAGGTGAGCTGATCCAAGCGCGGGAAGATCTGCCGGACGTAGTCTGCCAACATCTCGGGGGGCATGTTCGGCATGGCTTAGTCCTCGGGAACCTCGGGAGGACAGGGGATTTCGGGCAGGTCGGAGGAGACCTCGGCCAGCGGCTCCTCCATCGTCGATTCCTGACGCTGGCGCTCCGCCGCCTCTTCCACCTCCGTCGCGCTCATCGACCCGCGCACGTTGACCGCGGCCTCGCGCGCGGCTCCCGTCTTGGGATCGCGAGCGCGCACGCACAGGATGCCGTTGGTGTCGATCTTGAACGTGACCTCGATGGAGATCTCGCCCCGGCGCGCGGGCTGCAATTCGGTCAATTCCAGCTCGCCCAGGGGAACATTTTCCTCGAAGCGGCGCGATTCACCCTGGCACACTTGGATGCGCACCGCCGTCTGGTTGTCGGCCGAGGTGGTGAAGATACGCGTCTGCTCGACCGGGACCGGCACGTTGCGGTCGATGATCCGTTCGGCGAAACCGCCGGCCACCGCGATGCCAAGCGCGCGTGGGGTCACATCCAGCAGGACCGCGCGTCCGGGCAGGCTGTCGCCGGCATTGGCCAGGTTCTCGGCCTGGATGGCCGCGCCCCAGGCCACCACCTCGTCGGGGTTGAGGTCGGTGCGCGGGGGGCGGCCGAAGAACCGCTCGACCTCGTTGCGCACCAAGGGCACGCGTGTGGAGCCACCCACCATGATGACCTCGTCGATCTGCGAGGGGGCGAGCTGCGCCGCGAGCAAAACCTCCTCGCAGGTCTTGAGGGTACGGGCCACCAGATCACGGATGGCAGTCTCGAACACGCTGCGCGCGATTTGAAAACGCAACGAGAGTTGCTCACCCGTGGCGCCTACGCTTATGTTTTTCAGATCGCCGCGCGCCTCGGGAAACTCGGACAGGTGACTCTTGACCTGCTCGGCCGCGATCAGCAGTCGCGAGCGGGCGCCAGGATCGTCGCGGGGATCGATGCCGTGCTCGGCCTGGAAGAGGTCGGAGAGGATGTTGAGCAGGGCGGTGTCCATGTCGTCGCCCCCCAGAAAGGAGTCGCCGCCCGTGGCCAGCACCTCGAAGACGTCGTTCTCCACTTGCAGGACGGTGATGTCGAAGGTGCCGCCGCCGAAGTCGTAGACCGCGATCCGCTGGGACATGTTCTGACCCAGGCCGTAGGCCAGCGCGGCCGCGGTGGGCTCGTTGAGTACGCGCAAGACGTCCAGCCCGGCGATGCGGCCGGCGTCGACGGTGGCCCGGCGCTGCGAATCGTTGAAGTTGGCGGGCACCGTGATGACCGCCGAGGTCACGTTGTCGCCCAAGAATAACTCTGCGCATTGGCGCAGGTACCCAAGCAGCAAGCCCGACACCTCGGGCATGGTGTAGGTGCGATCCGGGCCCACGAACACCGCCTGTTCGTTGTTGCCCTCGCGCAGTTCATAGGGCAAGCGCAGCAGGGCGCGTTGCACCTCCTGCGAGCGAAACGGCAACCCGATGAGGCGCTTGGTCGAGTACACCGTGTTCTTCGGGTCGAGAATGCGTCGGGAAACCGCATCGACCGAGAAGGACCTCAGCCCTTCGGGTGAAAAAGCCACCACCGAGGGATGCAGGTATCCCGATTGGGGATTGGGAACCACGACGACTTGTCCGTCGCGAACCGTGGCTACGACCGAATTGGTCGTGCCCAAATCAATGCCTACGACTGCCATCTGGGTGTTGCCTGTTTGGGGGCGCCTGTGCGCTGCCATCATATAACAACCGGAGGGGATCCGACTCTATGGATACCTCTCAAACGAATTCGGGCGGGGTGGTGGGCTCCGTGGAAGACGGCGTCGCGAACCGCAGGCCTGCGACAGGCATGGTAAAGACTCCTCGGAGGCTGCCATGACAGACAGGGTTCGTTCGATGAAGGCTCTCGCGGTGGAATCCCTGGGGAGCATCGACAAGTTGCGAATCATGGAGGTTCCCCGCCCCGAACCGGGACCGGGCGAGATTCGCGTGGCGGTGGTGGCGGCCGCCCTCAACCCGGCGGACATCAAGGGGATCACCATCGGCATCCGCATGCCCGCAGGTTTCCAATGATCATGGGGTACGACTTTTCGGGACGGGTGGATGCGGTCGGCGCCGACGTGCAGAGTCTCAAACGAGGCGATGAGGTCTTCGGCTTCGTCCCCTACGCACCCCGCACGCGCTGGGGCACCTTTGCCGAGTTCACCGTGACCCGGGCGGGCGCGCTGGCCCACAAACCGGCTTCGGTGTCGCACGAAAGCGCAGCGGCGTCGGCCACCGCGGGGCTCACCGCCTGGCAGATGCTGCGCAAGTCACCGGGGTGTGGTCCCGGCAGCCGGGTCCTCGTCACCGGCGCTTCCGGTGGCGTGGGCGGTGTCGCCATCGGCATCGTGCGCATCTTGGGGGGGCAGGCCGATGCCGTTTGCTCGACGGGCCACAGGGACCACGTGCTGGGTCTGGGCGCGACGGAGGTTTACGATCGCAGCCAGCCCGCGTGGCGCTCGGCCCTCAAAGGCCCCTACCAGCAGGTCTTCGATGCGGCTGCCGCGTTCTCCTTCGCCGATTTCCGGCATGTCCTCGCCCCGAAAGGGTCCTTCAGTACGACGCTGCCGTCCCCTTCCTTCTTCCTCGGGTTTCCCGGCGCCTGGCTTTCCGGCCATCCCTGCCGACTGGCCATGGTGCGCCCCCTCTCGGCCGATCTCGAGCAACTGGGCCAGTGGCTGGAATCCGGGCTGAAGATCCCCATCGCCGGCCAATACCCCCTACAGGATGGTGCCCAGGCCCTGATCCAATTGGCTCGCGGAGGCGTGCGCGGCAAGCTCGTCCTGCGCGTCAGCGACGCCGACTAGCGGTTCGGATATCCGCCTGGGCCGCGAGGGCAGACGGAAGGGACTGACCACAGAGGACACAGAGACGGAGGGAGGTTTTCGGGTTCGGATCCGGAGCAGATCTGGAGCTGATCCGGAACCCATCCCATCTTTTTCCGTCTTTGTGCTCTCAGTGTCCTTTGTGGTCAATCCGGCTCTCCGGTCCGTCCCGCCAAGAGATCGTGCACGAAATTTCGCGCCAGGCTGGGGCGTGGCACCGGGAACTCGAACCATGTACGCAGCGGCGCGCGCAGGGCAATCCCGTGCATGAAGTTGTAGAGGGCCTTGCGCAGACCGGGAGCCAGGTCTGTGGGATCGAAGTGTGAGTTTTCGACAAAGGCGATCTCGTTGCAGGCGAAGCCGGGCTCGGGCGGCTGGATCTGAAGGCCCAGGGCATCGGTCTGACGGAAGGCGGGGCTGTGCGCGGTCAGGGCGAAGCGATGCCAGTAGGCCGAGTGCAGAGCGCCGGCGGCGAAGAGCTGGCGGACCAACTCCAGGGCGTCCACCGTCTCCTGCAGGGTCTGGGTGGGGTAGCCATACATCAGGTAGGCGTGGACCAGCAGACCGGCTTCGGCACAGGCCGCGATGGCGCGCGTGGCCTGGGCGGTGTCGAATCCCTTGCTTTGCAGGGCCAGCAGGCGATCGGTCGCGCATTCCAGGCCGCCGCTGACCGCCACGCAGCCCGAGCGGGCCATCAGCTCGGTCAGGGAAGGTGTGAAGGCGCGGTCGAAGCGGATGTTGGTCCACCAGGTGACGTTCAGTCCGCGCGCCAGGATGGTTCGGGCCACGGCGCCCAACAGCGCGGGCGGCGCGGCCTCGTCGACGAAGTGGAAGTCGCGCAGCCCGGTCTGGGCCATGGCGGTCTCCATCCAGACCACCACGGTCTCGGCGTCGGCCGGATCGAAGCGCTTGATGTAGTCCAGGCTGGTATCGCAGAAGGCGCAGCGGTGCCAGTAGCAGCCATGGGCCAGGGACAATTTCAACCAGCGTCGCTCGGACCACAGGCGGTGCATGGGGTTGGGGCTCTCGGACATGGCCAGGTAGCCTGCCGTGCGCAGCGGGGTCAGATCGGGCGCGGGTCGATCGCGGTGGCGCAGCACCGGGGCGCTGGGATCGTCGTGCCAGGTGACCCGTCCGCGCTGGCGCCGCCGGGTGCGCACCAGGCCGCCCAGCGAACGGCGGCGGATGACATGCTCCACGATGCGCAGAAGCGGGACTTCCCCGTCGTCGTAGGTGACGAAGTCGAAGTCGTCGAAGACGCGCGGCTCGGCCAGGGCGCGCCACTCGGTGTTGATGAAGCCGCCGCCCAGGACCGTGATCAGTCTCTTGTCGAGAGATTTCAGCCGCCGTGCCAGGCGAAAGGCGGCGTAGAGCGTGCCGGGAAAAGGCACCGAGAATCCCACCAGCGCGGGTCGGTGCAGGCGCCAGGCGCGCTCGGCCTGTTCGTCGATCCAGCGATCGATCAGCGTCGGTCGTCGCCGCAGGGCCGTGGCCAGGGTGGGGTAGTCGCCCGCGCTGGCCAGGTGCTCGGCATAACGGGCCAGCTCGAAACGCGGGTCCAGACCCTCGCGGACCGCATCGGCAATCTCGTCGAGAAACAGGCTGGCGTGGTGGCGAGCCCGCCCAAGCGCATCATCGTCGGTCCACAGCCCTTGCATGGCCGCGAAACGCGAGCCGCGTGGAAGATGGTCGAAACCCGCCAGGGTGTCGGCGTCCATGGGCGCCCCGCGCAGCAGGTCCACGACCTGAGGCAAGGCCGCTTCGATGGTCCTTTGGTGCGCGAGCAAGTGCCGAACGGCAGCGGGCCCGCGTCGAGGTGAGAAGCGTCGGCGCAACGCCCGCGCGATCTCTCGCAGGCCTGCGGGCGAGAACAACCGCACAGCCAAGTCGAGCGAGAGATCGGCCTGGACCACATGATAGCCATGGCCTTGCAGAAAGCCGGCCAGCGCGGGCACTGCGGGATACGCGGTGTTGAACTGCACCATGGGCGGCGTGATGAGCAGCAGCGAGCGCACGTGATCCTCAGCGCGCGCCTCTGCCTGCACGAAGAACGCGTCGGAGGTGCAGGCCGGTCATGGCGACGAGTGTACATAGGTGAGGCCCAGGGTGGTATGCATTAGTCATGCGGTCCGATGTCCCCAGGTGGGAGCACTTCGAGCACCAGGCGGACATGGGGGTTCGCGGCTGGGGGCGATCGCGTGACGAGGCGTTCGCACAGGTGGCGCTGGCCCTGGTGGCGGTGAGCACCGATCTCGCGCGCGTGGCGCCCCGCGAACGCGTGCAGGTCGCGTGCGAAGCGACCGACGACGAGATGCTGCTGTACGAATGGCTGAACGCGGTGGTGTACCAGATAGCCACGCGCAAGATGTTGTTCGGGCGGTTCAAGGTCGAGAGCGAAGGCTTGCGCCTGCGTGGCGAAATGATGGGCGAGGTGGTGGACATGGGGCGCCACCAACCCGCGGTCGAGGTCAAGGCCGCCACCGTCACCTGCCTGCGCGTGGCGCGCGAGCCCGACGGCGCCTGGGTCGCCCAGTGTGTGGTCGATGTATGAGGTGAGACGATGGATCCCAATCGTTTGCTGAGAAAGTCTGATGTGGAGTGGTGGATTTCCCCAATGGGTCGCATGCGCGTGCCCGGCATCATCTTCGCCAGCGAGGAGTTGGTGCGCGCCATGGACGAGAAGGTGCTGGAACAGGTGCGCAACGTGGCCGGGTTGCCCGGGATCGTGCGCGCCTCGTTCGCCATGCCGGACGCTCACTGGGGGTACGGTTTTCCCATCGGCGGCGTGGCTGGCTTCTCGGCGGAGGAGGGCGGGGTCATCTCGGCCGGCGGGGTGGGCTTCGACATCTCTTGTGGCGTGCGCACCTTGCTGACTGGCTTGTCCGTCGAGGAGGTGCGGCCACGTCTCCCGGAAATAGCCGACGCGCTCTTCCGGGCGGTGCCCTGCGGGGTGGGCAGCAGCGGCCCGGTGCGCCTGTCGAACTCGGCCATGGACGACATGATGCTCGGCGGGGCGGCCTGGTCGGTGAAGAAGGGGTTCGGCAACAAGGTCGACCTCGAGGTCATCGAGGAAAACGGCACCATGGCGGGCGCGGATCCCGACGCGGTCTCGCGCGAGGCCAAGGAGCGGCAGCGCGACCAGTTGGGCACCCTGGGCTCGGGCAACCACTACCTCGAGGTTCAGGAGATCGTCGAGGTGTTCTCGCCCGAGATGGCCGAGGCCTACCAGGTGCGAGCGGGCGAGGTGGTGGTGAGCATCCACTGCGGCTCGCGCGGGCTTGGGCACCAGATCGGCACCGACTATCTCAAGTCCATGCTTGGTGAATCCAAACGCCACGGCCTCGAACTGCCGGAACGCGAGTTGGCCTGCGCACCCATCGAATCCAACCTGGGTCAGCGCTACCTGGGAGCCATGCGCGCCGCCATGAACGCGGCCATGGCCAACCGCCAGGTCATCGCCCACCTGGTGCGCGAGAGCTTCGTCGACCTCTTCCCCTCGACCGAGCTCAGGCTTCTCTACGACGTGTCTCACAACACCTGCAAAGAAGAGACGCACGAGGTGGAGGGTCGGGCGCGGCGGCTCTTCGTGCACCGCAAGGGTGCCACGCGCGCCTTTGGCCCCGGTCACCCCGCCGTCCCCGAGAGGTATCGCCAGGTGGGCCAGCCGGTGCTCATCGGCGGCAGCATGGGAACCTCGTCGTACATCCTGGCGGGCACCAGCCAGGGCATGGGGATCGCGTTCGGGTCGGCGGTGCACGGCGCGGGACGCACCCTGAGCCGCCACGAGGCTACCCGGCGCTGGAAAGGCCGCGCCGTGGTGGACACCTTGGCCAGCCACGGCATCGTGATCCGCAGTCCCTCTCTGCGCGGTGTGGCCGAGGAGGCACCCGGCGCCTACAAGGACGTGTCGCTGGTGGTGGAGGCCGCGGAAAAGGCCGGCCTGGCCAGCAGGGTGGCCCGGCTGCGCCCCTTGGCCTGCATCAAAGGCTAGAGCCCAGGGGCGGCTCGCCCTCAGATTTCTGAGAACCCATGGCCCCGGCCTCCGCGATTTTCGGCGATGATCCGGGTTTGCCGCGCCCGGCATTGGACTTGCAGTGAAACGCGACAATCCAACCAGGAGTAACAGGATGCCAAGGTCACTCACCAGCTTCTCCCTAGCCGTCACCGCTCTGCTCACCGCTGCCTCCGTGGGCTCCGTCCACGCCAAGGAGTGCAAGTCCGATGTGGACTGCGCCAGCGGCTTCGAGTGCGTACTCGGCAAGATTGGAACAAGCACCGGTGGCAGCACCGGTTCGGCATCGGGGGGCAGCGCAGGGGTTGGGGCTGCCACGGGCACCTGCGACGGGCCCGATTGCCCGGTCACTCAGCCTGGCCCGAATACCCAGCCTGACCCGGATACCACGCCTGTCCCGGCGGATGCAGGCATGACGGTTACCCCGGTCGGGACGACTCCCCCGCGCGTGGTCGATGGCGGCGTGGCGGTGGTGTTCCCGTCTAGGCCCGACGCCGGGCTGACCACACCCATCGTCACCACGGGCTTCTGCCAGGTGAAGCTCTTGACTTGCACCAGCAAGGCGGACTGTCCGGCCAACCTGGACTGCGTGAAGGAAACCGCGGCGGTCAAGCGCCCGGCCTGCGCCGAAGGTACGGTCTGCGATACCACTCCGTTGCCGGAAAGCGGGGTCTGCAAGGCCGTGTGTGTGGTCGACGCCGACTGTCCGTCGCCCCTGGTCTGCAAGGAGCTGGGGCGGGCCTGCACGGGGGGCGCTGTGCGGAACCCCGACGGGACCGTGACCACGCTGCCCACCACGTGCACCCCCGGAAACAAGATCTGCAGCTACGAGCCGGTCACCTGCACGAGCGACACCGATTGCACGGTCGCCAATTTCCAGTGCGCCAAGGTTTCGGAGGGCCAGGCTTGCACGGGGCAGGGGCCCACTTGCGTCCGTTCCAAGGACGACCCTGAAGCCGTCTGCACGCCCACACCGGTCGAGCCCCCGGTCTGCACCACCCTGGTGGTGAACAACTGCATGCCCAAGGAGATCAAGTGCGACGCCGGTCAGGCTTGCCCCGCGGGGTGGAGCTGCTTCGACTTCACCAATTTCGAAAGCGCCGCGGTGCCGGGGTGGAGCACGCCTATGCCGAGCAACGCCTGCTTGCCCGATGGGCTGATCCTGACCATCAAGGGCCAAGCCAACGGCGGCTCAGGCTCGAACTACGGTTCGAGTTCGACCCCGACCCGAGGAGGCCAGGGCACGGTTGACATCGGCCTGGGGGGATCCCCCGAAAAGGGCGGAAGCTCTGGCGGCGAAAATGGACCGGTCACCACGGGTGGCGGTACTGTCCCGCCGCAGACAGGCCCGGTCCCGGCCTCCGATGGTCATGAGAGCGCCCCGCTCGGCGACGCCGGTGTCGAGGCGACGACGACCAAGATCCGCGGCGGCGGATGTGCCATGGGCGGCGCTCAGGACGGCTCGTTCGGCCTGTGGTTGACCCTGGGCCTGGCTGGCCTGGTCCTGCGCCTCGTTCGTCGGCGCCGGTAGAACGCCAGCAAGGACTCCTCCTCCCTAGACAGCGGGGCTTGGCCTTCGGGCCGACCCCGCTGTCTCCTTTTTCGGGTTCAGGCGCGGGGACCGTCGGGGACGTGGTCGATGGACAGGAGCGACAGTTCGCCGTTCTCCAGCAGGTCGACGGTCTTCTCGTGCAGCTCGCCCGCCAGCGTGCCCCCCACCACGATGCTTTCCCGCACGCTGGCTCCTCTTCGCACCAGGTGGCGATCCATCGCCCGCCGTTCTTGCGTGGTCACCTCGCGACCGTCCTTGGCGAAGAAGGGACAGCGGCCCCATAGGACCGAGTGGCTGATGTGGGCCTCACGTTCGATGGTCCAGTCATCGCCGATCACGGCGTAAGGGCCCACGGTGGCCCCGGCTTCGATCACGCAGTTGTCACCGATCACCACGGGTGGGATGATCCTCACCTGGCTGAAGTCGATGGTGGGGTTGGCGCCGCAGCATCCCCACGGGTACCGCTCGTAGGGCAAGGTGAAGTTGATCTTCCCGTCCAGCAGGGCTTCGTTCACGCGTAGGTAGTCTCGTTTCTGGCCCACGTCGAACCAGGTCCCGTCGAACTGGATGCCCAGCAAGGGAAAGCGTTTGCCGAGCGGTAGGTGGGGCAAGCGGCCGAGCATGGCGGGGAACACATGCTTGCCGAAGTCGTAGCAGGGATCCTTTACGTGAGGATCGGCGGGTGTGCGATAGGGATCCACGGTCCTCAGCAGCTCCATTTCGACGAAGTAGATGGAGGCGTTGCTGAGGTTGCTGGGGGAGTCGGGATCCTTCTCGCGGAACTCTTTGATGGCGCCGACCGTCGAGAGCATGCCCTTGCGTTGCTCGACCTGGCCGAGCACGGCGGTGCCGAAGTCGCGCCGTCGCGGCCAAGGTACGGGCACCAGGACCATGGAGAGGGCCGCGCCGGACCTCTTGTGGATTTCGTAGGCTTCTTGCAGCTGCTCGGGTCCGAAGTTGGCCACGATGTCGCCGCTGGGGACGATCAGGGTCTCGCCGGCGAAAGGCTCGAAGGCCAGGTCAGGTTCGCCTGCCAGGACCTGCTTGGCCTTGCGGCCCAGGGCCTGCTTGCACACCCCGCCCAGGGTCCCGCTGGGCACCGTCTCCTCGACGTAGCGGATGTTGGCCACGAACCTCGAGCCGTCCTTGAAGTGTCTGCGGATGGGTTCGGGCAGGACGCACAGGTTCATCGAGATATCGGTGATACCCGAGGCGACGAAACCACGTACCCACGAGCCCATCATGGGGCTGCGCCCGCCCAGGGGGAACATGGGTTTGGGCAGGTGGCTGACGGTCAAGGGCTCCATCCGGCGTCCCAACCCGGCGGCCAGGATGGCGGCCTTGACCTTGCCCTGCAACTGACCTCCGCGGGCCCAGCAATTCGACCAGAACTTGGAATCCACTTCTACGGGCAAGGCGTTTCTCCTCCGACCTGGCGGCCAGGCAAGATTTTGACACAGCGTCGATGAATCTCAACCGCGTGATGAGGGTCATGGGAGCGCGGTGGTTCCACCATTCGCGGGACGAGAAGAGCTGTCATGGGATCAGGTGTTCACATGAGATCACCTAGGAGTGCGAAATGCGACAAGGGAAATACCTCTGAGCGGATCGGTCCTCGTGTTCTGGGACGGAGTCGGGGAGGTGCCTCTTGAGCTTGAAGGGAGCGTCATCCAGCCGAGGGCTAACGGCGCTGGTGGTGGATCTGGTGATGCTCGTGCCGCCTGCGGTGTTCCTATCGCGAGCGGTTTTCGGCGGTCCTGGCGGTATCGCTGGACGACCTGAATGCCGAGCAAGGGATGGCCGCGGACCAGGCTTGGTTTACGCGGCCAGTTTGCCGGTCGTCTTGGCGTGTTTTCTTTCCTGAATCCGCAGCAAGACTGTCGGGAACAGGATCAGGGTGACCAGGAGATTGAACGAGAAACCAAGAATGGTGAGCCGGCCCAGCGAACGCAACCCCGGATGACTGGCAAAGGCCAAAGCCGCGAACCCGATGGCACTGGTGATGAGACCACCACAGATGGCACGCCCGGTGTGCGCCAGGATCTCTCCGAACTCCTCGGGTGGTGAGGCGCGCAGCCTACGCCTCAAGTGGACAGCGGCATCGACGGTGGTCCCCACCAGGACCGGGATGGCGACCACATTCAGGAAGTCGAACCTGATGCCTCCGAGAACCATCAGACCCGCGAGGCCGATGACGGAGACCAGAGTCGGGGACAGGCAGAGGAGGGCGCCGGCCAGAGTCCCCTCGGTGATCCACAGGGCCAGCAGCACCGCGGTGATGGCACCAAGGAGGACGGGGGCGGACTCCCGCATCACGAGATCGATGATCTCGGAGAGAATCATCGAATCTCCGGCCACGCGCGCTTGCTGGCCTTCGATGGGCGGCAGGGTGCGCAGCTCGTGGGCGAAGGCTTGCACGGCCAATCCATCGCTCATGCGTACCTTGGGATAAACCATCACGAAGCGCAGCGGCTCGCCGGTGGCGGATTCGAAGTTGTTGCGCAGCGATTGGGGGAGGTCGGCCCAAGTGAAGGGACGCGCCTCGGTCATGGCGAGGAAGCTCTGAAACTTCTCCCGCATGTTGGGCGCCAGGGATTCAGGGTCGATCTTGTTCAAGCGGCGGTGCAGGGCGGCGAGGATGCGGGACTTCTCCGTCTGGTTGTCGGGCAACAGCATGCTGGCGGTCGCGACGAAGTCGACGGTGCTGCCTGCCCCCAGGCTCTTCTTGCGCTCATTGACCGCACGTGCCCAGGCACGCTCCTCGGCGGGTGATTCGGCCAGAATGAGCGTGGGCGTCTGCGAGTATCCCAGCAAGGCGTTCACGCGGCGGTCGAGCTGGTAGGATTTCAGGTCGTTGTCTTCCAGGGTACCGAAGTCGTAGTTGAACCGGGCGAAGGGAACCAGTGCGGTGAGGAGGAGCAACAGGGGAAGAGAGGCGAGGCGAATGGCGCGGGCGTGGCGCGCGAGCCCGGTCGACAGGAACGAATCGCGTCCCGAGATGACGTGCTCGGCCTGTGGGCGCCAGCCCAGACGGGTGGCCAACCCCAGCAGGGCGGGCAAGGTGGCGAAATAGCCCAAGACTCCGACCACCATACCCACCGCGGCGATGAGCCCGAACTCTCGGAAAGCACGGAAGTCCGAGAACGAGAGACTGAAGAAGGTCAGGGCCGCGACCACCGAGGACACCAGCGAGGAGGCGCCCGTGTGCTCGAAGGTCTCGCGCACGGCGTGTTCGGGCGACTCGCTCTCGGCGCGGCGGGCCGCGAAGCCCGAATGGAGGTGGATACCATGCTCGGTTCCAAGACCGCCAAGAACGGCGCCCAGGAAGGCCGTCAGCAGGTTCACCGAGCCGAAGGCGACGGCCGTGAAACCATAGGTGATGGCCAATCCCACGCCCACGGGCACGAAGATGGACACCAGGGCCATGACACCGCGGAAGTGCCACAACAACACCAGCACCATGAGGATGCCCGCCACCGTCGAAGTGAGCGCGAGATCGCGCATCAACTGAGCCTGCTGGTCGAGCTTCTTCTTGAAGGTCCCGGTGAGCGAATAGGTGATGTCCGCGCCGAAGCGCTTCAGGTCCTGGCGTTCGAGGAAGTCTTCGACACGGGTGATGGTTTGCCGGGCATAGTCCAGGTTGGTCGAACTGCCGGCCGGCTTGAGGAGAATGATGGCCAGCTTGTCGGTCGGATCGATGAGGTAACCTTCACCGTTGCCCGCCAGCCGTTGCGCTGCCGTGTCTGTGGCGAGGGCCTGCAACTTCGAGGCATCGAGGGCGGGCGGTGGCTCGTCCTCGCTCAGGTCCACGAAGAGCGGGTTGCGTTTGCGGTACTCGTAGGCCTCTCGTTCGCGGATTTGGCCATCGAGCTCACGCAGATCGTCGAGCGACAGGTAGTAGAGCCCCTGTTTCTTGAAGAACTCCGAGGCGCGTCTGGGTTCGGCGAAGCGGATGCCTTCCAGCGTGGCCAGCTTGGGTGTGAGCGCGTCGACGCAGGCTTTGAGTTGGGGTAGCGAGCCCCCCTGCAGGGCCACCACCACGTAGCCCACGCCTCCCACCTTGGCACGCATGGCCTCGAGCTCGCGCACGGTCGAGGAGGAACGAGGCAGGAGTTCACTCAGGTCGGCCTTGAGGGAGAGTCCGCGCGCGCACCAGAGTCCGGCCAGGGAGGCCACGGCCACCAGAATCAGCGCGAGAAAATGTCGACGAAAGCACCACAGCGCGACCCGACCAAGCGTGCGTTCGAGTCGGCGCATCCAAGCGGGGCTAGCCAAGGGGCGCCTCTTGGCTACATGGGAGCAAGGGATGGAGGTTCGCGGGGAGCACGTCGGGCAAACACATACCCCGTTTGCAGACGCGCGTTCCAGAAATAGAAGACCACCACCCGCGTCAGGACCCAGGAGAAGTCATAGGCCACCTTGCCCAGCCAGGGGCGTAAGAGGTAACTCAGCAGCGAAACTCCGACCGTGTTGTGCACCAAGCTCGACGCGCTAACCAGAAGGTAACGGATGAACTCAGGTGCCTTGGCCTGTGTGCTGCGGAAGGTAATCCGCCGGTTGATGAGGTAGTTCACCACCGCGCCAAGCGAGCATCCCAATGCGGTAGCCAGCCAGTCGGGTTGCTCCAGTCCGTGCACCAAGGAGAAGGCCAGCGCATAGTCAGCCAGCGTGGCGACCACCGACGCCGCCAGCATGATGCTCAGGATCCTAGCGCCCGGTTTCTGTTTCAAGGTCGTCGGCATGGTACGGCTTGCGCATGACCGAATTGTGCAGAGGGAGCGTCCAGAAGGCGTGGACCGCCAGGCGGGTCAAGAGCCAACCAACAGGGAAGGGGAAGACCGGCAGTGTGCCGATCAGCGAGACGCCTCCGACGTTGAGCAGCAGGCTGGTGAACGAGAGGAAGAGATACTTCGAGTAGATGGGGCGTGGCCACTGGGGTGAGTGCAGGGCGGCCAGGCGGGCCAGGTTCAGGTAGACACCGGCGCCCAAGAGGCATCCCAGGCTGGTCGCGACCGGCAGGCTGAGGCGGAAGTGAC
>CAZHUY010000027.1:21799-38988 GCA_964535465.1 uncultured Myxococcales bacterium
GGACCAGGGTGTACATCAAGAGGAAGTCCGTAGCGGTGGCCAACGCCGTGGTGAGAAGGTGTGGCAGCAGATGGCTGAAGCGGGCGGACCGCGCGGGCACCGGCACCCCGTGCTTTCTCTTCAGCGCCCGAATCACGATGATGAAGCGTTGTGCCGCGGTGAAGTTGGTCGTGATGGCCATGGCGACCAGGGCGACAACGGCCACCCAGTGCATGGGGTGCGGGTCAGTGGGAGAGACCATGGCCTCGAGGATCGGGCTGAACGCCAACCCCACGCCCAGATACAGCACGCGTTCCACCCTCTGCGCGAGACCCTCCTTGACGGTGACCCCAAGACCCTCGCCACGCGCGCGGATGTAGGGCACCAGCGCCGTCCCGTTCATCGAGAAGAGGCATACCAAAAGCACCCAGCTCGAGCGGTAGTACCAGGCCAACCCGATGAGAATGGCCATGTCGGAGAGGCGATCCAGGATGGAGTCGATGGCGGCGCCCCAGGGGGTGACCTGCTGGCGCTCCCGGGCCAACCTGCCGTCCATCGAGTCCAGTATTCCCGAGAAGACAAAGAGCCAACCGCCAAGCGCGAATCGTCCGGCGGCGGCCGCGACTCCCGCGCCGATCCCCACGAGCGCCGACAGTGTCGTGATGGCGGTGGGGGGAACGCCGGTCCACTGAAGGACCTTCCAGGCCGGGCGCACGAGCCAGAAGAAATAGTGGCGCAGGAACTCCACGGCCAGGAGGCTGCCGCCCCGTTTGACGGTTTCCGGGTCCTTGGGTACGCCGTACAGAGCACAGCGAATCAGGAACACCGCGAATCCCACGAAGAACAGGGCAAAGATAAGGATGGCGGGCGCGAGCGCCGACCAAATGCGAATGTGGGCAGGAACATCCCTGCCCACGAGGAGGGTGAGGACAGTGTCCATGGTAGTGGCTAGTAGTTAGGTGAAGAACACCTTCGCCGGCCAAACATGTCACTCGATGGCGCGGTTTTCCACCTTCTCACCCGTTCCCTGGTGCGCCGCGTTCGAGCGGCCTGATTCCCCACTCAGGTGACTGCGTCCAGGCCCGAGGTCGGCCAGTTCAGGCAGCAGGCTTGGGAAGCGAGGGCTTGCCGGCGCCGCCGATGAGCGTGGTCACGATGCCGCTCAGGGCGTAGAGCGCTACCACCGTGTGTCCCGTGGGAAGGTCGAGGAAGTAGGAGGCCAGGATGGCGACCAGGTTGATGACGGTCCCGATGCCCCAGGCCAGCAGGAGCTTGGTTCTGAAGGAGCGCTGCATGTGCGAGACGATGAAGGCGGGGGCGACCAGGATGGCGAACACCACCAGAACGCCGGCCAGGTTGACCGAGCTGGTGACGGTGATCGAGAAGGTCCCGAAGAAGAGCAGCTCGCGCCAGATGCCACGCAACCGACCCAGGCCGAGCCAGAGCACGGCCCCGATGACGACGTAGAGGATGGCGGTTTTGAGCACCGCGGGCATCGACACGAAGAGGATGTCCGCGGCCACCAGGTGTTCCATCTCCTCGGCGCCGCGCGGGGACCGGGACAGGGCGATGACGGCGGCGCTCATGCCGAAGGCGTAGAGCAGGCCGATGAAGGCCTCGTGGTTGCGCGTGCGCTTGGTCGACAGGGCGATCAGGAACGCCCCGGCCAACGAGAACACCAGCGAGACCGGATACATGTACTTCCCGTCGAGGAAGAGAATGGAACCCGCCGCGCCCAAGGCCGCCATCTGTCCGATCCCCAGGTCGGTGAAAATGATCCCGCGCTCGATGATGTGCAGCCCATAGTAGGAATGGATGCCCAGCAGCACCACCGAGAGCAGGAACGCGGTCAGCAGGACGTCGGTCATTTCGAGATGCTGGCCAGCATGGTGTCGAACAGGCCGAAGATGTCATCGGCGCCTGGCGCCGCGTTCACATCCTGCGGCAGGATCACCCAAACCGACCCCATTTTCTGGGCGAGACCCTGGGCCGTCTTGTGCTCGTGGTAGGGGTCGGTGACGACCTTGAAGATGCTGCCCGGTGGGTTGGAGGCGATCAACTCCTTGATGTGTCGGCTGGTGGGCGGAATGCCTGGTTTGGGCTCCAGCTCGGCGACGATCTTCAGGCCGGTGCGCGCGGCGAAGTAATTGAACAGGCGGTGGTACTGGATGATCTTCTTGCCTCGGAGGGGAATCGCCAGCTTATCCCACTCGTCGCTCTTGCTCTTCCAGCGGGTCAGGAACGCGTTCAGGTTGGCTTGGTAGGCATGGGTGGCGCCGGGATCCGTGCGCATCAGCACCTCGGCGATCTTGCGGGCCACGTTCGGGACGTTGTGCCAGTCGAGGATGTAGTGGGGGTTGCCCTCGGGGTGGACATCGCCATTCGACCTGCTGACGCTGGCCGACCCATCGATCAAGTTCACGGCCTGGGACAGATCGACCAGGCCAAGCCCGCCCGCCACGACCTTGGGGTTGTTGGCCTGGCGGACGAGGGGGGGAACAAACCCGATCTCCAGCGAGCCGCCGCTGATGAAGAGCAGATCCGCCTGCCGAAGCTTGCCAATGAAGGAGGGCCGAGGGACCACGAAGTGGGGATCCTCGCTGCCCTTGGCGAGGGTGGTGACCGTGACCTGGTCCTTGGCGATGTGTTGAATCAAGGACGCGATGTGCGGGTAGGTGACGACGATCTTGGGCTTGGCTTGCGCGGACGTGGCGACCACGGAGCTGAACGCGAAGGCGATCAGAAGATGTGTGATTCTCATGATGACTTTCCCTTTCAGAATGCGTGAGCGCCGTGGGGCCCCGCCGCGACGTTCATCTGCAGCATGACTTCGTGAATGCCCTCGCGCTCGCCTGCGAGGAAGCGAGACCGATCGTGCGCATACTGCAGCCGGAATCGAGAAAACTCGGTCGGGCTGTATTCGAGCAAGCCGGTGTAACGTTGCAGCATGTCACCCAGCGACTCGCTCGCCCCGTCGACTTTGATTGAGTTCTGGTTGAGCAGATCAAACCGGCCTCCCACGCGCCAGTGCCCGTTCTCGTCGAAGCGCCACAGAAGCTGGCTGTAGAAGCCGCCTTGCCGCCTCTTCTGCGAATGGACGAGCCCATCGGAGGCCAGCGCCAGATCACCGGACGACACGGTGCCCAGGTATTCGCTTTGCCAGACCACGCTGCGGTACGAGCTGATGAGGTACTTGTAGGTCAGTTCGCCGCCATAGAGGATGGTACCCGGGGCGTTGTAGGCCCAATCGCTGGCATGGCCCGCGATGCTGGTCTGCGAGGCGTGCCCGTACATTACCGAGGCCCCGGTCAGGAAGACGTGGTTGCCCACGTCGAACGATGTCCTGAGCGAGCCGACCAGCATGGCCGGCACGGACGGTTGCTCTGACGTGAGGACGGTTCCATTTTGCGCGGTCAGCTCGAAGCCGCTGGCATTGAAGAGCCGCGGTTCATGGGGGCGTCCCTGGAAGACCTCGAGGTTGAGTTGCAGCAGGAAGTCGACGGGGGCCGTCCATGACAGACGGATGCCAGGGTCCTTGAAGCCTTCCAGCCCGATGAGGGCTTCGTACACCAGGGGCGCGTCGTAGAAGTCCCAGGTGTGATGGTGCATCCCGTTAAGGCGGCCAAAGGCGGACAAGAACTGGCCGATGCGAAGCTGGAATCCGAAGGGCAGGAGGCGCGTGGTGACGTAGGTCTCCTCGAGGTGCACGGCCTCGGGGGTCAGGGCGACGATGCCCACGAAGTCGAAATAGGGGTCCACGGCCGCCGTGATGGCGAACTCGAGATAGTTGAAGTTGAACCCCCGCGTTTTGCCCTCCCGCTCGCTTTCGCCGAGAAAGCCTGGCAGCGAGAGCGATTCCGCAGTTTCGTCGCTGACGTTGGCGCCGGCCAGGGCGAAGTCCGCGATCAGCGAGATGTCCGGGTTGAAGCGATTCTGGGTGAAGACTCCGGCCGTGGATTGGCTTTGGCTCAGGGGGGGGGCCTGCCGAGCCTCCAGGGCTTCGATGCGGGTCAGCAGCTCTTGATTGGAAGGCGAGGGCGGGACAACCGGTGGCTGAGCTGTGGTTTCGGCGGGGGGAAGCGGGCCGGACAAGGGCGCGGCGTCCGCGGGCTCGTCAGGTGGCAGCACGCTGGTCGCCGCGGTGGCCACCAGCGTGGTGAACAGGGCAATGGAAAGCATGGACAGATTCTCCGTGAAGTGAGTGCGTACGGGACGCCGACAGCCAATGGGAAAGCGGCGGCGTCCCCCGGCCGAGCTTTCCTGCTGTTGCCTGAAAATGTGAGCGGCGCTCTGGCCGCCGGACCATCAGGCAGACGGAGGAGAGTTCTTGGGCGACAGGAGGAGCAGCTCGATGGGTGAGCAGGCCGCGATGGCGACGGCGTGACTCGCGGCGACCACGAGCGAGGGCGCGGTGCACGCCTGTGCCGGGCCGGTGAGGAGGCAGCGCCGGTTGGCCTCGGAACACACGAGGCAGTGACTGTGTTCGGCGCCAATCTTGGCCGTGGTCGAGGTGAGAGAGGGCCGGGGAGGAACACTCGCCTCCACGGCGGACGGGTCATGCGACTGACCGTGCGCACGCTCGATGTGTGCGATGTCGCCGTGTTCGGCACAGGTGACGTGGCGAACGGAGAACAGGTGGCCGAACGAGAGGAGCTGGGCGGCCAGTAGGACCAGGCTGACCAGGTGCAGATCTCGCGCCCGTGCGCGTGCGATCCTGCGAGCGGTCAGCATGGGCGGTTTCTTAGGAGACGAGCTTCGCTATGTCAAGACACCCGCCTGCCCCGTCATCCGCGGTAGGCGCGGCGAAGTCGCGTGGCGCTTGCTCGGAGGCGGTTCTTCAAGCTGCTGTTTTGGCAGTAGGATGAGGGCGTTGTGGCGTGGCAAATATCCTGTGAATACAGTGGTTTGTATGGGTGAATTTAAAGTGTGACTTGCATCGTGTAATACCGGGCTTTTGTCCCGGCCATGCGCAGACCTGCTCCTGGCAGGTGGACCTGGTCTTGTGTGCCCGCGACAACCGGCGACCGAGGTCCGCCCCGGCGTTGGCAAGCCTCAAAATTCTGAGACGGTCGGCAGGTGGATTTGGCGAGCCGGCGCCAGATACGACCCCAGGGGGCGGTGGCACATGCCTTGCTCTTGGGGAGCGCTCGTTGGTCAACCCGTCCCTGGCCTCTTAACAGCAGCAGCGGGGCCAGGGGCGGGTTGACGGGAAGGGGGGAGCGGCCGCCCCTCAGGGTGGCCCCGCAATCTCGCGATAGCCGCGCGGAGTCGTGGTTGTGGTGGTCGCGAGGCTTGTCGGGATTAGGGGCATGGCTGACGTTGACAGCCGGTCGCCTGCGTGAAAGCGTCTGCGCCACCGCGAGACGTTCCGTATGAGAACCTGTCCAGTCTGCAAGACCGAACACCGGGAGGGAGATGATCAATGTCCGGCCAAGTCCGCGGCTGAAAGGCTGGGCTCGGCGGCCACCATCTTCGATGACCCCTCGGTTTCGCCGGTAGGTTCGGCAGCCACCGTCTACGATGCGCGCTCGTCCGCGACGGCGGATCCGCTGATCGGCAAGACGCTCGGGCATTGGACGGTGATGCGCAGGATCGGCGAGGGCGGGATGGGGATCGTGTACGCGGCCAAGGAGCCCCTGAGCGGAGCCCAGGTGGCGGTGAAGGTCCTGCGCCTGGACGATGTCCAGCGCATCCCGGAGGAGACCTTTCGCCAGAAATGCTTGGAAGAAGCCAAGGAGCGCTTCCGTCGCGAGGCGGAGGTGGCCAGGCGACTGGGCGAGAACCAGCCCCACATCGTGCAAATCCTGGGCTACGGCACCCTGGACGACGGGCGGCCGTACTTCGCGATGGAATTCCTCTACGGCTGCTCGTTGGACGCGCGCATGCGCCAGGACGTGCCGCCCACGCGCGAGGAGCTGCGGCGCTGGTTCGAACAAGCCTGCGATGCCCTCTCCGCGATTCACGATGCCGGGGTGGTCCACCGCGACCTCAAGCCCGAGAACATCTGGATCTGCCAACCCAAGACCGGCAAGTCTTTGGCCAAGCTGCTGGACTTCGGCATCTCGAAGGTCAAGGGCGGGACCTCCCTGACCACCCCGGGGATGATCCCGGGAACCGCGCTCTACCTCGCGCCTGAGCGTTTGTCGGGCAGCAGCGACGATCCGCGTTCCGACATCTACGCCATGGGCGTGATCCTGCACGAGGTGCTGGGCGGTCGCCCGCCCTTCGACGCAGAGACCATCCAGGGGCTCTACAAGATGATCCTCATGGATCCGCCCCCTCCTCTTCAGGCTAGGGCGGGGCTGGCGGTTTCGCCGAGGATGGAGCGCCTGATCCTCGAATGCCTGTCGAAGGACCCCGCGCATCGACCCCAGACAGCGGCGGACCTCAAGGCGCGGTTGCTGGACGCATTCGATGAGGGTCAGGGCGAAGTCCCCGCACGTCCCGCGCAAGCGCTTTCCCCCGCACGTCCCGCGCAAGCGCCGTCCCCCGAACCCTCGGCGCGGCTTGCCGGCCCGGAGACTCAGGCGGTCTTGCACGGGTTGGCCAAGGCCCGGCGGGGGAGGATAGGGATGGTGTTGGGCGGGGCAGGCGT
The DNA here is from genome assembly GCA_964535465.1 of uncultured Myxococcales bacterium. Lineage (GTDB taxonomy): Bacteria > Myxococcota_A > Polyangia > Fen-1088 > Fen-1088 > Fen-1137. Next base: position 28,374 of record CAZHUY010000027.1, read on the forward strand.
GCTGCTGGCCGGTGCCGTGGCGGCGTGGATGCTTTCGCGACCCGCCCCGAAACCGATGCCTGAGAGCGCTGCCCCCATGGTTGCGCCCGCGCCGACCGCCATGGTGGTCCCGGCCGTTCCTGGCGCGCTTGCACCGTCGGCGCGCGGACCCGACGCAGGCACCAATGTAATCGTGCGCAAAGCCGGCTCGCGGCCGCGCCCCGGCCAGAGAGGCCTCGCCGGTCCATCGCCCGCGGCTCTGCGGTCCGATCCTCTGACCCCGCCGGAGACATCGGGCTTGCTGTCACCGGCGCCCGCACCCAGCCGACCGCCGACCGTGCCGGTGGCGCAACCCGAGCCGGCACCCGCGTCCGATCAGGTGCGACCGCGTGAAGGGCTGCCCTCCAGGCCCAGCAAGCTGCCCAAGCCCTCCAAAGCCGACCACGACTTGATCACCAATGAACAGATACTCCTGGGGAATTAGCGTCATGAATGCTTCGAGAACCTTCAGCGCCATCTCTTTGTTTTGCTTCTTTATCGCTGGGGGCGCACCGGCCCTGGCCGCCGAGGCCGAGGATCTGCCCAGCCCGCTGCGGGCTCGCATCCGTCTGGCCAACGTCCTTTACGACGAGGGCAACCTGACGGCGGCACTGGCCGAGTATCGACGCATTCAGGTGGAATCGGGGCGCAGCCCGGCCTTGTTCAACGTGGGCAAGATCTGCGCGGCCCTGAACCGTCCGGTCGAGGCGGTGGCCGAGTTGGACCGCTTGCTGGCGAACCCGGAGAGGACCCCCCCCGATCGCTTGGAAGAAGCCCGGCGCTTGCGCGACGATCAGGCGGGACGCATCGGCAAGCTGCAGATCAAGACACGGCTGCCAGCAGTCATCGAGGTGGACAACGTGGTGGTGGGTGAAACCACGGTCAAGGTGGTGGCGGACCTGCCCAGCCCGGACAGCGCCATCGCCATCGATGCCGGCACGGGAACAACCTACTGGCTCAAGGAGCCCATCCCGCTGGGCAGCGGGCCCCACTTCGTGGCGGCCATGGCCCCCGGGCAGGCGCCCTTGCGTCAGCAGATCGAGATCGCCGCCGGTGTGCCCAAGGAGGTCGAGTTGCGCCTTCTGCCGGCCAAGGGCGAGTTGGCCAGCATCAAGGTCAAAACGCCCATCCCCGGGGCCGACGTCTATCTCGACGACACCATGGTGGGCAAGACACCGCTGCCCGTGAACCTGCCGGTCGAAGCCGGCTCGCACACGGTGGCCTTGAAGCGGGTGGGCTACCGCACGTCCAGCTTGCAGCGCGATCTGCGCCAGGGGCAGACCTGGGAGGTCGAGCTGTCGCTGGAGGAGGACACCAGCGACGGGCAGGCGGGCATGCTGACGCTGGAAGGCGCGGTGTCGGGCGTGGACGTGGTGGTCGATGGAAGGCCGCGCACCATGACGGAGGGGACATTGCGCCTTCCTTCAGGGCTTCATGACGTGGAGATCTCGCACTCTGAGTTTCGACCCTACCGAGCTCAGGTGGACATCGAGACCGGCCGCACCCGCCGCCTGACCGTCGAGATGGAGGCCAAGCCCGAGGTCTACGAGAAGCAGAGCTCCAAGGTCTCTGGTCAGCGTTGGCGGGCCTGGGGAACCCTGGCTCTGGGCGCGGTTGTCACCGGCGGCGGCACCTGGTATCTGCTGTCGGCCTTGAAGGAGCGCGACGACGCCGACAAGAGATTCGACGAGGTCCAGGCCAAGTTCCGCGTGGGTGGGGCTTGCGACAATCGGAGCGGTCAGTGGAACAAGGAGTGCGACGTCGAGAAGGCGGACGCCGAGAGCGCGGTGTCCACCGCCAAGAACAAGGTGCTGGGCGGATACATCGCCACCGGGGTGGGCGCGGCCGTGCTGGTCACCGGGGTCATTCTGGTGCTGACTATCGACGACGTCAGCCGCTACCAAAAGCACGGCCAGTCGGGTTCATCGCTGGCCTGGACGGGCTGGTTTGCGCCCCAGGCCGGCGGCGTGGCCGTGATGGGAAGCTTCTAGTCCCAGAAATTGTGGAGGCGCCGGGTACTGCCCCCGGGTCCGGAAGCGCTCTGCTCAAGTCACTACGTGCGTGTCCGGCGAATTGAGTCTCGTCTGCAGGGTGGCCCGCCGGCCGGGCGTCCTTCAGACCAGCCTTCCCTAAGTGTCGCGACCGAACCGGAAAACTCTGCTCGATCACCAAGCCCGCTAAATGGCCACTTCCCTAGGTCGCAGGCAATCCCTGGGGTCGTGGTATGGTCCGTTTTTTAGGCGGCCATAGCGAACGAGTTGTCGTTCGCGTTTCTTTTTTGCCCGTTTTTACGAGGCCTCGGGCGCCTCGGCACGCGACCTGAGTTTTGCTACCTCCGTCGAAACTATTTCGCCCCCTTTGTCTTGTTCTTCAGGAACTGTAGCGCCCGTCGGTGCCGTCGGCCACGCCTCTTTCACGCTGCGCAAAGGGGGCGCGATTCGATGGTAACCTGGCCATCATGCTGACCCTCGCGGTGGCCGCCGCGCCCTCTCTCGCGTTGCTCACCTACTTCTACTTGCGCGATCGCTATGACCGCGAACCGCTCTCGGCGCTGGTGTTCGCCTATCTGCTCGGCGTCTTTGCCATGCTGGCAGCCCAAGCCGCGGCCACCATGGTGGCCGATCTCGTCTCCGAATCGTGGTTGCACACGGGCGGCGAGCCGGCGCGCTTGTTCGAAGCCTTCGTGCTCTCCGGCCTGATCGAGGAGATGGCCAAAGGCGTGGTGTTGCTGGCAGCGGTCTATCACTGGCGCGAGTTCGACGAGCCACTCGACGGGTTGGTGTACGGTGTGACGGTCGCGCTAGGCTTCGCCACCTTCGAGAACTACCTGTACCTCACCAGCCATGGGGTAGGCATCGCTTGGAAGCGCGCTCTGTTCGCCGTTCCGGCCCACGCCTTGTTCGGCGGTTGCATGGGCTATTACGCCGGCCGGATCAAGTTCGCAGGGCGAGGCCTCCGCTTCGAACGGAACCTCGGGAGGGATTGGGTTCTGTGCCTGGCGCTGCCCGTGCTCTTTCACGGGCTGTACAACTTCGCCTTGTTGCACGGACTGAACTGGGTCATCTGGATCATCATCTCAGCGCTTTCGTTGGGCTTCTGGATCTTCGTGCTGCGCAGGTTGCGTCGGGCACAAAGGGCCTCGCCCTTTCGGCCCAAGACCATGTTGCCCGCTGACTTTCATGTACCTCCTGCCCGCGGGGTGTAGACTATCGGCCATGCGGAACTCCAAGGTGCTGGTCCTAGGGTTGATGACAGGGGTGCTGGTTTCAGCTTGCGCGCGCAAGACCGACGGCCAACTCCCGCGTGCGACGGGCGCCGTCCAATCGCCGACTGCCGATTCCGAATTCGACAAGAAGTGGGCCGAGCTGGCCCAAGCCGGGGCAGAGGTGGCCTACATCGAGGATGATCGTGGCGAGGGGCTGATGGGAAATGTTCGTCGGGCCGCACGTATCAAGGCCGAGCCGCCGGCTGTCGAACCCAGCCAGGTCCAAGCCGCTGCCGTTCTTCCCACCCAGCCGGCGGGTGAAGAGGTGCAGAAGATCATCAAGGGCAATCTGATGGCTGTGCGCGGCTGCTACATGAACATCGCGCGGACGGGGCAGGGACGTTCGGGTAAGGCCATCATCAGCTTCGCCATCGGGGCGGACGGCAAGCCTGCGGCCGTACGGGTGGATGCCCCGAGCTTCGCGGACACGCCTTTGCCTGGTTGTATGACCGCGCAGATCGCCCGGTGGTCATTCCCCAAGTCACAGAAGGGCGGCGGATCGGTCAGCTACCCTCTGGTCTTCGTGGGCGGATAAACAAACGCGGCGGGACCGTGCCGATCCCGCCTGCGCACACCACCGTCGACGCTGTCGGAACTACTTGGGCTGCCGGTCTTCGAGGTAGAAGACGGTTATGGCGAGGCAGTGGAACGCCTCGTCCGATGACTGGGTCACGATGGTGTCCACCACCTGGCACTGCGGATGTTCGCGAATCCATGCAGTGACCTTCTCCCCGAGGTTCTCTCGTTCTTGCGCCATGGTGGCAGAGAAAACCTTCACTCCATTGAATCGTGCCGTCGTATGCGTCTGACTTTGGGCCATCACAATTATTCTTCCTCTCCGGACTTCTTCGTGCAACTGCCGTACGGGAAGTACCCGTCTGGACCCATCCTGATGCGGCCCCGGAGCGTTCCGCAAGTCCCCCGTACAATCTTGAATGTAAACCCTATAACAGGCTTTGGGGGCCAGCGACAATGATTACTGTCACGGACGTGGCGCGGCGCGCGTGGGTCATGACTCGCTCGCGTGGATTTCGCCGCGGAAGTCCAGATACTCGAGGGAGAGGGCGAAGGAGATCAGATTGTCGAGCGCCACCTGTCCCTCCGTTTCCGCGATGGCGCTGCCAACCTTCAGCAAATCACCACAAATCAGCAGGGACAGTCGGGTGGCGGTTTGGCTCAACGACTTGGTCCAGGCCGTGAGATTGATCGAGCCATAGTCTCGCACCAGGGCTTGGCTGCTTTCCGCGATGCGCGCCCGCACCGCGCTGGGCAGGGCAGCAAGGCGAGCCTTGGCTGCCTCGAAAGCCGGGTTCTCGCTGCGCAAGCCACCCCGCGCGGTGGCCAAGGCCGCCATGAAGAAGGGACGCAGTTGACCACCCGATCGTGTCGAGCCAGCCAGTCGTCCCAAGGGGGCCAGGGCCAAGGCCCGGCTCAACCGAAACCCGAGCTCGACGGGATCTGGCTGGTCCAGTAGGGCTCGACCACAGAAAAGGGCCGGGGGCTGGCTGTGGGCCATGTGGGCCTCGCCTGCGAAGGCGGGATGCAGGAACACGCGCGGCTCTGGCAGGTCCAGCAGTTCGCATAAGGCAACCAGGGCGGCTCGGAAATGGCTCGGCTGGGCGTGGCCGGCGAGTAGGGATTCGTTCTCCTGCAGCCCCAGCTCGCGAATGCTGGAGGGCGGAAAGACGCCGGATTCAGCCAGGAGCGCGAGCAGGTTCTCGACGGCGGTGAACTCAGGCGGGTAACCGAGGCGGATGGTCCAGTCGGCGGGCAGCTTGCTCGGCAAGCGGAACCCATCCGTGTTGTTGCTCTGATTCGCCAGCCTCAGCGTGTCCTCGGTGGCCAACCCGCGCAACACCATGGCCGCCGCCGCGACGGTGGCGGCCCCGCTCTGCTTGTTCTTCACATACAGGTCCAACAACCGTTGGCCGGCGCTCGGGTCTTGCGGATTCAGTTGCCACTCTGCCGTGATGGCCCTGGCCATCTCTCGCCATCGAGAGGGATCCTCGGCGTTCATCTCGGCCGACTTGCGTAGGATGTCGATGTCGGCGGGTGCCAGGCGTGCCGCGGTGTCATAGGCGATGCGTGCCGACAAGCGGTCGCCGAGTTGCCTCTCATAGATGATGGCCAACTCGCGCCACAAACGCCGCTGCAAGGGGCGGGCACGCTCGCCCAGGGCAGCGACCAACTTGCGCAGGAAGGTCTCCGCGCCCTTGGGATCGTCCAAGCGCCGGTAGGCCTCGAATAGCAGATCGATGGTCTCCGGCTGCTCGGGCTGCAACTCGAGACTGCGCTGCAAGCAGGCGCGCGCGGTGGCGGCGTCATTCTCGGTCGCGGCCAGACGACCCTGCATGGCGTGTGCTTCAGCCAGGTCGGGATCGAGAGACAGCGCTAGCCTGATGGCCTCGCGTGCCGTCTCCGCGTGCGTGGAACCATGGGCCACGAACTGGGCCCACCCCAGATACGCCTGATACAGGGCCTGATCGGGCCGGGCTTGTACGGCCGCCTGGAACCTGGGCACGGCCTCGGCGACGCGGTCGTTGTTGTAAAGCTGCATGCCCTCGCCGAAGGCCAACTCGGCGCCCAACGGATCGATCTCGGCGGCAGCGGCTTGCGCCAGCGAGCGGTCATAGCTCTGTCGAAGCTGAGGATTGGCCATGTGGTGGGCCGCCTGATCCAGGGCCGCGCGCAGGGATTCCAGCGTTGCCTGGTCGGCGGACGAGAGCTCGATGCCCGCCACGCGTCCCGGTGAGAACTGATCGGCCAGGGCCGAGATGGCCGCCAGGATCTCCGCGGTGGGGGCATCGCGGCTCACCCCCAGGGCCTCGTACAGAGGCTTGCCCCGCAGGGACATGTAGGTGAGCAGGATGGCCTGGCGTGTGGCCTCGCTGGGAGACTGGGTATTCGTGGTCCGCTCTGGTGCCAGGGAGAAGGCATGGACGCCCATGTCCATCTCGCCGGAATCGTGGTGTTCTATGGGCCGCGAGAAGCCGGCCGGAGACTCGGGTGAAGGGGTCGGGCTACGCGAGACCTGGCTGAACAGCTCGTCACCGGCTCCCTTCGGCGTGATGACGGTGCTCCGACTGACCTCATTGCCGAGTTTTTCGAGAGAGAGGGACGATTGCCAGGCTCCGGACCGGTCGGCCGACGCAGGTTCGCTCTTGGGCTCGCCCAGATCAGCCAGACCCGATTCCAGCAGGGCATCAATGGCGGCGATGACCAGGTGGGCATCGTCGCGAAGGGCGAGTGAGCCCACGCTGGCTCCGGTCGCGATGGCCTCGACGATCTCTGCCCCGAACACGCCTTCGAAAGCGGAGCGGTGCCTGTCAAAGCGTCTCGCCAGGCGGATGGGGCGATCGCCGTTCTCGTCGAAGCGGGCAACCAGGTTCTCCGGAGCCGCGGTACGCATCAGCCCCATGAAGATGGTGCGCTCGATGTCCAAGTCGTGTTCGATGATGCGCTCGCCGAAGGTGTCCCCGGGCGTGAAAGTCCAAGTCCCTTCGTTCCAGCGCAGGCAATCGCCGATACGCTTGCGCACCTGCGCGGCCAGGCACTGCAGGACGTCTTCGGGCGAAAGCCAGCCCAACTCGATCAGCACCGCTCCCATCTTGTGACCGCGGGCCTTGGTCTCGGCTAGCAGATAGGCAAGTTGGCGCTCGTCGATGATGCCTTTGGCGCAAAGGAGAGTGCCGAGCGCCTCATGGCGCAGGTTGGAGTCAGCTGCGACCACCCGACCGTCTCGGATGTAGATTTCCTTGCGAACCTGACCGCGCGACAGGGCCAGCGTGCCGGTTTGGCCGCCGTCGGTGAGGTCGAAGAGCAGCCTGGCGATCCCTCGATCGCGCAGCGATCCCGTGGGACCGCCTCGTCCCGAGGGCGAGGGGGGGAAGAGGCGCAGGGTCTCGGTACCTTCGCTCGCGGACGGGGAGGGCGGTTGCTCAGCGACGCTCACCATGGCAGCCGGAGACCCCGAGGGTTGGGCGGGCTCGCTTGCATGGGGCTCCGGCGCGAGGGGGGCCGCCAAGGGCGTGGGCAGACCCGCCCGTGCCAGGATGGCCTCGATCAACTCCGTACGCGAAAACGGCTTGGGCAGGAAGGTCGCGTGCACGTCCTTCTCCAGGCTGGTGGCGAGGGAGGCATCCTTGTAGATGCCGGAGATCACGATCAGCCCCACCTGCTGGCCAAAAGGCGCCTCGCGAATGGCTCGGCAGAACCCGAATCCATCCATTCCGGTCATGATGAGATCGGTGACCACCACATCCGGTCGGTCGTTGACGAACATGGCCAGGCCCTGCTCGCCGCTGGCCGCCTGGATGACCCTGGGATTCGAGGACCGCAAGCGGGCGTCATCGAGGATGACGCGCTCCATGGCATTACGGGCCAGGGGATCGTCGTCGACCAGCAGGACTGTCAGAGCCATCGTCTCGGCCTTGTGGTGTCTCCTGTTTACGCTGTGACAGGCGCGCGCTGCTCCTTATCGTTTGCGGTTTTCCGCGGTCTGTTCGCTCGTGCTCTCAGCCCCATCCTTCGAGGTCTGGGCCGGAAGGGATTTGGCCTCCGGGGCGGGCGCCAGTCCCATCTTGACCTTCAGTTCAGCCAAGGCCGCGTCTGTACCCACGCTCCCCGCCTCCAGGGCCTTGAACTTCTGCTGCAGGGTGTCGCCGGTCAGCTCGTTGCCCAACTCGGCAGAAGCCTCGCTCTCGGCCTCGATCTGATCGACCTTCTGGGACATGCGCTCGAAGGTGTCGAAGGCGCTGGTGTCCGAAAGGCCCTGCATGGTGTCCTGGATGGCCTTCTGGGCCTCTGCGCGCTTCTGGCGAGCGATGAGGATGTTCTTCTTGCGCTTGGCCTCCTCGATCTTGTCGTTGAGGGTGCGCAGTTGATCCTTGAGCTTGTCGACCGCGTCCTTCTGTAGCTGGGTCTGTTTGGTGAACTCGACGGCTTGGGTTTCGTGCTCGCCTTTTCGCTTGAGCGCCTCGCGCGCGAGGTTGTCGTCGCCGGCGCGCACAGCCAGCATGGCCTTTCGCTCCCATTCCTGGGCCAGGTCGGTCTGCTCGTCCCGCTGCTTCTCCAGGCGCTTCTGATCGGCGATGGAAACCGCCACTTGCTTCTTGGCCTCGACCAGCTGGTTCTGCATGTCGGTGACCAGCTGATTGAGCATCTTCTGCGGATCTTCCGCCTTCGAGATGAGGTCGTTCAGATTCGACTTAATGAGGGTTCCGAGTCGCGAGAATATTCCCATGACGGATTCTTCCTTGAGGTTGTCGCTGAGTGGTCGAATTAGGCTGCCGGGCGAAACTTCGACAGCGCGGGGTAGTGTTTGCTGATGGCCAGTTCCATGTCGTCGATGACCGCCTGGAACTCGCTGAAGTCCAGTTCCTCCATGGGCAGGGAGGCAGAGAGGATGACCGCGTTGTCATCGACTCCAAAAGTGGAGAGGATCATCTCGCGGGCGTTGAGCCTGAGCAGAGCCTCGAAGAGGGCTTCCCGACCCTTCTGGGGCAGGTCCATGACCTTGAGACGGAACACCACCACGGGGCCGGCCAAGGTGACCAACAGGTTGTCGAAACCGTTGTCCTTGATCCGCCAAATGTCGTGGCCCAGGTCTTCGTTGGTCACGCCCAACCGAAGCAGGTATGACTCGATATCTTCTCGGGTTTTCATGACTCACCTTTCCTGTCGCATGAGGGCTCTGGGGCCGGCGAAGAGGCTCCAGGTGGAGGGTAGACGATTCCCGGGCGGTCCACAAACCCGTTTTCCAGGAGCGCGCGTGCGGGAGCAGTTGAAGGAACACCGTTACTGTGGTACCCGAATGCGTCTATGCCTTTCGATCCCGCCGTGTTACCGCGTCACGTCGCTATTATCATGGACGGTAATGGCCGGTGGGCGAAGGAGCGGGGACTGCCTCGGATCGAAGGGCACCGTCGCGGAGCCAATTCGGTGCATGAGGTGGTGCGAGCCGCGCGCGAGATAGGGATCCAGGCTCTGACTCTCTACGCGTTTTCGGCCCAGAACTGGCATCGTCCTCCCGACGAGGTGAGCATGCTCATGCGGCTTCTACGGGAGTACGTCCTGGCGGAGCGGGCCGAGATCATGGACAACGACATCCGCCTGGTAACCATTGGCGAGGTTCAGCGGCTTCCCGGTTTGGTGTACGAAGCCCTCGAATCCTTGATTCGCGACTCCGCCAACAACAAATCCATGACCCTTTGTCTCGCCCTTTCCTACGGGGGGCGCGAATCCATCGTCTCGGCCGCACGTTCCCTGTGTGATTCGGTCAAGCGGGGCGAATTGGATCCAAGCGCGGTTGACGAGACTCACTTTCAGTCGGTCATGCAGACCACGGACCTTCCACAGCTCGACCTCATGATCCGTACATCGGGCGAGGTGCGACTCTCCAATTTCCTTTTGTGGGAGTCGGCCTACGCGGAGCTGTATTTCACCGAAACCTACTGGCCTGAGTTCGGCCGCGACGAGTTCATCCGAGCCCTCGAATCGTATCGGGGGCGTGAACGTCGTTTCGGTCGCACGGGCGAGCAGCTTCGGAGTCTTGGCTGAGGCACGGAGGTGCCCGAGCGTGACACCTGACCGGAAGAACTTGTTAGCTCGGGTGGCCTCCGCCCTGGTCGCCCTGCCAGCGGTTGGGGTCCTGGTGTTCTGGCGCGAGTCCTGGGGACTGGGCGCGCTCTGTCTCTTGGTCGCGATTCTGGGCCTTCGCGAGTACACCTCCATGACCATGCCGGGCCGGCCGACGATCGAGCGGCTGGGGGTCGTGCTGGTCGGGGCTGGGCTCTATCTGGCGCTTTTCCTTAGACCCGATCTCGCCATGGCATGGCTCCTGAGCGCCATCCTTGCCGTGGCGATGCTGGTCCTGGTGCGGGCCGTGGACATTCCCGCCGCGGGAGCGCGGCTGTGCGCCGCCGAGTTTGGCGTCCTGTACGTCGGTGGCCTGCTCTCTGCCTTGCCCCTCGTGCACCGAACCGCTGGCCCGGCCTGGGTGGCGCTGGCCATTGCCGTGACCTTCGCCAACGACACCGGCGCCTATTTCGTGGGTCGCTCGCTAGGCCGCCATAAGCTGGCGCCTGCATTGTCTCCGGGTAAGACAATAGAGGGAGCTGTGGGAGGCCTAGCAGCTGCACTTACAGTGACATTCGTGGCAGGGTGGGCCTTCATGCCTTACCTCTCGCTGGGCGAGCGCCTGGGAATCGCCCTGGTTGCCAGCGTGGTTGGCCCTGCCGGGGATTTGGTGGAGTCCCTGATCAAGCGCTCCGCCGGGGTCAAGGACTCTGGGCACCTGATCCCGGGCCACGGGGGCATCCTCGATCGAATCGA
>CAZHUY010000028.1:0-18247 GCA_964535465.1 uncultured Myxococcales bacterium
GGTGGGAGGCGGCTGAGTGGGATCGGGCGCCTCCGGTCGTTCCTCGACCTTCTTGACGATGACGAACTCGACCCGACGGTTCTGCGTGTCCGCATCCTCACTCGTGCCGGGCACCCGCGGGTGCTTCTTGCCGTATCCGGCCGCCACGATCTTGTCGGGTGGAAAACCCATCTCGACCAGAACCGTGCGCGCCCGCTCGGCGCGTTCCTTGCTCAGCCAGTCGTTGAACTGGTCGGGGCCGTGTCGATCGGCGTGGCCCTCGATGGCCAGGTGGTCCCATTCGGGGTGTTGTTTCCACAGGTTCAAGACGGCCGCCAGGGCCGGGCGACCGGCGGTGCGCACGCGGGCGCGGTTGGTGTCGAAGAGCACGTGCTCGGTCAGCAGGATGCGGTTCTCTCGCACCACGATGGGCGCCGTGTCGGGGCATCCATCCTGATCCTCGACGCCGTTGACGGTCTCTGGCTCACTGGGGCAGGCGTCGTCCTTGTCGGGAATGTTGTCCTTGTCGTTGTCGGGATCGGGACAGCCGTCCCCGTCCTCGAAGTCGTCCTTGTCCTCGGGATTGTCGGGACACTTGTCGATATCGTCAGGGAAGCCATCCTTGTCGCGATCGCTCACTTCGACCGGAGGTGGTGGTGGCGGCGCGGCCACCACGGGCGCGGGCCGGCGGGCATCGTGGAGCACGACCTCAACGCCGAACAACGCCAGCTTGGCATCGGTGCTGTCCAACGCGTCGGAGGTCTCGATCACTTGCAGGTAGCGCACCACAGGGCCGAAGAGCCACTTGCCCATGCGGAAGTTCCAGCCCGCCCCGGCCTCGACGCTGGCGCGCAGCAGGGATCCGGTCAGGCCTGGTCCTACGCCCGCTTCGATCCAGGGGCCGGAAGAGTAGGAGAATGTATGCCCGGCCAGGGGCCGGAAACGTACGACACCCGCGAGCGAGAGCAGGCCGCCCGTGTTCGGATCGCGAATCGAGGGATCGGAGGGCGCCACGCCATCGCTGAGGAACCCACCGCGCAGGCGCAGCCCCAGCAAGGTCCATCGGCCAACCGGATAGGCGGCCGACAGCGACGGCATGGCCCCCACGCCAAAACGGTCGCGCAGAGGCTTGTTGAGGGGAATCGCCAGCGGGGCCTCTAGGTCGACGACGATCCTGCGGAGTATCTGCGCGGCATCAGCCTGGACGGGGGACGCAGGCAGCGTGGCCCCCAGCGCGGCCAACGCGGCAGTTACAAAGGCAGCATGTCTCATACTGAGGTTCAATCGCCGCGTTTTGCCGAGATCTTAAGGAAGGTCCTGGCAGGAACGCCCCCCAGCGACGGAACGGATGCGCGCCAGCTTCGTGCGCCGTTCCGTGAGGCCTATCGGAAAATCGTACGCTCGCGCAGCACCGGCTGGGATTGGTGTGGGGAGAATGGCTTCCGCCAAGACGCGTAGGCGTAGGCGAGCTTTGCTCGCCGGAGCCAGAGCGCGGGAAGGTTTGGAAACCCTCCCAGGGTTTCCATCAAAATAAACTGCCCTGACCGTTGGGGCTGTTGCGGCCACCCGAGGGCATGGGGATCTTGAGGTGCTCGTAGGCCTGGCGCGTGGCTTGGCGGCCGCGCGGCGTGCGCACCAGAAATCCCTGTTGAATCAGGTAGGGCTCGTGCACGTATTCGAGCGTGTCGCGATCCTCGGCGAGCGCGGCGGCCAGCGATTCGATACCCGCCGGCCCACCGTCGAAGCGTTCGATGATGGCCAGGAGCAGGCGGCGGTCGCCGTCGTCCAGACCGCGCTCGTCCACCCCCAGCCGGCGCAGGGCGAAGTCGGCCGCCTCGGCGGTGACCCGGCCGTCGCCGCGGACCTCGGCGAAGTCGCGCACGCGGTTGAGCAGCTTGTTGGCGATGCGAGGCGTGCCGCGCGCGCGACGACCGATTTCGGCGGCGCCGTCATCGTCCAGCCGGATACCCAGGATATGGGCCGAGCGTTTCACGATGGTGGTCAACTCTTCGGGCGCGTAGAAGTCCAGGCGCTCGACGATGCCAAAGCGCGTGAGCAGCGGCGAGGTGAGCTGGCCGGTGCGTGTGGTGGCGCCCACCAAGGTGAAGCGTTCGATGGGTACGGTGATGGCGCTGGCCCCGGGGCCCACCCCGGTCACGATCTCGATGCGGAAATCCTCCATGGCCGGGTACAGACTCTCCTCGATGATGGGCTGCAGCCGGTGGATCTCGTCGATGAAGAGCACGTCGCCGCGGCTCAGCGAGGTGAGGATGCCAGCCAGATCGCCCTTGCGCTCCATCGCCGGTCCCGACGTCACGCGCGCCTGGGTCCCCATCTCGTGCGCCAGCAGGTGGGCCAGCGTGGTCTTGCCCAGGCCGGGCGGACCCGAGAGCAGCACGTGGTCCAAGGTCCCGCCGCGCTTCTTCGCGGCCTGCACGTAGACCTCCAGGTTCTCGGCCACCTTGCGTTGGCCCACGAACTCGGAGAACGAAGTGGGCCGCAAGGCCACATCGAGCGCCTCTTCCTTGGGCGAGTCGGCCTGGGGCGAGACCACGCTGGCTGGCTCGTCGGGGACGCCGTCCTCGTGTCGCTTGCGCGCCATCAGCGCCTCCTCATGGCGGCCAGGGCCTCTTTGATGAGGTCAGGCGTGGGCCTGCTCTCGTCGAGCAGGGGCAGGACAGTCTCGAATTCGCTCGCGCGGTAGCCGAGTGCCTGCAGCGCGCTCGCCACCTCGCCTCTGCGCCCCTGCGGTCCCTGGTGGGCCAGGGCGAACACCGGGGATGACTCGCGGCCCGCGTCCGCGGACACGCCGATCTTGTCGCGCAGCTCGACGGCCAGACGCTCGGCGGTCTTGCGGCCCACGCCGCGGATCTTGGTCAAGGTGGCCACGTCGGCCGCGCTGATGGCGCGCACCAGATCGCCGATGGGCAAGCCCGACAGGATGGCGATGGCGACCTTGGGCCCCACGCCTTGCACGCTCAACAAGGTCTCGAACACCCGCCGTTCATCGGCATCGGCGAACCCGTAGAGCTGCAAGGGACTGTCTTGAACCGCGTGGGTGTGGATGAACAGGCGGGCCTCCGCGCCGGTGGGTGGCAGGGCGCGCTGGGCGGCGGCCGTGACCGTGACGGCATAGCCCACGCCCCCGGCCTCGATGACCACGTGGTCAGGGCCGTTTTCCAGCAGAGTGCCGCGCAGGGAAGCGATCATCGGGGTGCCAGAGACATCGTTTCGCGCAGCCTACCTCTGGCCGGGCCGCCCTGGCTAGTTCCTAGCTTCGCCGCGCCAGGGGCATGTGGCGGGCGTGGCAGATGGCGATGGCCAGGGCGTCGGCGGCGTCGGCTTCGGGCGGGCGGCGCATGCCCAAGATGGCGCGCACCAGATAGCCAATCTGGGTCTTGCTGGCGCGACCGTGGCCCACGATGGTTCGTTTGACCCGTGCCGGCGCGTAGCCCACCACCGACAATGCGCGATCGTAGGCCAGGAACAGCGCCACGCCGCGCGCTTCGCCCAAGGCCAACGTGGCCTGCACGTTCTTGCCGTAAAAAGCCTGCTCCATGGCCACCTGGTCGGGCGCGAATTCGTCGAACAGCTCGCCCAACCCTCGTCCGATGATATGCAGGCGTTCGTTGCGCGCTTGCTTGGCCGGCGCCGAGATCACCCCGCATTCCACGTAGGTCAGGCTGGACGGCCCGGTCACATCCACGATTCCATAGCCCAAGCGAAGGGTGCCCGGATCGATCCCCAGGATGCGCGTCCGCCGGGACTTCGCATCGGCGCTGGTTGGTTTCACAGGCGGAACAGCAGGCATAGCTTCTTCTTTCTCGCACTCGCCCACTCACCACACAAGTCCCGGGCACAAAGGCAACTTTGGTATTAACGTTCGGACGTTTGCGCGCCATTATCGACGGCTTGTGTCACGACGGGTCATCTGGCCCCACAACACGGAGGCATTCCATGATTCAGAGTTCGTTCATTCGCATCCTTCCTCTTGCTGTTGTGTTGGGAAGTGCTGCTTGCTCGTCAAATGACGGCGGTTCTCAGGGCGAAAGCGGCGGCCAGAGCACGCAAGGAACAACTTCGGGCGGTGGCAGCGTGAGCAGCGGGGGCGTGAGCTCAGGGGGCGCGGCGGGCAACTCCCAAAGCAGTCAGGGTGGGTCCTCCTCGGCGGGCAGCAGCTCCGCCGAGTCTGGCAGCTCGGCGACGGCTGGCCGTTCCGCGACCGGGGGCAGCTCGGCCAAAGGCGGAAGCGCGACGGGCGGAAAAGGTGGAACTGGTGGCGCGATGGGCAGTGTCAGCACTGCAAGCGACACGGCGGGCGGCACGACGGCTTCCGGTGGCAAGGGCTCCGGCACCGGAGGGCGCACGGACGCGGATGCGGGCGCGGGTGGCGAGAGTGGCAAGGGTGGCAATGGTGGATCGTCTGGCGGTGGGGGGGCAGGGGGCAAAGGTGGCGTGGGCGGCAACAGCAACCCCGACGCATCCGCTCCCGGTGGCAGCGGCGGCTACAACCCCTGCAAGGCAAGCCCGTGCATCATCCTTCCGCTCGGCGATTCAATCACCCACGGTTTCGGTTCGAGCGACGACGCTGGTTACCGCTCGGGACTCTTCAAGCTAGCCGTGGCCGCCAACCAGAATATCACGTTCATCGGATCGCTCAGCAACGGCAATGTCCCGGCGGTATCCGGAAAGACCTTCCCCAAGAACCACGAAGGGCACGACGGGGCCACTGTCGCGCAGATCACGAGCTATGTGCCGCCCAAGAAGGCTTTCTCGACAACGCCCCACATCGTGCTCTTGCACGCGGGGACTAACGACATGACCAGCAACGCCAATCCCGCCACCACGGCCAACCAGCTGGACACGTGTATCAGCAACATCGTCGCGGCGGCGCCGGATGCCTTGGTGGTGGTGGCGAAGATCGTGCCGCTTGGCTACAACAACTCGAACTACACCAGCTACATCGCGAAGATTCCCGATCTGGTGACGGCGCACGCTTCCAAGAACCATAACGTCGTCATGGTCGACATGAGCACGCTGCCCGGGTCCGACATCAAGGGCAGCGGCGACGTCCACCCGACCGCCAAGGGCTATTCGGACATGGCGGATCTTTGGTACCGCGCCATCAAGGGGTACCTGCCCAACTGACGCCCAGCCGCGAACCGCGGAAAATTGGTGCGCTAAATAACGCTCTTGTATTGACGCATCTACGAGTGCTTCGGGCACGAATCTCCGGTGGATGACCTGAAGAAGAAGGTGATGGGCAAACCCTGTTTCCACCGCTTCTCGGCAACCCCTTCGCGCCCGACAAGGCCGGATGCGTCTGGTGACGATATCGGCAGCCTGCGCAACCCGGACGTCCGCCCTGTCCCTGCTCGACAGCAAGGCCAACCCCGATGGACCGGGACCGGACACCTCGACATCGGCCACGGGAGGATCAGGGACCAGCTCGACCGTTTCCTGTGGGGGTACTACCAAGCTGTGCAACGGTTCGTGCATTCCCGTGTCGGATTGTTGCGGCGGCTGCTCCGGCAACAATCCGGTGTGTCGCAATGGAATCTGCGTGGCGCGGGCCCTCGGCGACGCGCTCTGCAACGGTGCCGAAGCCCTTCAAGGGGGGAACATGGTCCGCTGCCCCAACTGCCAGGGCAAGAACAAGCTCAAGGCGCTGCGCCAAGAGCTGGCATCGCAAGGGGTGCTTGCTTTCGCCAGCAAGGACAGTGGCAATGCCCGCCTGACGAAGGGCACGATGGCTTCACGGTCGAGTCCGGCTTCAGCACTTACGGCACGGCCGGCATCTCGAGTCTCATTCCCTCGCCGGCCTTCAAGACCATCCCGGACATCGTGCTCTTGCACATCGGCACCAATGACCTGACCAGCTCCAACGCCAAGTCCACCACCGCGGATCGTCTCGACAAGCTGATCTCCACCATCGTCGGCGTCGCCCCCGATGCGCTCATCGTGGTCGCCAAGGTGGTGCCGCTTGGGTACACCAGCGCCGACTGGACGACCTACAATTCCAAGATCCCCGGGATCGTCCAGGCGCACGCCGCCAAGGGCGAGCACGAGAGCAGCTACTCGGCGTCGGTCAGGGTGGACTCGTCGACGTCCAGGTTCGAGTAGACGTTCTGGACGTCGTCGTTGTCTTCCAGGTTGTCCAGCAGCTTGAGCGCGGATTCCGCTTCCTTGCCGGTCAAGCGCGTCTTTTTCTGCGGCACCATGGTGACCTCGGCCGTTTCCGGGTCGGGCATGCCGGCCTTCTTCAGGCCCTCGCGGATGCGCTCGAACTCCTTGGGCTCGGTGAGCACCGTGAACTCATCGTCCTCATCGCGCACGTCCTCGGCGCCCAGCTCGATGGCCGCTTCGGTCAGCTTCTTCTCGTCGACCTTGCCCTTCTCGTAGACGATCACACCCAGCTTCTTGAACATCCACGCCACCGAGCCCGAGCCCGCCAGGTTGCCGTTGCTCTTGGTGAGCAGGTTGCGGATCTCGCCGGTGGTGCGGTTGCGGTTGTCGGTCATGATGTCGACCAGGATGGCGGTGCCGCCCGGGCCGAAGACCTCGTAGGTGAACTCTTCGTAGTTGACGCCCTCGAGATCGCCCGTGCCTTTCTTGATGGCGCGGTCGATGGTGTCGTTGGGCATGTTCTGCGCGCGCGCCTTATCGACCGCCGAACGCAGACGCGGGTTACCGTTGGGATCGCCGCCGCCAAGTCTGGCCGAGATCGTGATCTCCTTGATCACCTTCGTCCAAAGCTTCGACTTCTTCGAGTCGGAGGCTTCCTTCTTGTGCTTGATTTTCGACCATCTATTGTGCCCAGACATGCCGGCTTTGTAGCACTTTTCCCTGGCAAATGCCCCGCAAATGCTGGCAATATATTTGTCCCTCAATCGCGACGCACGGGGTCGCTACCAGCCCGGGGTAGGGGTTTGTGGCGAGCTGGTCCACGCGCTGGGCTGGTCGCATGAGTCAACGGAGATTCGATGCACGCTTCGGCCGTTCCATGCCGTCGCGTTGGTGTTGACCCAGCCCCCGTATTGACTGATCACGTAGCCCATCTTGGCCAGGCGCACTGACTCTCCTGCGTTCGCCAATCCGTCCGCACCCAACTTGCCGGAAACCCGCGCCAGCACGGCGTTTTCGCGCGGAGGCGGGTCCTTGCCATCATCCAGCACATAGGCATCGGGCAGCACGAGGGCGAAGCCGCCGGCCGGCACCATCACGTCAGGGAGGACGTCACTGCCGGTCTTGTCCTCGATGGTCACGCCGGCCAGCGAAACTGGCTCGGACTCGAGGTTGCGTAGTTCAACGAATTCCTGGGTGCCTTCGCTTCCCGCGGGGTTCCCCAGGACCTCGGTGATGACCAGCCGGGGCAACTTGGGTGGCAGGTGGACCGGTAGGCCTGCCGAGTCAGTGGGATTGCCGGCGCGATCCGTGGCGCGCACGCTGACCGTGGCATCCACATCGGGCGGAAGGTCGCAGAGGCGCGCGGCCACATCGAACTTGCTGCCGATGGGGCCCAGGCCCATCTGCACCACCTGCTCGCCCGCGGTCACCATCAGCGCGGGCCAGGCTGCCTCGTCGGTGATGAAGCGGGCGAGCACACAGCCCTCGGACAGACTCACCTCCACGCCGGTGATGAGGGGCGCGTATTCATCGACGCTGTCGCCCGTGCTGAACGATCCGACGTCGCCCGCGGGAACCGGCTTCCCGGCCTCCATGCGCAGGCCATCGGGGATGACCTCGACGGTGTACGAGGTCGCGGGAGACAGGGGAGCCGCGGGCGTGGCGGCGTAGCAGGAGCCCGAGCCCGCGCAGGCCACCGTCGGACCGAGCGCCATGTCCACCTGGCTGCCGTCGCTGCCCCGCAGCTTGAGGGGGGCCGATGAATCTGGAGGGCGCAGCGGGCCCAAGAAGCGCAAGACCACCCGGGCCAGGTTGGGGGGAATCAGCCTGGCGTTGAGCGACGGGTCCACCAACTCGGGCACGCCCACGGCGGCCGAGGGCGTGGTTGGGCCGGCAGCGCCGGTGGCGAGCGCAGCGTCGGGTGTGTCTCGCTCTGCGGCCAGATCGACGCGCGGGTTGCAGGCGACGAAGAGCGCGACCATGGCGACCGGAGGAAGGCGTGGTTTCAGGCGTGGCATGGCCGAGGTATCGGACGGGGTCGCGCGAAGTTGCTTGCCCACACCCGGGCCTGGCGAAAACTGGTACATATTCGTCCCATGACCAGCCCGCCCGACCTGATATTGGCCTCTGCCTCCCCGCGCCGGCGCGAGCTGCTGGAGCGTCTGGGCCTGCGCGTGCAGGTGTTCCCGGTGGACGTGGACGAGACCCCGGTGGAGGGCGAAAAGCCGCGCGCCTATGCCCAGCGCCTGGCCGTCGAGAAGGGCCAGGCCGCCGTGGCCAAGCTGGGGTTGGACAACGCACTGGCCGTGTTGACCGCCGACACGGTGGTGGTCATGGGCGACGACATCCTGGGCAAGCCCAACGACCAGGCCCATGCCCAAGCCATGCTGTTGCGCTTGGCCGGTCGACGCCACGAGGTGTTGACCGCCTATTGCGTGAACTTCGCGGGGCGATCCCTGGAGCGCGTGGTGAGCACCAGCGTGACCTTTCGATCCTTGGATGCGGCCGAGGTGCGCGCCTACCTGGATTCTCGCGAGTGGCAGGGCAAGGCGGGCGCTTACGCCATTCAAGGCATCGCCGGGGCCTTCGCCAGCGAAGTGCGCGGATCATTCTCCAACGTCGTGGGGCTGCCGGTGGCCGAGGTGGTGGCCGACCTGCGCGCCCTGCAAGCCCTGCCCAACTACCCGCCGCCGGCCTTCGGAGGGGCCGCCGCGTGACCCGTGATCCGATCCTTGCCGGCAACTTGCGCCAGGTGCGCGAGCGTATCGCGAAGGCCGAGGCGGTCGCCGGGCGTGCGCCGGGCAGCGTGCGCTTGGTGGCGGTGAGCAAGACGGTCCCCGCGGCTGGTGTTTTGGCGGCGCTGACCGAGGGCCAGTTGGATTTCGGCGAGAGCTACGGCCAGGAGTTTCGCGACAAGCGGGTCGAGGTGGAGGCCGCGGCGCAGGCTGCCGGGCTGGCCTCGCCGCGCTGGCACTTCATCGGTCCCCTGCAGAGCAACAAGGTCAAGTACGTGGCGGGCAAGGCGGCGCTCATTCACTCCGTCGAGGACGCCGAGGTGCTGGCTGAGATCGAGCGCAAGGTGGCCTCGCTGCCCAAACCGCAGGATGTGCTGGTGCAGGTGAACGTGGCGGGCGAGGCGCAGAAACACGGGGTCCCGCCGCAAGCCCTGCCGGCCCTGCTCGACAGGTTCGCGGCCCTACCGCATTTGCGTTGTCGGGGCCTGATGGTCATCCCGCCTTTCGGCGATGACTCCGAGATCTCACGCCCGTCTTTCGCCGGACTGCACCGCTTGCGCGAAGAGCAGGCCGCCATCGCTCGGCCCAACGTGGAGCTGAGCGAGCTGTCCATGGGCATGAGCCACGATCTGGAGATCGCGGTGGCCGAAGGCGCGACTCTGGTGCGTGTGGGAACGGCGATCTTCGGGGCGCGGCAGTACGCGTAGCCGGACCCGCCTCGATCTGGCGGCGGGCCGGCGCTAGACTCGCGACCGTGTTGAATCCTCGCCATCGCGTTGTTCTTTTGTTGGGTTTGAGCACGCTCGCCTGCTCGGGGCAGATGCCGGCGCCCCAGACCCCGGCGCCCGCTTCGGCGCCTGACGCCTCCACCGCCCATCAGCCGCCCACCTTCGTTCCCTTGAGCACCGACGGCAGTGGGGGGGTGCATCCTTGGCAAGCGGGATCGGCGTCGCACCAGATTCGTCAGTCCATCTTCGAAGGGGCTTGGACGGCGGTGCGCGACAAGCACTTCGACAAGACCTTGAGTGGCCTGGACTGGAACGCCCAGCGGGCCAAGTACGAGCCGCTGGCCCTGGCCGCGCCCGACGAGCCGACCTTCTATCGCTTCCTCAACCAGATGCTGGGAACCCTGGGGCAATCGCACCTGCAGGCGCATGGTCCGGGCGAGGACGCGGGACCGCCCGCCGACGAGATGGCGCTGGCGCAAGAGCCGGCGGTGGGCGTGGACGGGGTGCGCGAGGTCGGGGCGGACCACGGCGATCCCGGCCTGGTTGTTCGCAGCATCGAAGGCAAACCCACCATCACGCGCGTGCGGCCGGGTTCGTCGGCGGACCGCGCCGGGCTGAAGCCGGGGTTCATCGTCAGCCACATCGGCGGTCGCGACCTGGCGACGCTGCCCCCTGCGGGGCGGGCCCTGCGGCCGGTGGAGGAGCGTTTCCGTCTTCGTCAGATGGCCATGCGCCGCCTGTCGGGCCCGGTGGGCAGCCGGGTCAGCCTGCGCGGTCTCGACGGCCAGGATCGTCCGATCGATGTGATGCTGACGCGCGATCCGCCGCCCGCGCGACCCATCCAGGTGCTCAACATGTCGCCCGTGGTTCCCGAGGTGATCAGCCAGCAGAGCGGGGACGTGGGTCTGGTGGCCTTCAACATCTTCTTGCTGCAGCCGGTGTTGGCCGACGTGCAGAAGGCCATCGAGGGATTCCGCGCCCGCAAGGTCAGGACCATCATCGTCGACCTGCGCGGCAATCCCGGCGGCATCGGCGCCGGCGCCATTCCCTTGGCCGCGCGCTTCGCCAGCAAGCCTGTCACCCTTGGCTCCATCGTGTACCGCGACTTCACCAACGTCCTGGCCACCGCCAACACGCTGGGGATCAAGCCCTTCACCGGCAAGCTCATCGTTCTGACCGACGAGGGCACGGCCTCGACCTCCGAGATCTTCGCGGCGGGCATGCAAGAAGCCAAGCGCGCGCATATCGTGGGGGACACCTCGGCGGGCGAGGCCCTCGGCTCGGTGATCGAGCAGCTCCCGGGCGGGGCCATGATTCAAATCCCGGTGGCCGACTTCCGCACGCCCAAGGGCGTTCCCGTCGAGGGTCGTGGCGTGCAACCCGATCGCCGGGTGAGCGAGACGCGCGCGGGGTTCCTGGCCGGGCACGACATGGTGCTTGACGCCGCCTTGGACTTGGCCCGAGCATCGCAGCCGTGAAGCTCATCATTCTCGCTCTGCTCATGGCCGCGACGCCGGCCGAAACCGTCCCAGCCTTGCGCCCCGCCGAGGCGATCCTGGCCGACTACGCCCAGGCCGTGGGCGGTCGCGACGCCTGGAAGAAACTGCGTAGCTTGCACGCCAAACGTGACCTGACGGTGGCCGGGCAGGGCGCCAGCGGCCACGAAGAGCACTGGGCCACCGCGGATGGCAAGAACTTCGGCGAGTGGAGTCTGACCAACGTGGGCGCGTTCCGACAGGGCTTCGATGGTCGCGTGGCCTGGTCGCAGGATCCCATCTTCGGGCTGCGCAAGCTGGACGGCGTCGAGCTGGAAGAGGCGCGCATCGGTGGTGCCTGGAATGCCGAGCCCGACCTCGCCAGCTTGTACGTCAAGGTCACCTCGGTGCCGCCACCCAAGGATGCCAACCCCGGCCTGGAATGCGTGGAGTTGCACAAGCGGTTGGGCAAGCCCGCCGTGCTGTGCTTCGACGCCCAGACGCACCTGCGCGCCCAGCAGACGGGCGTACAGCCGTCACCCGGCGGCGAGATCCCCTACACCCTCGTGTTCGGCGACTGGCGCGAGACGAACGGCATCAAGACTTGGTTCTACGAGAAGATGACCGCGGGCCCCTCGACCATCGAGGCGCGCACCACCAGTCTGAAGTACAACGAGAAGATCCCGGCCAAGAAGTTCCGCATGCCGAAGCCGTAGCGAGCGTCCACCTGGTCGAGAATGGCCAGCAGACGGGTTTGAATCGGTCGTGAAATCGCGGATCTGCGTCGCATCCCTTCGTTGCTCGTCGGTCAGATAGGTCGACTATCTTCCCTCCTCGCGCCTCGGGCTGCTCGCATCTCCGCAATTTCACTCGGTCTTCAAACCGTTCGGTGCTCTAGCGCCGCAGCGACTTGGCCAGCCAGGCCAGGTTTTCGGCGAAGCGATCCACGGTGGCCAGGCCTTCCTTGTCTTCCAGCACCTTCTCGGGCTCGCGCGCGTGGGCGATGTTCCAGTAGGTCGAGCCCGGCACGACCATGTCGTTGATCATGTACCAGAACAGCAACTGAGCGTAGGTGAAGTTGTGGCCGGCGCGCCGAGCGACCGTCACCGGGCCGCCCAGCTTGCGTGAAAACATCCCCCCGTTGGATTTCCCCACGTAACCCGCCCGGTCCAACAGCGCCATCATCTCGGGGGTGGCCGAGCCGAAGTACACCGGCGAGCCCACGATGATGATGTCGGCCTTGACCATGGCCTCGAAGACCGGATGGAAATCATCTTCGCCTAGGGAGCAGCGCCGATCCTGATTGCGCCGGCAGGCCTCGCAGGCGCGGCAGCCCTTGATGGTTTTCCCACGCAAGGAGATCAACTCGCCCTCGATACCTTGTGCGCTCAGCACGTCGAGGCAGCGGCGAAGCAGGGTTTCGGTGTTGCTCTTCTTGCGGGGGCTTCCCGAGATGGCGACGGCGTACATGAGCCTTCGTATGCCACAGGAGCGCGCGTCTCGCCAAGCGCCCGATCGAGTGACAGACGAACGCCACCAGCACCCGTGGTGACCGCATTCGTCTTGTAAACGTCCTTTACATTCAGCCGGGGATCTGGCGCCTGGTTCGGCGGACGCGTCTGTAACGATCTGATTTTCCTCGTCCGCGCGCCGGTGTTCGCCACGGCATTGGGCTTGCGAAAGCCATCGTCCAGCCCGCCTCGACAAGACAGCGCGGGCGAGGAGGAAAGCATGGTCCACCTGTCGCTCGTCCTGGGTCTCCTGCTGGCTGGCCCGCTCGACCGAGGCCCCAGCGAACCGACGGCTTGCGCCCCGCACGCGCGCGCCGTGGTTGTCGACATCGCGACCCGAACCCTCAGCCTGTGCGAAGACGGAGAGGCGCGACGGGTCTTTCCGGTGGCGCTCGGGATCGGCGGCGTCGGCAAGCGACGCCAAGGGGACCACCGCACACCGCTCGGCAGCTACCCGCTCGGCGCGCCTCGCCGCTCGCAGCAGTATGGGACCTTCTTTCCGGTCGGCTATCCCACGCCCAGGCAGGTCGAGATGGGTTTCAGCGGAACCGCCGTGGGAATCCACGGACCGTCGCGCGCCTTCGTGAACGGCGGCCGCTCCAACACCGACGTCGATTGGACCTGGGGCTGCATCGCGGTGGGCAGCGATCCCGAGATCCAGGCCATCGCCACCTGGGTGGGAAGGGGCAAGCGAACCTGGGTCCACATCTTGTCTGTCCCGAAGCGACCCGAGACAGAGCGCGAGTGAAGGATCGCCGTCTTTCGCACTGAAGGCGTTTTAAGATAAGCGGCATGCTGACGTTGCTGGCTCTCTTCGGACCCAAGCAGGGCTTGCGGATTCCCCTGCGTGACCGCTTGGTGATCGGGCGCGGGAGCACAGCCGATGTGCAGCTGATCGACG
Source organism: uncultured Myxococcales bacterium (assembly GCA_964535465.1). Classification (GTDB taxonomy): domain Bacteria; phylum Myxococcota_A; class Polyangia; order Fen-1088; family Fen-1088; genus Fen-1137. Next base: position 13,456 of record CAZHUY010000028.1, read on the forward strand.
GCAAAGTCTCACGCGAGCACTGCTCGGTCGAAACCACGCAGGACAAGATCTGCGTTCGCGATCTGGACAGCCAGAACGGTACCTTCGTCAACGGTGCGGCCATTACCCAGCCGACGTTCGTCGACCAGGGGGACGAGATCGTGGTGGGCGACACCCTGCTGCTGGTGGCGAGCGAGGACGCGGACGTGTGCAACGCCCGCTACGGAGAGGGGACGGTGCTGGTCGCGAGCACGGCGGCGGCACCGACCGCTGCCCAGCCGGCGGCCGTGCCTTCGCTTCCTGTCCCGTCGGCGGGGGTTCGCGATCTGGGCATCTTGGCTGAACGGTTGGCCACCAGCACGAGCGAAGAGGAGACCGTGGCGAGCATCCTCGACGCGGTGGAGGCGGCCTTGCACCCGCGCCGCGCGACCTTGTTTCTGGGCGTCCGGGCCCGCGCCGACCAGCCGGGACGCATCGTGCCTCTGGCCACCCGGGGCAAGGACACGCTGGCCTGTGTGTCGCGCACCTTGCTCTCCCTAGCGGCGGGTTCGGAGCACGGCATCCTGGTCGAGGATGCCGAACGCAGCCCTCCCTTGCGTGACGCCCGCAGCGTGGCCCTGCGAGGCCTGCGTTCCGTGATGGTGGTTCCTTGGGGTCCACCGGGCAAGCCACCCCAAGGCTTCCTGCAGGTCGAGGGCGAAGCCGAACATCCCTTCGTGTCGACGGATCTGACCTGGCTCGAATGCCTGGGCAAGGTGGCGACCTTGGCGCTGCTGCAGCCCCACCCGACGCCCGTCGTGCAAGACGCAGGGGCGCCGCCGGTCGGGGAAAGCCCGTGCTTTGTCGCCGCCCTCGCCTTGGCCCAGGCGGCCGCACGCGTGGATTCCACCGTGGTCCTGCAGGGTGAAACCGGCAGCGGCAAGGAAGAGATGGCCCGTTTCATCCACGCACGCAGCCCGCGCAGCCAGGGCCCCTTCGTCGCGGTGAACTGCGGAGCGATTGCCGAGGGCCTGGCGCAAAGCGAGCTGCTGGGCCACGAGAAGGGTGCCTTCACGGGAGCCGGGGCAACCCGACTGGGCGCCTTCGAGGCCGCCGACGGTGGCACGATCTTGCTGGATGAAATCGGAGATCTGGCGCCCAGCCTGCAAGTGATCCTGCTGCGCACCCTGCAGGAAAGGGCGGTGGTGCGGTTGGGCGCCAGCCGTTCCCGGCCCCTCGATGTGCGCGTGATCGCGGCCACCCACCGGGATCTGGGCGAGCAGGTGCGGGCCGGCCGTTTCCGCGAGGATCTCTTCTTTCGGCTGAGCGTGCTGTCCATTCGCGTGCCCTCCCTGCGCGAGCGTCCGGAAGACATCCCGCTTCTCGCGCGCGCCCTGATCGGTCGCCTGGCCAGCCGCCTGGGCCGCCGTGTGCCCGAGCTTGCCCCCTCGGCCGAGCAGGCGTTCGGCACCTGGGACTATCCCGGCAATGTGCGTGAGCTGGCGAATGTCCTCGAACGCATTCTGGTCCTGCGCGATCCCTTTGACCTGGCTCCGGTCGACGGCGACGATGTGCGCGCGGCCTTGGCCCATGGCCTGCGGCCTGAGCTGGGCAGCGTCAGCACGGACGCCAATCTGGCCGATGCGGTGGCGCGCACGGAGAGGGCCAGCATCGAGACCGCGCTCCGTCGGGCCCGAGGCGTGAAGAGCCACGCGGCTCGCCTGCTGGGCATCAGCCGGCCGACCCTCGACAAACGGATCGCCGATCTGGGCATCGATATCTGGGCCAAGCCGTCGGGGGTATGATGACCGTGTGTCCGACGCCATCGCTCTGCTGTGCCCCTCCTGCCAGGCGCCCCTGCCGGGCCCGGGCGGCGGCCCGTGGGTCTGTCCCACCTGCGCGGTCGAGGTCGATGTCGCTCGCCTCGAGACCTTGGTTGGCAAGCCCAGGTTCGTGGCCGAGCGCAACCGCGCGGGCAGCGAAGTCGACGGCATCCTGATCGAATCCGTAATCGGCGCGGGCGGCATGGGGACCGTGTACCGCGCATGTTCCCTGCGCGACGACAGGGCGGCCTTGGCCGTGAAATTCCTCTCGCCAGCCTTGGCCGCCGAGCCTGACCTGGTGGCGCGCTTCCGGCGCGAGGTCACGTTGCTCGAGGCCCTGGACCATCCCGCCATCGTCAAGGTTCGCGCGCACGGCGAGAGCATGGGGGTTCCCTGGTTCGCCATGGATCTGGTCGAGGGGCCGACCCTGGCGGCTCGCCTGGCCAAGGGACCGCTCGGCCTCGACGAGGCTCGCACCATCTTCGGCAGGTTGCTCGAGGCCCTCCAGCACGCACATGACAGAGGGATCGTGCATCGCGATCTGAAACCGGCCAATGTGCTGCTGGCCAGCGACGGCGCGCGCCTGGCCGACTTCGGAATCGCGCATCTCGAACTCGACGCCGCCTCCCGAAAGACCCAGCTGACCCGGACCAGCGCCATTCTTGGCACCTACCCCTATATGTCCCCCGAGCAACGCGCGGGACGACCGGTCGAGGCGCGCAGCGATCTCTATTCGGTCGGCGTGATGCTTTACGAAGCCCTGTACGGAGAGCGGCCCGAGGGCGCGTTCGCTCCTTTGCGGCAGCGCCGACCCGAGGTGCCGACCGCTGTGGATCGCCTGGTTGTGCGCTTGCTGCAGCCCGATCCCGTCCGGCGCCTCGCCTCCGCGGCCGCTGCGCGCGAAGCCCTCTCTCTCGCTCTGCGAGCGAGCCGACTTCGGGGCTGGCGCCCGGCCGCGGCCATCGCTGCCTCGGTGCTCCTTCTGGGTGGCGGGACAACTTGGTGGCTGGGCATGGGCGCCCAGACCGAGAAGGCATCCAGCCTGCCGCTGGTCCGAGATGCGGCGGTCCCAGACGCCGCCAAAACCCAGGCCGAGCCTGACGCCGGAGGCGCCGTTCAACCCTCGGACCTGGTCGCCAAACAGCCCGTCGACGGGCAGATGGTGCCGACCATAGGGGCGGGCAAGTTTGGAGGCGCCGGCAAGGCAGGAACGTGGCGAAGCAAGCCGAAGCCCGCCAAAAGCAAGGTCTGGCCCGGACCCAAAGGGGGCAAGAGCGCCCCGGATTGGTTCGGCGACAAGAAGAAGAGCAAGTAGGCGTCGGGCCGGGGCAAAGCATGCCCAAGCCGTCGCGACGGCAAGAGCGAACCCGAAGCCGTTCGGATATGCTTGCGCGCCATGAGCCCGCTGCTGGCTGAGATCGAAGGCGCGGTCGTGGCCGCGCTGGCGACGTATTCCAACCTCCACCGAGGCAGTGGCCACCATTCCATGGTGACTACGGAGCTCTATGAACGCGCGCGATTCCGACAGGGATCCCTTACTGGTCGTGTACGGGATCTGGCAACTGGCAGATCCCATCAAGCGCTCGGGTACAAGTTTCCCGACGAGGTCTGCAACTCTGCCATGACCTCGTGCAGTTCATCTTGGTGATGGGGCCAAGAGCTATCGAGGCAAGCGTCGGTTGGAATGGTTGCGACGTTCACGGTCTTCGAAGTCGCTGGGCCAGCGCGAACGAACCGGGCTCGAAAGGGCGCGCGACGACAGTCATCCTCCTCTGGCTGCCTCTCCGACGGGGTGAAGCAGTCGCCTCCAGCTCAGTGGGGGGGAAGGGAGCCTGCGATCCAGGCGGCGAAGGCGCGCACGCCGTAGCGCTCGGCCGCTTCCTCGTCGAAGGTACCAGTGCCGCGGATGGAGAAGCTCACGAGCAGCAGCTGCGTCACGGTCAAGAGCACGAGAATGGTGCCGAGCCTTTGCGGGACCCTGCTGCGAACCGCGGGATTTTCTACCCGTCGCAGGGCGGCCGCGGCTGTGGCGACGGTGAACACGAACCCGTTGAGCATGGACGCGAACAGGAGGAGGGTGGAGAGGGTCTTCACGCTCGCGTCAGCCGGGAGGAGGGATGCGGCGGTGCCGGCGGCCATGACGAGGGGAACCATCACCAGAAAGAACGCAACGAGCGCCGAGCCGCCTACGGCGAAGACTCTGGTCTTCATGGCGTGGAGCTCGGTCCGCAGGTTCGACTCGCGCAGCCAACGCTCGGGCCATACTTTGGCCGAGTCGTCCGGGCTCACGCAGATCACGAGGGGGCTTGCTTGCAGCTCGACCAGGGCGACCTCGGCTTCGGCTCGAGTGTCGTACGTAGGCGTTGGCATACGCAGCGAGGCCGTGGACGCGTGGTGGAACGTCCCCTGGTGCTCGAAGGCGAAGTCGAGCTCCAAATACCAGCTCTCGCGCGCTGGTCGGTGGTCACCGTTCGCGGCCTGAGTGGCCTGGGACCGGACACTCGCCGAGCGCAGGGTAGCCGGGAGGCGGTGCCATGTGCGCAGCGCCTCGTCCTCGGCTTGCATCTGTCTCGACAGGAACCGGAGGAGGAGTGTGATCACCACCGCGAACATCAGAATCACGGGGATGGGCTGCCAGTGCTCGGGTAGGAAGAAGGGCGCCGTCATGCCCGCGATCATCACGATGAAGAACCAGGCCAGCGGGGTGGGCAGCTGAGGCCAGTCCGGGTGCAAGCGCACACACAGCAAGCCGCCGCACACCGGCGCCGCGACGCTCAGGAAGAGGCGGAAGGAGTCGTCGAGGCCGGGAATGAGCCACACCGGCACCAACGGTGCGAGCAACGCCAAGAGGAAAGTGGCGAGCGCGCGTCTGCTGATCTTCTTCGATTGTCCGTAGCGCATCGTCAAGTAACTCCAGGGGGGGCCATTCTCGCGCGGGAGCCCGGCCAGGGGGCCCCGGTGAGGTAACAGGTGTTATCAGACAATTTGCCTCGTGACGTCGCGATCGGCAG
>CAZHUY010000028.1:18257-38542 GCA_964535465.1 uncultured Myxococcales bacterium
ATCGGCAGGAGGGTTGGCCTGCTTACCAACCCGGTTGCCGAGTGACTGGCTGGAATCGGCTCCACGATCGCTGCCCGGTCGGAAGCAACCACCCTGACGCTGCTCCCACTGCAGACGCTGCCCCATTGGCGTCGTCCACGCCCGAAGAGCAAGCGGTCTACGCAGCCGCTTCTCCTCGCCGCACCTGGCGCAATATGCTATCAGTCAACAACTTCGCTTGGAGGCGCAGCATGAGGCTTTGGCATCGATTGGTTGTCGTGACCGTCTTGGCCGCAACGGCCTGTGGAAGCCAAGACGGGCTCCCGGGGGAGAGTCCCGATTCCGGGACCGCGATTTCGGGTAACCCCGACACCGCCGAGCCCATCGCCTCGATCGATGCAGCGAACAGCGGCCCGGACCAACCCCAGGGCGCGGCCCTCCTCTCCATCACTCCGCCGTCCGCTGATCTTGGCTGCATCGATGTGGGGATGACGTCACCCCCGGTCGTTGTCACGGTCACCAACGTAGGCGAAGTGGCCTCCGGCCCGCTGAGCGTGACCGCCACTGGGGATGGCTTCAGCGCTACCGGCTGTGCCGGAACGGTCCTCGTTCCCAGAGCCACGTGTACGATCTCGATAACGTCCCAAACGGATCGCGGCCCCATCAGCGGCATGGTCGAGGTTGGGGACAGGCCCGCGATGACCAAGCGGGTTGCCGTGAGCGGGTGCCGTTCGTATCCAAGTTTGTACACGCTCTCACCCTCCCCACTGGATCTCGGCTCCGTGCCCGTGGGCGAGAGCGTGTCGGGAGTCATCGCCCTGAGCCATCAGGGGACCCAGGCTCTGACCAAGATCGCGATCGCGGCCAACGGTGCCGGGTTCAGCCTCGCGCCCACGGGCACGTGCACCACGACGCTTGCGCCAAAGCAGACGTGCAACATCGTCGTGACCTACAGCGCCGGTTCGACGCCCGGACAGGCCAAAGGCAGCGTGAGCGTCAGCCAAGGCGGCGTGACCAGGACCGTGGCGGTGAGCGCGACAGTCATGGCCACCCTCGACCCCGTCGACCTCACCCCCAGCGACAACAGCGTATCGGGCTGGATGATTGATGCCGACAGCAACTTGGGCGGGTCCAAGAAGCCCATGACCGCGACCACCATGGACGAGGGTGGCCAGCTCATCGACGGTGGCATCGCACCATTCTATGCGGACGGCTTCTCGCCCAAGCTGTTCATCTGGCAGAACTATGCCAACGCGCAATTGGCCGATGCGCCGGTCGACTCGAATAACCCCAAGGGCGCCACCCTCATGCTCTGGGTCTTCCGCCTGTCATCCACAACAGAGGCCAGCGGGCTCTACCAGAACTTGCTGAAGTTTCCTGAGTACACGGTCAAGAAGACCGACACCTCCAGTGGCTGGGAAGAACCCACGGCGCCACCCGTTGGCACCAAGTCCCGCATCCAGGACAGCGGTCCTGATTGGCGCATCAACTTCCACAAGAACGACTGCTACGTCGAGATCAGGCTGACACCTTCGTACTCGCCCGCGCCCGATTTCACCCCTAGCAGCCCCTCCCTGAAGAATGAAGCCCTACGCTTCGCCCAAGAGGTGGCGGCGAAGCTCTAACCCCTTCACCCCTCCGCCGTCGGCGGCAGGTTCATCAATTGGAACGAGTGGGAGGGCGGCGCCACCGCCCTGATCGCGCGCGTACCCGTGGGCCCGGACTTCGCGTTCAATCGCCCGCGCTGGCTCGAGGCCTACCTCGAGATTGCGCCCGGGCTCTTGGTGGTTCCCGGGCTCGATCTGTGGTTCGACGTCGGCCTGGGAGCGCGCGCATTTCTAGGCGACCTCAACCGCGCCCGATGCAGCGGTGATTACAGAAGGCATCTCCCTGCATGAGGGTCTTGCTGCGGACCATCTGGAGCTTGGGCGAGTAGCCCTCGGCCAGACACACCTGCGCGCCCAGCAAACGGGCGTACAGCTGTCAACGAGAGGATGCCGACCACGCCCAAGCCGTCATGGCTAGATTTCTTCGGGCAGGTCGGTGGCCAGGCCGGCGTCGCGGTGGGCGAAGTAGTTGACCACCAGGCCCTCCCTGAGGGCACTCTCGCACACCAGGGCGGCGGGGTAGCCGGTCAGCTCGAGGAGGGTGCGCAGGATCACGGTGCCGGGCAGGATGGTGTCGGCGCGCATGACATCCAGGCCGGGGAGCTGGGCGCGCTCTTCCTCGCTGGCCTCGCCCAGGCGTTGTTCGAGCGCCTTCAGGCTATCGAGGGAGAGTGTCATGTGGCGGCCGAGACCCTCGCCCTCTTTGCCCCCCACGGGAGCGGCCTTGCCCTCGCTGGACTTGGCCAGCAGTGCGAGGGTCAGGGCCGTGCCCGAGGTGAAGGTCACGAAATCGAAGCCCACCTTTTGCATCTGCCGAATCACCGGCTGCGCGACCACGCGTACGCGCGTCTCGGCGGTGAGCAACTGAGCCCGCGACATCTTTCCCGTGAACTTGCACTCGTCGCGCAGGCGCAGAACCCCCATGGGGAGAGAGGTGGCGAACAGGCATTCCTTGGCGTCACCCACCAGGCCCTTGATGGAACCGCCGCCCACATCGAACAGCGCCACCTTGTGCTTCTCCAGGTCCAGGCCGTCGCGCGCGCCCCAGTAGATGAGCTGCGCCTCTTTGAAGGGATCGAGCACCTCGACGTGTAGCCCGATCTCGCGCTCCACCGTCTCCAGGAACGCGGCGCCGTTGCTCGCCTCGCGAATGGCGCTGGTGGCGACCGCCACGGTGGTCTCGGGTTGGTGTTGCTCGGCCAGCTTGCGCAGGTTGCGCAGGGCCACGATGGCCCTTTCGATGCTTGAGGCGGGGATGACACCGTCGCGCAGAGAATCCGAGCCCAGGCGAACCATCTCCTGTGCCTGTTCCAGCGGGGTCAGGTTGCCTTTGCCGTCCGCCTCGGCCACCAAGAGATGAAACGAATTGGAGCCAAGATCATAGGCCGCCACGCGCGAGCGCTGGCCAGTGGCGAGCAGGACCTTGTTCGGGATGGTGAAGGTTTTGGAATCTGGCATCGCGAGCTGCTCCGAATGTAACACGCACCCTCGGTGGACACACGAAACCGGGCCGACCGAGTCCCGACATTCATGTCATGGTCGCGGCCCGCGTGACCGCCCGCCGCCTGCTAACCTGCGGGATTTCGTGTGGCAAGGTGTCGGCACGGGGGTTGCTTTGGTCAGGGCGCGGAGGGAATCGAAAATGGAAAAGCGCGCACTCTCTTGCCTTGTGGTCGGCATCACATGCTCACTCGCGGCTTGCGGCAACAGTGGATCGGATAAGGCGCTCTCCGAGGGAGGCGGCGGCTCAGCGAATACTGGCAATGAGAACGGCGGACTCCAGGATTCGCCCGGAGCGGCGGGGGGTAACGGCGGAAGCAACAGTTGGGCTGCCGGTGGTCCCAGATCCTCGTCCTCGTCCGCTCAGTCCGCGGCCGCTGGGGGAGCGAACATCTCCGCGCCTCTCCCGCCTCCTCCCCTGGTGGCGGCCGGAGGCAGCAAGAGCGTGGGCGCGGGTGGCATGGGGGGCGGTATGCGCACGGCAGCGGGTGGAGCCACCGGCGCCGTCGCCCTGGGGGGAGCACCCGCCCTGGGTGGAACCGCCGCTCTGGGTGGAACCACCGCCTCCAGCACCGCGCCGGTCGCGACCAACGTGAATCCATTCGTGATCACCGCGCACGATCCCTTCTCGACCTTCGGGGCTGACGTGGACACGGCCAGCTACGATGTCTTCCGCCAGTACGCGCAGATGACGAGACTGCCCCCGAGCACCGGCGTGCGCACCGAGGAGTACGTCAACTCCTTCTCCTATGCCTATCCCGCCCCGGGCGTCGACGGACCTCATCCCTTCTACATCTCGCTGGCCGCGGCCAACAACGTGTTCGACCGCAACACCACGCTGTTGAGGGTCGGCATCCAGGCCACCAACCCGCCGCCCTATACCAAGAGGCCCACCAACCTGGTGTTCCTGCTCGACGTATCGGGCAGCATGGACGATGCGAAGAAACTCGGTCTGGTCAGGACCATGATGGTGGACGCGCTCGATAGCTTGCTCGAGCCCACCGACACCGTGGCGGTGGTGACCTACGCCAGCGGGGCCAGCGTTCGGCTGCCCCCCACGCCGGTCGCCAACCGCGACAAGATCGCCTCGATCATCACCGGTCTGCAGGCCGGTGGCAGCACGGCGGGCGCGGACGGCATCGGTCTCGCTTACCAGCAGGCCTCGGCCGGCTTCATCGAGGGCGGCATCAACCACATCGTCATGTGCACCGACGGAGACTTCAACGTGGGAGCGTCCAGCACCACCGAGCTGCTGGCGCTCATCAAGCAGAAGCGCAGCACCGGCGTGACCTTGACGGCGCTGGGTTTTGGCATGGGCAACCTGAACGACAGCATGATGGAAGCCATCTCCAATGCAGGCAACGGCATCTACAGCGTCATCATCGACGAGGACCATGCCAAGCAGTACGTGCGCAGCAAGATGCTCTCGACCCTGGTTCACGTGGCCAAGGACATGAAGATCCAGGTCGAGTTCAGCCCCGAGCAGGTTCTCGCCTATCGCTTGTTGGGCTACGAGGACCGTGACATCGCGGACTCCAATTTCCGCAACGACGCCATCGACGCCGGGGAAGTGGGCGCCGGTCATCGCGTGACCGCGCTTTACGAGTTGGTGTTGGCCGGCCGGACGATCCCCGAGTTGCCGGGCATGCCCGCTCCCCAGAACGGCTTGGCCTCGACCCTGCCGGCCGAGATCCTGAGCGGCGACGCCGTCCTGGTGAAGGTGCGCTACAAGGACGTGGACGCCACCGACGCGACGCCGGCCAAGGAAGTGTCCACCGCCCTGCCCGCGACCGGGCTTGGCATCGAACTGGGCGCGGCGGATGAGGACCTGCGCTGGGCCGTGGCGGTGGCCGGCTTGGCCGAGATCCTCAAGGGCAGCCCCTACGCCAGCAAGGCCTTCCTGCCCTCGATTCGCAGCATCACCTCCGCCCAAGCCGGTCGCGACGCCGAGCGCGCGGAGTTCGTGGCCCTGCTGGATCTGATCGTTCCCCTCTTGTGACCTGGCGGCCCCCGAGGCGGGGCGCCAGCCTTGCCTTGCAAGGCCGGTGTGATTGTAGGACTCTATTTGACCAAATGAGCCGAGAGCACCGGGCTTGCAGGACAGAATGTGCTGAGACTTTCCCTCGCGGCGCCGCCCTCGGTCTGGCCCTCTTCGTGGCCCTTGGCCTGGCGGCGCCCAGGGCGGAAGCCGCCAGTGCCGCGGGGGCTCAGCGCATGGCCAGGAAAGCCTGCTTGGAGGGCGATCTTGCCAAGGGCGTGTCCATCCTGGCTGACCTGTACATCGAGACCAAGAACCCGGTTTACATCTTCAACCAGGCTCGCTGCTACGAGCAGAGCGGCAAGTACGAGGAAGCCATCATCCGTTTTCGCGAGTACCAGGTGAAACAGCAGGATGCTGGCCGTCCCTTGGACCCCGACGCGGAGAGGCGCATCGCCACCTGCCAAGCCCTGCTCGATGCGCAAAAGGAAAAGGACAAGGCGTCCATGGCCCCGCCGGCGCCGCCCGTGACCGCGCCGCCGAGCGTGGCCGCTCCCGTCGTGCCCGCGCCAGCCGCGGTACCGACGGTCTCCGAGCCCGATGTCTCGACCAGCCCGCCACCTCTGCAGGTTGCCGAGGTCCCTGTCGCGACGAACACCGGTTTGCGCGCGGCCGGCATCAGCGCCTTGATCTTGGGCGGTGCCGGGATCGCGGCCGGGGTCATCCTCAACCTGAAGGCCAACAGCCTGGCCAGCGAGATCGAGAACAAGACCGAGTATCCCGATCTGGGTGGACGGAAGAATACGCGCTCGAGCTACGAGACCTGGGGGTGGATCAGCTATAGCGTGGGGGGCGCGTGCCTGGCAGGCGGTGCGGTGCTGACCTGGCTCGGCTATCGGCAAGGCGGGAACAACCAGCTGGCCTTGTCGCCGTCGGTGGGTTCGGGGATCGTGGGCGCGGCCGTGCAGGGGGCTTTCTGATGATCCTCCCTGTTTGTCACCACGGGCGGCCACGGCGCTTGTTCATGTTGTCCGTCCTGCTGCTGGCGGCCGGGTGTTTTCAACACCCGCATCCGGTCGCCGAGGGCATGCCTTGCGCGAAGAGTGGGATTTGCCCCGCTGGCTACACCTGCGACCGTTCGAAAAACCGGTGTGTGCTGGGCGATGGCCTGGGCGACGCCTCGGCGGATTCCGCTTACGACAGCGGCGCGGTCGAGACCCAAACCCTCGATGGGCGTTGGGATACCTCCGGCAGGACCGATGGCGCCGATGCACGAGAGGCTGGTCTTCCGGGTCCCGATGGACCTGACGCCTCCAGCGCGGACGGTCCTCGGGCCGCGACGCTCGACAGCGCCGAGCCCGATGTCCCGGTGGGCGCGACGGATGCCGGCGGCAACGATGTGCCCGTCGCAACCGGCGGTAGCGGGGGCCGCTCGGGGGCTAGCTCGGACGCTGGCGGTGTGACCGCAACCGGCGGTTCCGTTCAAGGTGGGGCGGGTGGCGTAGGTGGCGTCGGCGGCGGAGGGCCTGGGGGCTCGGTATCGAACTCGGGCGGCGCTCTGGTCGACGCCGGTTTGGGCTCGGGTGGGAGCGTGAACACAGGCGGAGCCGGCGGCGTGCTGGTCGGTGGCACGTCGGCTGTCGCCGGGACCACGGCGTCTCCCGATGCCGCGCTGGCCGGGACCACGTCGCTTCCCGATGCCGCGGCTGGCGGGACCGTCAGCACGGGAGGGTCGGGGGGCGCTGGCGGGATGGGCGGCACCACGGTCTCGCCACCGAATTTGGTGGCCTCGCCCGCCTCGCTGGATTTCGGCGATGTGGTCCGGGGAGAACAGAGCCTGGAAAGGACCTTCACGCTCACCAACCAAGGTGGCGACAGCGGTCCACTCGGGCTTGTGGTCAGCGGGGTCTTTGCACTCGTCGGTGGTCCCTCCAACTCCTGTGGCCCCGGAGGAATCACTCAGCTTGTGCACAATGCCTCGTGCATCGTGACCGTTGTCTTCAATCCACCCGCCGCCGCCGGGCTCGGAAACGCCTCGGGCAAGATTGAGCTCTTCCTCGACGAAGTCTCGGTGGGCCAAGTTCAACTGACCGGCAGGGCCGTGTGTCCGAAGTATCAGCAGGACGACGGAACAGGGGTTTGTGTCCAGGGCGACTATCCCATGGGAAATGACCCCATCCCGAGTTCCGGGTGCGGCACGGACGGCGTGCTGGATCTGAGAGCCGGTGCTGCGGTCAACGGTGGCTACAGGTTGAACATCACCAGCAGCGACGAGATGAGGGAGTACATCGTCGATATCCCCAGCGGCTATGATCCCAACACCCCCGTCCGCCTGTTCTTCTGTCTTCACATAATGGGCGGCACAGCCGAGCAAGTGCAGGATGGGCAGTGCTTCTCCCTCAAGCCGCTGGCGACATCCGCCGGGATCCCGGACGTCTACGTGGCCCCGCAGTCGGACGGTCAGTACTGGCAAGACAAAGACAATGCTCTCTTCGCGGATCTTCTGGCTCACATGAAAGCGAAGCTGTGCATCGACACCTCGCGTGTCTTCGTCACCGGCTTCAGCCTGGGCGGTATCATGACCTATGTGCTTACGGTGAGTCACCCGAGGGACATTCGTGCCGCCGTGGGCATCGCCCCGACCAACTGGGGTCTGCCCATCCCGGACCCCAAGCCTCACCTGCCGGTTGCGTGGATGCAGACCTCCGGCATGGTCGACGCAACCTGTCGGTGGGACCTTGGCGGGGAGCGAGGCGCAAAGTACCTCGCCATCGAGAAGGGGACCGACAATGGTTGTACCGTGCCCTCGCCCATTCCGACTGTCTCGTCGGGAGATCCCCACAGGTGCGAGAGCTTCACGGGGTGCAAGGCCAGCTATCCCACCAAGATCTGCACCTTCAACGGCGCCCACACGGATTCCAACATCGATCCGGGTACCACCACCAACTGGATCCCCCAGGAATCCTGGGACTTCTTCGCGCAGTTCTAGAACGGATCCCATGGACACCTTGTCGCCCGACCATGCTTCCGATCCGCTGTGCGGGCGCGAGGTGGCGGGCGGGCGCTACTTCGTCGAACGTGTCTTGGGAAAGGGCGGCATGGGGACCGTGTACGCCGCGCTTCAACGGCCCATCAACCGGCGCGTGGCGCTCAAGCTGATCCACCGCGAGCTGACCGGCAATCGCGAGATCGTGGACCGCTTTCTTCAGGCGTAGCCCAGCTTGTGCCGGTAGTGCAGCCCGTGGACATGGACTACGACGATCTCTGGCGCCGCGGCAGCGATCCTCTGGTGCGTTGGGATGGCCTGGGACGGCTACAAGGGTGCCGCCCCCGACATTGGCGCCATCGAGAGTCCGTAGCCCACGTCACTTGGTGATGGTCGAGTTGGTCACCTTGATGGGCGTTTCCTCGTGATGTGAGATCTGCGGGTACTTCGGGTACCACGAGCCGCCGATGTTGCCGGTGATGGTCGAGCCGTCGATGACGACGTCGCCGGTCTTGTCGTTGCTGACGAAGAAGATGGCGCTGCCAAAGGCGTTGACCTTGTTGTACTGGATCAGCGTCCCGGCGATGGTCAGGGTCATCTTGTTGCCGTCGTTGTAGATGCCGCCGCCGCTGCCGCCGCCCGGTGTGTTGGCGCTGGCCGGATTGCCGCCGTTGCCGACGGCCTGGTTGTAGCTGATCACCGAATTGAGCACGGTCCACGACACGCCGATGCTGGAGAGCGCGCCGCCATTCGAGCACACGTTGCCCAAACCGTCCGCACCGCCAAAGGTGCAGTTGACGACGTAAGCCGGCAGCCCGTTGTACTGTTGGAAGACGCGGATGGCGCCCCCGCCCACGTCGGGGCCGGTGTCGGCGCACACGTTGTTCACGAAGCGCGAGTTGATGGCCTTGAAGCGGCCGCCGCTGGCATAGATGGCGCCGCCGCCGTCGTATTCGGTCTCGTTCTTCGAGTTGCCGTTGGCGAAGGTCAGGTTCTGCACCGTGAGTTGCGGCGCTTCCTGATTGTCGCAACGGGGGGTGGTCCACACCTGCTTCTCGTCGCAGGTGTTCATGTACAGGATGCGGGTCACGCCCTCACCGCTCAGGGTGACCTTGCCGCCACCGTCGATGACGATCTTGGGTCCCTTGTCATTGAACACCTTGGCCGGCTGGGTGAGACGAACCGTGGCCGGGCCAGGACCACAGTTGAAGGTGATGACCCCGCCCTTGGCCACGGCCGCGATGAAGGCCTCGCCGCTGCAACTGTCGAGCGTGCCGTTTCCCACCACGGTGGTCGGGTTCGAGACGTCCTCCAGTTGGGCATCGGCAGGAACGGAAGCGCGGCCTTCGGGATTTCCGGGAGCGCCTGCCAGGGGCGCGGTGATCACGGTGCCGGTCGTGCCGCCGGTGCGGGTCGTGCTGCCCGGCGCCGTCGCGCCGCCTTTTGCCGATGAAGTCTCCGCCTTGGTCCCCCCGGCGCGGCTGGTCCCGCCCTGCGCGGTCGCGCCGGCGGAACCCACCTTGCCACCGGTGGCCACCCCGCCGGTCTTGCTCACGGTCCCTCCTGGAGCCGTCGCCCCGGGGTCGACTTTACCGCCGTTCGCGACAGCCGAACTGCCTCCCGTCGCAGGCGGGGCGTTCGCGTCGACGATTCCTCCGGCGCCGCCCGCCGCATCAAGGCCACCTGTTTCGACCAGGCCTCCAGTTTCGGGCGACGCATCGGGCTCCTCGGTGAGGGTGCTGGACGCCGTCGAGCAACTCGCCCACGGCAGGCCACAGCAGGCGGCGATCCATAGCGTGATCCGCAGTTGAACGGCACGTCGGTACTTGAGAGCGGAAGTCTCCATCACGTCGCCTCCGCGCTCCATGGTACCAGCGACCCGACATCTCGAAAAGTTCGCAAAAAATGCGAAAGAATGGCGCAGAAACCGCGTGCTTCGCGCCAGAAGTCGGCAATCCTGAAACCCATGCGCACCTTGGGCTTCATCTTGTCTTCGCTCGTGCTCGCCGCCTGTTCTTCGAGTGGATCGGGCGGGTCCGGCACGGGTGGTTCCGGCAGTACCCTCAACGGCGGGTCCGATTCGGGTGGACAGTCGGCGAGCGGTGGCGTCACGGCAAGCAGCGCGACCATCGCCAGCAGCAGTGCGGGTGGCTCGTCTTCCAGCCGGTCCTCCGCCGGCGGGGCGTCCACGGTGGGCGGAAGCAGCGTGACGGCCGGTTCGGGTGGTCGTTCGTTCACCGGGGGGGCGTCCACGATGGGTGGCAGTAGCCGCTTGGGCGGCTCCTCCTCCACCGGCGGATCATCCGCGACCGGCGGGAACTCGAGCAGCAAGGCCGGCGCCTCGGCCGGCGGCACATCCGCCGTTGGCGGCACGCAAAGCCCGGGGGGCGCGTCAGGCACGGCGAGCAGCGGTGGTACCACCGGAGGCGGCACGGGAGGCGGTGGCACGGTTTCGACCGCCAAGTGCCCGGACTCGACGTGGAAGCTGAGCTGGGGCGATGACTTCGAGGGCGCCGCCGGCTCGGCCGTGGACAGCAGCAAGTGGGCCTACGACTCCGGCCCCAACTGGTACAACAACGAGCTTCAGTACTACTCTTCCGGCAACGGCAACGCCTCGTTGGATGGCAACGGCAACCTGGTCATCGAGGCGCGCAAGGAGTCCCGCGAGGGCAGGCAGTACACCTCGGCGCGTCTCAAGACCGAAGGCAAGAAGACCTTCACCTACGGCCGCATCGAGGGACGCATGAAGCTGCCCTATGGGCAGGGCATGTGGCCCGCCTTCTGGATGCTGGGGGGGAACAACTGGCCGAACCAAGGCGAGATCGACATCATGGAAAACCTCGGCAAGGAGCCCTCGATCTCCCACGGCAGCATGCACGGGCCCGGCTATTCGGGTGCCTCCGGGCCCACCGCGACCTACACCCTCCCGGGCGGCGCCAAGTTTGCCGACGATTTCCACGTCTTCGCCATCGAATGGGAAACCGACACCATCCGCTGGTATGTGGACGGCAACCTCTTCTCGACCAAGACCAAGGCCGACACCAAGGGCAACACCTGGGTGTTCGATCACGGGTTTTTCATCATCTTGAACCTGGCGGTAGGCGGGGATTGGCCGGGCGCGCCCGACAACACCACGGTTTTCCCGCAGAAGTTCGTGATCGACTACGTGCACGTCTGCCAGAAGTAGCAGACCGCTCCGAGTCACGGGGCAAGCAAGGGGAGAAGAACGATCGCGGTCGTGATATCTTCAACGCCCCATGAGCGAAACCAACGCAATCACACCGGCCGAGTTGCACGGCATCCACATCTTCCAGGATTTCGGTGATGAGGATCTCCGGCGTATGGGCGAGCTTTTCGAGTCTGTCCTCGCCAAGGAGGGCGATGTCCTCTTCACGCAAGGACAGCCGGCCGACGCCTTTTACCTCCTTCTCGCGGGTGAGGTCTCGCTTCGTCAGGATGAGCGAGAAGTCTACCTCCTGAAGCCGCCGTGTATCGTCGGCGAGCTGGGAGCCACCACCGGTCTGTCGCGCCACTGCCGCGCCGTGGTTGGCCCCGCTACCGCGCTCCGCCGGGCCGATGCACGGCGCCTGCACGACTTCTGCGCGCGCCATCCCGACATCGGCCTGCGCTTCTACCGGGCGTTACTCGAGGCCGCCGCCCACAAGATCGCGCATGACCAGCGGCGCACGGCCGAGATGCGCGAGCACATCATCACCACCCAAAAGGCGATGAAGGGCCTGCGCGAGTTCGTTCTCGAGAGCCCGGATACGCCGATCTCCGGCCGTGTTCATGACGAACTCGAAGGTCTCATCCAGCAGAACCGCCGCGCCAACTACCGCGTGGAGCCCCCCTCGGCCCTGGCATCCGAGTTGCGCCTCGACGATGGCCGCGTGGCCAACGTGGTCGAGCTCTCGCGCACCCACCTCAATGTTCGTCTCGCCGGTGCTCTTCCCAGGGCCAACGACGAGATCTCGGGCGTCCTGGCCCTGGCTGGCCCGGAGATCCCTGTCTCGGGCCGCGTTCTTCGCGTGCAAGGGGACCGGATGGTGATTGTCCTCGACCTGCTCCTCGACGAGTTCGCCGGCGTCCTCGAGGGATACCTCACCCGCGTGCAGATGTTTGACTTCCTGATCTGAGGAGGAGCTCTTCCCGGCCGTCGGGCGCCTGCTGATTTCTTCGCCGGACTTCGACCAGCCCGCGCATCAGAGTCCCTGCCATCACATACTGTGAAAGCCCAAACAAGGAGTTGGGTATCAGGTCCACCGTGGTCAGGGCTAGGATGAGCGCGAGACCGGCAAACTGTTCCTCTTCGATCGGGGTTTCGAACTTGGCCGTGCGGCGGCGCCCGGCCCAAACGCAAGGCCAAACCAAGGGGCCCATGGAAAGCAGAAAGCCGATCAATCCCGCGCTGCCCAGCACGATGATCCAATGCCCATCGGTCGTCGAGACGTCGTAGCCTTCGGCGTCGAATACCCGATTTCGCGAATAGGTCCCCCATCCAAAGAGCACCTTCTTCCGAGCGTGCTCGAGCAACATGTCCTCGTTCTTGAAACGGAAGGCGAGAGAGCTGCTTCGGTCTTCGCTCACCGCGCTGGCAGCGTCCAGGAGGGCTTTCATGGGAAACAGGTCCGATGCCCGAAGCAAGGGATACAGCAGAGTCACGAGAGCCAGCACGGACGCGAGGAGCAATTGGCGCCTAGGTTTCGCGAACCGGATGAACAGGTAGCCCAAAAGACCCAGCGCGATGGCGCCCGTGCTCCGGCAGAGAATCAAGACGAACAAATGGAAGTACGCGAGGATACGCACGGGTATGCCAAAGAGGGCGTGCCGACGTTTGGCGATCACAAATAAGGCCAAGGAAGTCGCCAAGAAGAAGCGCGCCAAGTTCAGACCGTGGACCATGAAGACTTGGGGGCGGTACCCCCCCCAGCGCACGCTCTGGGTAAAGTCCCGAAGACAGTAACCGTATACCCAGTTATGGAACTGGGGGCTCATTCGCATTTCTATGATCGCGAAAGGGCAATAGATCAGCCCAGCGACGGCAAATCCGGTCAGTAGCCGGTTGATGTCCTTGCTGTCTTTGACGATCACGTAGGCCAAGAAGAAGGCGATCAAGGGGGCGAAGAAGGAGGCGACAGCGACAAAGAAACCGTCTTTCAACGTCATGGCCTGCCTGACGACGGGGCCGTTCACCAAGACCTCGCCATTGGTCAGGCCGTTGAGCGCCCCTGCCAGAAGGGCGATGAACGCCATCAGGGCCAGCACCTTGCGTTTGGGAACATTCCTGAATTTTCCAGGGCACGCCAGGGCACAGCCGATGAGGGCGCACAGGTAGGGCAGGTTGTCCTTGGAGAGAGGCACGAAATAGGGAACTTTGAAGGTGGGTCCCACGGGCAGGAACATCTCGCTGCCAAGGGCCACCAGCAGCAGCGCCGTGAGCGGGCGCATGGTGAAGAAGAGGCCGATGGTCAGAGGGATGGAGAGCCCCAGGACCACTTCAGCGAAGCCGCTGATCATGGTTGCTCTCTGCCGACAGAAGCTTCTCGGGACGACGGTACCTGAGAGCCGCTGCTAGGAACCATGGCTCGTGCCTAAGACGCGGCCAACGCGAACCCGCAGGGCATGAGGAAACAGCCGTAGCGCAAAGGGAAGGTCGTCGATCAGGTAGCGTTTGGCGAGGTGACTCGGGTTTTGAAACAGGCGATGTATCCACTCCAGTCCCATCTCGCACATCCATTTCGGGGCGCGCTTCACATCGCCCGAAATGAAGCTGAAGGTCACACCGACGCCGATCATCCACGTGGAGGGCAGGCGTTCGCGCAGGGTGCGAATCAGTAGCTCTTGCTTCGGCGATCCCATCCCCACCAGGAGAATGTCGGGAGAAGCCTGCGACAATTCGGACACGATGCTCTCGACCTGGGATGGTGACGGCGGGCTGTCTATCCAGGGACTGGAGCAGCCGCAAAGCCTGAGCGATGGGTAGCGCTCGCGCATGATCTCGCCGGCGCGAGCGCCTGCCCCCGGAGCCCCACCAAGGAGGTACACCGAACGCCCTTCTTGAGCCGCACGTTCGACCAGGGGCCACACCAAGGATGAGCCTGGCACTCGCTCTGGAAGTTCGTCCCCTTGGACCCGGCAGGCCCATACGAGAGGCATGCCGTCGGCAACCCGAATCTCAGCGGCGTCATAGAGACCGCGGGAGTCGGGGTCCCGAACGTAGCGGCGCAGGAAGTCCAGATTCGCGGTGACGAGCCAACCGCCGCGACCTTCCTGCAGAGAAGTGAAAATGTGCTGAATCAGCTGACGCCAGTCCACGCGCGCCAGCCGAAATCCCATCAGTGATACCGTTGGAACTGCTTCTGTAGCATTGGCCGTGGCGGAGTTACTCCCCATCGCGTATTGCATAACACATCCTTTGCGCAGGGGCTTTGAGGAAGGCTCAAGTCGTTCAGGGAGGGTGCGCGTTGGCACGGCGTGGTCCCAGAACACAGCGAAATCGCCGCACCGTTCGCCGGGGTTGCTGGAGGCGAAGCCAGCTCTTCCATCTCGAAGCGTGGCTCGGAAGAGGCCAATATTGGCGCGGGGTTGCCCAGTGGGCTCTCATGGCGTGTCATATTGTCCTTGACTTATGCGTCGTTACGTTGTTTCTTCTACCCCGTGTGACTTAAAGATAAGACTTAATCGAGGGGGGTACTAGCATGGGACCAGCAAGAGGGATGCTAAGGCGGCATGAGGTTTGGGTGAATTCTCTTCAGCGCCTGGTCGACGGTGGGGTCATTGTCCTTGCCCAGGTCCTTGCTCACCTCCTGTATCGCGAGCCATGGCGCGAGCAAGCCACGACGGTCACGATTCTCGGCCTGCTGGTTTACGGATTCTCCTCAGAGTTCGCTGGTATCTATCGTCCCTGGCGCATGGAGAGCATCCTGCGCGAAATCAGGAACACGCTCGTGAGCTGGTTGCCGGTGCCCTTCGTCCTGCTGTCCTTCTGGTTCTTCAGCAAGACCTCGACCCAGTACTCTCGCGTGGCCTCGTTTGCCTGGTTCGTGCTTTCGCCCCTGTTGCTCTGTGGGCTGCGCCTCGGAGTTCGTGTCGGTTTGCGTGTTCTGCGAGCTCGTGGACGCAATATGCGCCGTGTGGGCATCTTGGGCTGCACCAGGGACGCCGAGCGTCTCGCTCTCGCCATCGATGAGCAGCCATGGCTCGGTCTGGATCTGCAGGGGGTGTACGACGATCGTTCCGAGGAGCGTCGCTTTGCCACCAAACATCCGCACTGTCAGGTCCTTGGTGATACCAAGGATCTCCTCGAGAGGTGTCGGGAGGGAAACCTCGACGTTGTTTATGTTGCCCTTCCCATGCGCGCCGAGCGGCGAACGGCGGGGATTCTTGCGGAGCTCGCCGACACAACCGTCGCGGTCTACCTGATTGCTGACTTCTTTCAGTACTCACTGGCGGGCGCGCAATGGAGCCAGATCGGCCATATTCCCGTGGTTGGTATCCACGACTCTCCCTTCAGGGGAGTCGTCGGGATGGTGAAGCGCATCGAAGACCTCATTCTGGGGAGCGTCATCGTTCTGCTCACGGCGCTCCCGATGGTCGTCATCGCCATCGCAGTCAAGTTCAGCTCGCCTGGGCCTATCCTTTTCCGACAATGGAGATACGGATTGTCTGGAAAACGCATCCGGATCCTCAAGTTCCGCACGATGACGGTCTGTGAGGATGGGCCCAACATCAAGCAAGCGACCAAGAACGACCCTCGCATTACGCGGGTGGGCCGTTTTCTTCGCAGGACTTCGCTCGACGAGTTTCCCCAGTTCCTGCAGGTCTTGACCGGCGAGCTTTCGCTGGTGGGGCCGAGGCCTCACGCTGTAGCTCACAATGAGCAGTATCGGGCCCTGATCCAGGGCTACATGCTTCGTCACATGGTCAAGCCGGGGATTACCGGGTGGGCTCAGGTCAACGGGTTTCGCGGCGAGACCGCGGAGCTGTCGCAGATGAAACGGCGTGTTGAGCACGATCTCGAGTACATCAGCAACTGGCACCTGTTGCTCGACCTCAAGATCATCCTTTGGACCGTTCTTGGCATCGCAAGGGGGCGGAACGCCTACTGACCCGGCCATAGTGCCACGAGTCGCCTGTTGACATTTCGGATGCAAGCGGGCCGCTGGTACCTTCTGCCCACCCTCCCTGCCGACCCACGGTTTCGGCCTTGCGCAAAAAGGAATGTCGATTCAGCATGTTCACTCCTAGCTCACCACGCGAGACGCAGGCCATGGGGCGCGAAGGCGACAACCAAGATGATGAATACGATCCGACCAGTCAGGAGACGATTAGTTTCGCTGACATCTCCAAGCTAGGAGAGTCTCATCGTTGGGTCGGCGGAGGGGCCGCGCTCTTCCTGGGTGATTCGAACAAGGGAGCGCAAGCTTTCCCCCTGGTGCGGAACCCCACGGTCATCGGCCGGTCGACCAACGCTGACCTGGTCCTGCCCGATCCCGCCATTTCCGACTACCACGCTCGGATCATTAGGCACGCCTTCGGCTACACGGTCGAAGACATGGGGTCAGCCGAGGGGACGTTTCTGGGCGAACGCCGCATCAACCATGCTCGTCTGGTCAATGGCGATACGCTCCGGCTTGGAGCCACCTCGCTGACCTTCGTGGATGAGGCCGTGAATCCCGCCAAGGGCGCTTCCAAGGCCAAGCCGATGGCTCTGGTCCCCACCCGCCGCGGGATGCTGGCCCAGCGCGAAACGGTCTTGCGCGGGCCCTATGCGGAGTTCAACCGAGTTCGGGATTTCGAGGCAAGGCGGGTCCATGAGTCCCTGCGAGCCAGAAGCCTCGAGGACGGCGCCGAACATGAGCCCACACTCGAAGACACCCTGCGAAAGGTCGTGGTCGCCGCAAGGTACATTCGTCAGCACGCGGTTCTCATCCTGACCTTCTGTGCCATTGGCCTCGCTCTGGGCGCAGCCAGTTTCAAGCTGCTGCCGCCACAGCAGGCGGCCAGATGCCTGCTGACGCTGTTCTCTGCACCAAGACACAATCCCATCGACGAGGCGCACCAAAGGCCGCAATCAGAGGAGATGAGCTTTTTTGCCGGCGCGGAAAGGGCCTTGAGCAACGAGGACAGCATCATGGCCACCATGCGGTCGATGGCCTGGCCCAACCTCAAGGAGGCGGACGCTCAGCGCGTCCAGAAACGAATTCGTGTCGAGAACATGGGCGACAACACCTATTCCGTGTCCGTGACCCCCAAACTGTTCGATCCGCGCGACGATTGGCACCTTCGATTCCTCGACAAGCACGTCAGAACCTATGTCGACAGTGAGATTGAGAAGAAGCTGAAGGTCTTCGTGGCCGAGGTGGATTTCCTGCGTTCCCAGACCGAGGCGGCGGACAAGCGCGTGCAGGAGATCGCGCAGCAAACGGTGAAATTCCGCGAAACCCACTCGGATCAGATCCTGGCGCAGAGGGCCCTGGCGGCTTCACCGGCCGAGCTCGAGTTGCGAAGGATCGCCCTCACCGGTCAGATCAGCCGTATCTCTGGCGAACTGGAGGGTGTCCGCAGCCAACTTTCACGAGGTAGCGCGCTCAGTCAGGCGAGGGCGCAATCGAGGCAGTCCGATAGGGATGCCATTGCCACTCTTGACCGCAAACTGGCCGAATTGCGGGCCCAAGGATTCGCGGACGGCCATCCTGAAGTCGAACGCCTGACGAATGAGCGGAAAGCATTGAACCGCTCTCTCGAGGACCACCTGCGGGCCGACGTAACCCAGTTCGAGAAGCGCTCCAATACGGCCTACGACACGCTGCAGGGTCAAGCGGACCAACTGCAGGCTCAGCTCAAGGCTGCCCGTTCCGAGCTTGGCTTCATTGAAGAGAATCGGCGCTCGCTGCGCAGCGTGAATAGCGAGACCCCCAAGGTCAATGCTCGCCTGGACGAATTGCTGCGCGCGAAGGACGATGCGGTTCGCCAGTACGGACTCCTGTTCGATCGCCTGCAGAAAGCGGAGGTCCAGCTTCGGCTTGAACGAGTCTCCGCCTCGTCACGCTACGAGATTCCCGTGCCGCCTCGTCTCGACTATCCCGCGGGAAAGGGGATTCTCCTGCTACGGATGGGGATGGGGTTGGGGATTGGCATTGTCCTGGCTGCACTGGTCCTGGCCATCGCAGCGTTCAGAAGACTGATCCTTCGTGTGGCGAGGGAGACGGCCTATGCGCCCGTGCTGGTGGCGTTGATAGGGTCGATGCTGCTTGGCTGTGCACACGACGGGAGGTACGTCTGGGCTACCGAGCTGCCCGCCAAGGACACTCGCTCCGAGCCGGTGGTTCAGGTGCGCGACACCATTCTCATCGAGGTCCAGAAGCAGCCGACGC
Organism: uncultured Myxococcales bacterium; assembly: GCA_964535465.1. Lineage (GTDB taxonomy): Bacteria > Myxococcota_A > Polyangia > Fen-1088 > Fen-1088 > Fen-1137. Next base: position 36,684 of record CAZHUY010000028.1, read on the forward strand.
TTTCTGGTGAGTTCCCGGTCCGGAACGACGGCCATTATTCCCAGCCGATGGGCGGCAGCATCTATGTCGCGGGTAGGACGCCCAGGGAGGTCGCTTCCCTGGTGGAATCAGCGTTGCGCGATGTGGTGGTCTCTCCTGTGGTGTCCGTTTGGATCAGCAAGACCATGCCGATCAAGATCAGTGTGGTGGGCGAGGTGAAGACTCCGGGATCCTACGAGCTGACGCGAGACCGCAGCCTGTTGGCGGCGCTGGCGATGGCGGGATGGTTGACCGATTTCGCCCGCGCTGACCGCGTCTTCGTGGTGCGCGCCAGTGAGCGGGAGAGAATCCGCTTTCGTGTGCGAGACATCGTCAACGCGGAGCTACACGCTGCGAGATTTCAACTCTCCGACGCCGATGTGGTGGTCGTGGAGTAGCGTCGATGTTGGCCAGTGGGCCCATCGGCTTGACCGTGCTCTGCCTGTTTCAGGCCGGCGTGCAGATCGAGGCAGGTGCACGTGTCGAGGCGGGAGCCGGCACGTTGCCCACGGGCACTTCGGTCATGCTGGCGGCCATTCCGAGCCTCAAGCTGGATTGGCTGGCCGGCTCTGACGTTCTGAAGGCCGATCTTTCCACCAGGATTCTCTGGCGGCCGGTTTCCCATCCGCACAACCGTCCCCTCTTTCTGCAGACCCTGGGAATGGTGTACGACGCGCGCCCGAGCCCGCAGAGTCAGTGGCATGTCGAGCTCCGCGCCAGCTACGGTGAACAGGACTACACTTCGCTCTCTCGGCAGTTCGCCACCCAGCCCTCGCTCCCCATGGCGACGACCATGTTCATGATTGACGGCTGGGCCGATGCGCTTTGGCTACATTTGCGGCAAACCAACCTCGCGTTTCGCATGGGCGCCTCCCATCGCCGCTCATTGCATGAACAGGGGAGCGAGACCGGCGGCTTTTCGCCGTTGCCGACGCAGACCATGGTCACCGCGGATCCCCAACTGCGTCTTGTCTTGAGCCGGCGGTTGACGGCAGAGATCTCCATCCCGGTCTCCGTCTACGACCTGGAACAAACCGACGCTGCCTTCGGGCAAGACCGTGACGTGTCGATGAATCTTTTCTCGCTGCAACCCCAGCTCCACGTCTCTGGAATGCTGACCCAGCGTGAGCGGCTGCGTTTCCTCGCGGGGGTAACCTACGCCGACACGATAAGGGGACCCACCGAGGGTTCTCGGCACCAGTTCACCCCGCTTGCTCTCGTCGGTTTCGATTCCGATCTGAGTCTGAGCCGGTCCGCTCTGCTGCGCTCATCCGCGAACGTCCAGAGCGCCTGGATTCTGGACCCGGTGGTGGGGCGCGGCGTTTGGCGCGCGATCGCGTCAGTGGGCTGCGACGCCCAGTTCGGCCTCCGTTGGGGAACGGGACTGCATTTCTCCGCCGCGGCCAACATCTCGAAACCTCCTACCGGCAGCAACGCCAGCGGTATGGAGCAGGACACCTCGGTGGTTTCCGCGGATACTTTTGTGCGGTACCAATGGACCCGTGTGTTGGTGGCCGAGCTGGGGGGAAGATACTCGGAGCGGGGTCAGCGTCGCGCCTCTTCCGGTGTAGCAACAGGGGGGCGGGAGGTCTGGGGGTTTCTCACCCTGTACACCGGCTCCCGTATGACATTGAACAGCAATCCGAGATTCCGCAGCATGACCGGGAGCGGGATCTGAAATGCCTGGCGGTGCCGGCGCAAGCGCCCTCGTCGCGCCTTGTCCTGGCTGCTCGGCCCGGCGCCTCAACCCATCATCTTCCCTGAGACGGGGCACTAGTGCCGCCAGTCAGAACTCCTGCCATGTTTGGGCGGCCGATCCATCCCGGCCGGCTGCGTTGCTC
>CAZHUY010000029.1:0-22428 GCA_964535465.1 uncultured Myxococcales bacterium
TCGAGCCGCCGCTTGAGCCCGGGTGTTCCAGAATCATGAACGATGATTTAGAAGATGTGGAACCCGGCAGTCCCGTTTTGCGGACTCCGGTGCTCTGGGTAGCCGAACCTTCGCGTCGCCGGGCTCTTACCGTCAACACGAAGCCATATGACTACCACTCCATCCTCATCGCCAGTGCCCGAACAGCCGGGCCAGCACGCGACGTGGAAGGCGATCGTCAGGGAAGCCCTTCGAAATCTCGGGGGCACGGCCACCCTGCCCGCGCTTTACAAGGCGCTCAGGGAGCATCCCAAGGCGAAAGCCAACGTCCACTTCTGCGCGAAGGTCCGGCAAGCAGTGCAGTCCGACGATCAAGTCGAACGGCTGCGGCCGGGCATCTGGCGGTTGAAGCACTACTAGCCGTAGCGCGGGATCAGGGGACGGAGCCGTGAGCGGAGGACGCGGGATCCACAGGGAAGCCGGCCGGGCACGCGAGCCCGGTGACCGGGTTTCGCACCTGAGCGCGAGCGCTGCGACGGAAAGGACCTCGGCTCCTGGGGAGGATGCCCGAGCCAATCCGTCCAGCAGCAGCCCGCGTCCCATGGGAGCACCTCGACCCTGGTCTTGCGCAGCTCGGCTGGCTTCCCACCTATTCCGATCCGGCCGGCTGCTGCCCTCGTGGCGCTCCGGCGGACCAAGGGGGACGCAGCGCCGATGACGAGGAGGACGGGGCTCTCAGCTTCGCCTCCCTCCGCCGCGATGGTGCCGCCGGTTTCGACGGCAGTCGCCCCGACGTTGATGCCTGCGTGCGCGCCAGGGACGCCCTCGTTGGCTTCGGTACTGGCCCAGCTCGCGAATGCCGCGCCCGTGAACGGCCAGGTTATCCAGCTGATTGCGGTCGATGCTCGCACGTGGAATGCTAGCGCGCCTGCGCTCCCTGAAAACCCAATAGCTCTGGATGGCGGTTCCTCCACGACAACGGAGGAACTCATGTATCAACACATTTACGGGCCGTACTTCAAAAACGGCCATCATCACGTTCATCTGCACCTGCTCGACGGATCGCGGAAGTACAAGACCTTCGCGACCGAAGAGGAGGCGCTGGACTTCATCAACAGGAACGAACGGCGGACCGTCGCGAAGCCCATCAGCGTCCAGGATGCCATCGACGAATACGTCGATTTGCGGGCGGACCTGAAGGCATCGTCTCAGACGACGTTGCGATTCCGTCTTGAGGCGTTCGCCTCCGGCTTCGAAAAAACGCTGCTTCAGTCGTTTCCGGCCATGACGGCGTGGGATGCGCTCGTCGCTAAGAAGAACGCCGTGGACACGCTCCACGGCATCCGCTCGGCGGCGAACGGTTTCTTCGAGTGGTGCATCCGCGAGGCGTACCTCAAGAAGAACCCGCTCGCGGGCATCGAGATCAAGGGCCGGAAGAAGCGGGGCAAGCCGCAGCTCCGTCTCGACGAGGCTCGGGCCTTCCTCGAACGAGCGATTGCGGTCTCGGACGGGAATCGGATCACGAAGAGGCACGGCAGCCAGCAGGAGGTCGGAGTCTTGGGCGCGGCTACGGCGCTGCTGCTCGGGCTCCGCAACGGGGAGGTCGTCGGGTGCCTGGTCCGCGATCTCGACGACGGCGGGAACATGCTGTGGATCTCCGCGAGCAAGACCGAGGCAGGTGTTCGCCGGGTGGAAGTGCCCGACGTTCTCCAGCCGCCATTGCTCAAACTTGCCGGTGGACGTGCAGGCACCGAAGCTCTCTTTCCTGGACTCACCAGGGACGGGCTTCGCTACTGGACGAAGACGCTCTGCCAAAAAGCAGGGCTGCCGGTTGTGAGCCCACACGGTCTGCGCGGCACCCACGCCACGGCTTCCATGCGCCCGCACGCGAACCCGCACGAGGTAGCGGCGGCGCTCGGTCACACCTCTTTTCGCGTGACCGAGCGGCTCTACGCCCAACCTGCTGCCGTGGCTTCCGCAAGGCAGCAAGCCGCAGCGGCGACGCTGCTAGCGCCAAACCCGTCCAAAAATCCGTCCAAAACTTTTGGACAGGAGATGGGTTAACGCAGTCGCAAAGAGAGCGGACAAGAAAAAAGCCCCTGTTTCCAGGGGCTTAGGTTGTGCGAGGAGGGGGACTCGAACCCCCATGGCTGTTAACCGCTAGCACCTCAAACCTCGAAAGCATCCGCCATTTCATCGTAATTACGAATAGTTACCCTCCCCTAGGAACGCCCATTTTGTTACCCACGCCTCTGTATCATCGCGATTCCACTGCCCCTTTCGTGGGTAACTGCCCTGGTTGAGAGCGCCGATTTGGGCGGCTCTGCCCAGATTAGAACGAGAGTCGGCCACGCCAGTGCTAGCAGCGCAACAGCCGTGGCCGAATATGTGCGGAAACCTGTGACCGTCTTCACAAAGCCAAGGACGGAGCACGAGAACTCGACGGCATACTGGTTATCGGCATGACAGCTGGCCTAGATCTCTGGCTTGCCCTCGGCGAGTTCCAACAGCTCCGCCAGAGCGAGCACCTGCGGACGGCGACCACTGCCTTCCCGAAGCACCTGCAGGATGCCGGCCTCACGTAGAGCACGTAGGAGCAACGATATGGCTTGTCGACTGGGCTGACTGCCGCCGGGCAACTTGACGTGGGTGCTGGGCAAAATGGGGTTCTGGAAAAGTACATCCAGCAGCGGCACGGCGAACTGAGAGTGGGTGAGCTCGATGACCTGCCCCTTCAACTTCTCGTAGAGCGCCTTGATGTGGCGAGCCTTCTCCGCGTTCCGGCGGGCTTGGGTCTCGATGGCGGTGAGGAAGAACTGGATCCACTCGTTCCACGCTGGGGCGGAGCTGCCAAGGGATCGAAGCCTGGCCACGTATTCGCTGCGGTTCTCTTCGAGATACGCCGACAGATAGAACATCGGCCGTGTGAGTAGTTGCTTCTCGTAGAGAAACAGCGGGATCAGAATTCGACCGATGCGTCCATTTCCGTCCAGGAACGGGTGGATGATCTCGAACTGGGCGTGCACCACAGCGAGTTGCACCAGAGGGTCGGGCCGATCCGAGTGGTAATACCTTTCCCAGTTGTCGAGGTACTCCATGAGCACCATCGGGTCCGGCGGGACAAAATCAGCCTGTTCGATGGTGCAGCCCGGTGCGCCAATCCAGTTCTGCACGCGGCGGAAATGACCTCGTCCTTTGTTGCGCCCACGCACGCTGTCGAGCAGCCGATCGTGGATCTCCAGCAGAAGGTTCAGGTTGAATGGGCGAGTCGCGAGAGCCTGCTCGGCCTGAAGTAGAGCCGCCCGGTAGTTGATGATCTCCTGGATGTCCAGCCGATGCGACTCCTGTTCCGGCTCGTCACCGGCCTCGAATCGGAGGACCTCGCTCAGCGTTGCCTGCGTCCCCTCGATTCGCGAGGAGAGAACCGCTTCTTGCGTGGTCAGAGGCGAGAGCAAGATCTCGGGATTCGGAACGCTGAACAGGATGCCATCGTAATGTGCCAACGCACGGTTGGCCCTCCCAATCGCCGGGATGAGCGGTTCCCATTGGACATGTTGGGCTGGTAGCTTTTCTGGGAGGGACGGCTTCACGGTTTCCTCTGGCCGAGGTTGTGTAAAGCATATCCCGCGTTTGGCTTACACAAAAAACGTTGCTGCCATTTCACGCGACACAAACGAAGGCGGCTGATGACGCAGGACAGGGCTCACGATATCAAGGCTCAGAATCGGATTCCTAACCTCAGCCAGAAAGCCCAGTTCCGAGGAAAGCGTGTCGGTTGCCGCATTCCGTGTTCAAGCAGGGCACAGCGACGAAGCCGCTGGAGGTAGGCCCGGGGCCTGGCGTCAAAGGTTCTGTTCCATAGGCACACGCCGACATACGATGCCTCTCGACACTGCGGGGAATCCAAGATGCCGGCCGAGCCAATCAAGTACAGACCCAACACGCTCGTGGAAAAAATCGCCAAGATGAGATCGTTCTTCCTGGAGACGCTCCCAGGAGACGAGATCAAGGTCCTTGGCGAAATCATCGAAACACGCAAGACCTCGAAGTTCACGGAACTGACGCTCTTAGACCCGACAGACGGTGCATCGTCGTTTTCCGCACGGCTCCCACCGGACCTGCCTGACCCGGCGGAGGATTATGTGGTCGGCGTCACGGGTCGGCTCGATATCAACTGCGACGGCCTCAGCATGGAGGTGTTTCTCCAGGGAACCCGTTTCGATCTCTCCACGGCGCCCTGCCGGAATCGCAACGAACGCATGAAGTGTTTGGATGACCTGAAGGCAGAGATCGAACACCTGAAGGTCCGTGCCCTAAGGATGCCGTTGCGCAGGATCGGACTCGTGACCGGCGACAACACCAGGGCCGAACACGATGTCCGCTGGCGTCTGAACAGGAGCAAGTGCTCAATAGGCGTCAAGCTGTTTCCTGTTCACCTGCGCGACGCTGCGAGCATAGCTGAAGGAATTGGCCAGGCAGCCAGCGACCCTGAGGTCGATGCTATCGTAGTGGCGCGCGGGGGTGGAGCGTCCTACGACCTCCATCACTTCAACCGGCCAGAGGTACTCAGAGCCATCGCCGAAGCGGTTCGCCAGAAGTTCGTCTTGACCGCCATCGGGCATGCGAAGGACAGAACGCTTGCCGATGAGTTGGCGAGCCACTCTGAGCCAGTGCCGACGACAGCGGCAAGCTATTTGATCAACCAGGTCTTCAAGCACGAAGAGACGGCCCGCGGAGCTGGCCGATTGCCCTCGCCTCCAAGAACCCAGCCCGCGCAACCGGGACTTGTATACAGGGCCAAGCGCTGGTTTCGCCGCTGGCTGCGCAGAGCCACGATCTTTGCGGCAGGTGCGCTGGCAGGCAGCTTGTTGACGCCGCTCTATCTCACGCATGTTGGAGACAAGCAGCCCAGCCGAAGCCAGCAGATCACAGGGCCAGGCGATGACCATGCATCATCCAAACGTCGAATCGAAGCCGAAGACCGCGCCGAGAGGACCGACGAAATGGTGGCTCCGGCAGGACAGCAAAGAGCAGACGAGCGGGCCAGGTCCAAACGCCGGGAACGTTAACCCATCGGCCGGGCCCCCGAGCCGATCAGCTCCTCCCCAGCCTCCCCAAAATGGAGGCAGCGGGGACAATGGCGGTGTTACGATCGCAATCCCTGTGTTTTCGAGGAATTGCATCTCTCAAGGACACTCGGCGCTTTGGAGTCAGGGATTCAGGAACGGAGGCACCGCTGGAGGCAGAATCTCTCCTATTCGTCTTCCGCTGGCTCGAACGCGGCTTGGGACGCATCACTACTTGTCGACGCCTGCGGATCGGCGGGGGCGCCTTCACGTTCAGCGGTTTTCAGAGCCCGTCGCACAAGCTGGATGAGGAGAGGGATCGAGGCGGTGATGACCGCCGCAGTCGCTGGCTCGCCGACGAGGTCAGCCTGCCGGGTAGTCTCGCCGGATAACGCCGTCCCGACCAGTTTGCCCAGGATGCCCTTCCGGCGCACATAAGCCACAGCCCAGGACCGAGCCTGGCGCTGCTCGCCTGGAGTCGGTTGAAGCGATTGCCGCTTCTGCCACGAGATCAGTCGCGCTCGGCGGGAGATGAGCTTCCTGAAGAATCCGCGGAAGATCCTCCGTCGGATGGGACCGGTTGCGAACGCCAAGCCCTTGGTCGCAAGTTTGGTAACCCGTCTGGTGACTGGATCCGCACGCATGGCCCGCTTCGCCAGCCCCCGGGCTTTGCCGGTGAACTTCCGAAGGCGACGGAATTTTGCCCCGACTTCGTCGCCTCGTACGTACGCCTCGGTGTTTCCGATCAAATCGTCGAATGTTCCCATGCTCCCCCTCCAAGCCCTACAGCGCCAGATCGAACGTCAGCGCTGGCGTGACCAGGTTTCCGTTGATGTTGTAGTTGTCCAGGATCAGCGAGACGCAGTCTCCTGGCAGAGGAACCGTGGCCACCTGGATGCCGTCCTCGACCCAGATCTCGTCGAGGGGGAAGGTGTCACTGGCGCCGAACAGGCGCAGCGAGAACCCCGCCGGATTGTACGCGGTGACCGTCACCTGTCTGGCGAATGCGGGGACGCGAATTCTTGGGGATGAGCCCGGGGTGATGCCTTCGCCGTTGTCGGCTTGGGGAATGTCGTCCAGGCGGAAGGTACGCGTGAGTCGGCTGGCTCGGCCGTAGCTGCCGTAGCCAATGAAGGCGCCGACCCTCTGGCGGGGGCCCGGGTTCTGGCCCCCGAAGGCGCGTGGGTCGATCTGACCCTCGTTGAGCGCCGCCATGCCGTCGTATCGGGCGGAGATACGCACGTAGCTGGCGACCACGCACATCGTGAGGCCGCCAGGAGGTAAGTCCAGCTCGACCGTGGCACGGGCTCCTTTGATTCCCCATTCCACCTCGGCGAACAACGGTCCCCGCGGCTCTGACGGATCGGTAGCCAGCGACGAATCGAAGGTCGGTGGGCCGGCGATGGTCAGGGTCAGGAGTTGGGCCTCGTCATCCTCACCCTGGGTGCGCAGGATTTCCTTCAGCGGGCCTCGCCGGCCGAGCTCATTGCCAGGGATCAGTTCGGCGGTGTCTCCGATGTTGCGGTCGGAATGGATGATGGGTTTGTCGGCCATTTCTTCCTCACGAAGGGTCGAGCCCGTAGTGCTCGGCCCAGAACTGCACAAGGGGGCTGCCGGGCGTGTCCCTGAGGGACTTGCGGACGTAGGCCTCGCCGTCGCTGGTAAGCGGATTCTCCAGGAAGGCACCGACCTGGCGACCGCCGATGGTCTCGGCGGCCAGGCACTGGGGACCGCTATCACAGTGTTGGGGTGAATCGGCTTCACCTCCACCATCGGCATACGGGCCTTGCGGGTAGTCGTTGCTGTCGCCCGAATCCTCGACCCCGCGCTGGCGCAAGTCCTGGACGATCGCTTCGCCGCAGGCTTCGCAGTACAGGGCAGCCTGGTAGACGTACACGTCCATCACGGCACCCGGCCTATGTCGCGCACCTCGATTTCGAAGCGGCGGAAGACGGAGGCGTCGGGATCCTCGCGGTATTCTTCGACGGCCTCGCGTCCACCGAAGGCCTCGGCGCCTTCCTCGCCATACACGAGCACGTCGATACGCGCCTGCCCGGCGGACATGGCCGCCGAGAAGGCGTAGACCAGGGCCTCGTCGAAGGTGGGGTAGGCGCGTTCGGCGCGGTCAGCCTCGACCACGTATTCGACCTCGGGATGTGCTTCACCACGCATTTCCTTCCTCCATCACCACTGCCAGCGCAGGCCGCCCACCACCCCGGCGTCGGGTTTCCAGCCCTGGCTGCGCACGAGCCCGGCCTCGGCCCGTGCGAAGGCGGTCAGTCTGGAATTGAGCTTGCTCTCCAATTGCAGGCCGGCGCCCACGCGGTCGATGGTCGCGAAGCCGGTCAGGTCCAGATGCCCGTGGCCAGGGGCAATTGCACCGGCCTGGTCGAGTCCGGCCTTCACTTCGGGAAAGGGCCGATGTCCCCGGGAACCTCCACTCCCGGGCTCGCTCCGTTGCTACTCGTCTGTGCCTTGAGCGAATGCACCGTGGCCTCGATGCGGGTTCCGATCATGCGGTCAACCGCGGGGCCGTCCAGACCCAGGACTCGCCCGAGCTCTTCCAAGCCCTCGGCGCCCAGGTGCGACTTGATGGCGTTCAAGGCCGCGTTCTTGATGGTGTCGCGCGCACCTGCCGGCAGCCGGCCATCGACGCTCGCGCTCTTGATGGCCTCGACGGTGACCTGGTTGATCTCGCGCACCACCGACACGACGGCATCGTCGAGCCTGACCAGCACGCCGCGCAGGTACTCGTTCTTCACGCGGGCCGAAAGCAGCTGCGCAAGCTTGGCCCCCACCCACGTGATGACGGCCATCAAGACCGGCGACAACACCTTGAAAAGTTGAATTCCCAAATCCGTCCCACTCATCTCCCATACCCTCCCCAATTGGTTGTTTTTACGTCGTGGCCCCTGCGGCCACGCTCAATGCCGTGATCTGATCTGCGTACAGGTTCTCGATGGTCGCGATCAGCTTGTCGCCGTCGAGGCCGTCGGGGACCAACACCTGCAGGTCCACGCACTTGCGATGGGCCAGAGGGTGAAGGTCCAGGTTTGTGTTGGTGGTTCGTTCGTTTTCGGGGATGGCCGCCAGGCAGGTCGCGGGTAGGCAGGCGCCCACCGCGATGACGTGACGGCAATCCGGACAAATGACGATGTTGGTTTGCATGGTCATCCTACGGGGCGTGGTTCAGGGCCACGGTCGCCCATTCCAGGGTTCGCGTCTGGCTGCCCACGTTGACAGCCCGAAAGGCCAGTTCGTCGTGGTTCACCGTGCGCTCGTGATAGGTCGCGATGTTTGTCGCACCGTCGACTCGGCTCTCCCAGGTCACGCCCGCGACGTCGTCGATGACGTAGGCGAAGCCGCTGGCGATGAAGACCTCGTGCAGGCTGCGCGGGAACGTCGCCAAGGTCACGCGCGCCCCGGGTGCCAGGGTCGTGGTGGCGTGGGCGGCGACCCGCATGGCCAGCGTGGTCCCGGACGTGGCCGGGTGGACGTGGTCAGCGGGTGCAGCCAACAGACTGGTGCCAGCCGAGCCGGCTCCGGAGCCTGCCTTGGGAACACTGGTGTTGTCCGTGAAGGTCGCGTCCTTTGCGACCACCGGGTCGCCCAGGCGCCGGATGCGCTTTCCGGCGGCATCCAGCGGGCGTTCGAGGACATCTTCCGCGGCCATGCCTATGCCCCAGACTGCGGCCGAAGCTGAATGTTCTTGCCGTAGATGTGCGCCACGCCGGCGGCGGTGTCTGCGCGTCCGGTGAGCTTCAGCAACTGCACATTGCGAGGATTGGCCACGTGGAAGACGGTGACCTCGCTGCCCACGAAAGTGGCCGAGTTGGTCGACAGAATGGCCACCTCGGTTCCGTCCACGCGTCCCGGCGTGCCGCCGAGGCGCACGGTGAAGAGGCTGTTGCCAGCGGTGGTCTTGACGATGGCGCCGATCGCGACCTTCATCTCGCCTTCAGGTAGGGGCGCCAAATCGACGAAGGCCTCGAAGATGACTTCCTCGGTGGTCCCGGTGATCGTCTGGTACGACTGATCGTCGATGCAGATGACCGCCGCACCGCCGGCACTGCCGTCGGACGGGTGCACGTGGTCCATGGGCGCCGCCAAAAGGCTGGAGCCGGCGGCACCGCTGCCCGAGTTGACCTTGGGCACGGCTGCGTTGTCGGTTTTAGTCGCGTCGCCCGCGGCCTTGGGATCGCCCAGGTTGCTGATGCGAAAGCCCACCTGATCCAATTCTCGAAGTGCTACGTCCTTTGCCATTTCTTCCTCCCCATTCCCTATGCGCCGTGGAAAAGCAGATCGAAGCCACGCAACACGGCGCCGTTGCCTTGCCCCGTAATCTTGATGAGAGACGAACACGTGCTCGGCCGGTCAAAGGGCATGCCTTGGGTGGCACGCGGAGCCTCGACCTCAGGGGCATCGAACGCTGCCACTTCGGTGCCGTCGGGCGCGCCCATTGTTCCCCCGATGCGAACGCGAAAGCGCGAGCCGGGACCGCCACGAGCGACGCCCGCGAAGTCTGGTGTCAATGTGGCCGCGGCGAGCGCCGAGAGCGGTGCGACATACTCGGCCAGGACTTCCTCGCCCTCTGATGCGGTCACCGCGAAGGCGCGGTCGCTGGCGATCGACAGTTCCGACGAGGGGAGAGCAGAACCTCCCGAAGCTTCTTGAACCGGCTCGCCGCCCACGGCGATGACCGCATCGCCACCCAGGGCGCCACCGCGCAAGACGCGGAGATAGCGGCACATCACCTGGCGGGACCGAGCGCCTTGCTGGTCGGCGGTGAACTGGATGATCTCGTCGAACTGGATGCCATCCATGGAAGCCAGGACCGAGAAGCGGGCCCCGGCCACGTTCGAGCCACGCATAGTGAAGGTCTTCAGGGGACCCACGCGCAACCCGAGGTCGAGCGGGTCGCCCAGGCCTTGCAATACGGGAACCGAGATGGAGCTGAAGAAGTTGGTCCCCAGGGCGGGCGGTGCGCCCATGGTGATGGAGGGCGGGGCTGCAACTGGCGAGTTGCGGATGCTGCGAACCCGAACCTGCTGGATGATGCAATCGACGCTCTTGGCGCCCCCATTGTTCGAAACGAACAACGCCTCGGTGCCGTCATCGTCGATCAAAATGTCCCAGGATCGGCCGCCGTCATTGCTGCCCTCGACGACGTATCGGCCACCCGGAATCGTTCCTCCGAGCACGAAGCTCTTAGGGTGCCCGGTGTTGCTGACAATGGCAGGCAGGCCCACGCCTTCCCCGCGTGGCACATCCAGACTGATGAACATGTTCGGCATTTGCGTCCTCACACCCACTCGAAGCCCAAGTTGTCCAACATCGCCGAGGCCAGGCTTTGGGCCGCGTTCACGATGCCGCTGTCGTCGTCATTGGGATCGCCGTAGCGGTCCTCCCACCGGGCGAGCACCTTGGCGACATTCGCCTCAGCACCATCCAACTCTGAGGGCAACGGCGTCTCGGACAGCGCCTTCACCGTCTCGATGAAGGACTCGGCGGTGTCGACATCACCCGAAACGCCGGCCACCGAGATTGCGTATTCGAAGGCCAGCTCGTCCTCACCCTTCAAGTCCATGGTGAAGGGGCTGTCACCCAGGGCGAAGGTGATCGCCTCGTCGGATGGCATCACCCCGAAGCTCATCCTTGTCTTGTAGTTCGCCTCAAGGGCTTCTCGGCGTAGCTCGCGGTCGTATTCGGCGAGGTTTGCCGCGGTTTCGGGTCCGCCCCAGAACGCGATCTCCTTCACCGGGGCCGGCAAGGCCTTGGCCAGGGCGTCCACCGACCGGCTGTCTTCATAACCCTGGTAGGAGGCCAAAAGCTCTGCCTTGTGCTCGGGTTCGAGGGCCTCGAACTCGGCTGCCTCGATCCCTGCCGATCGCATGGCTTCACGCATACGGGGCAGGTCGAGGGCGAGATCGTCGAAGTCCACCGTCGTGGAATCCACCAGGTACAAGCCATGGCTGACTGCCGCCTCGTGGTCGTGTTCCAACCAAGGGGTGATACGCACCAGTTCGACCTGTCCTGCTTTGGGGTCGACGTTGCCCAGAACGACGCCGTGTCGTTCCCAACTCATGTCGCCCCCAATCTGTTTCCACCCGCTCATCGGTCCCCCTACCTTGCCCAGAACACATGAACCTTGCCGTCAACCTCTAGGGCATATATGTCGCCGCCCATCTCGGCGTCGTTCCCGACGCGCTCCCAGTCGATATAGTTCTCGTAGTTCTCCATGGACGCGCCTGTGTCCTTCGCGAACTGCTCGGCCCACTCGGCCAAATCGTCGTATTCGCCCTGGTAGTTCTCTTCCATTGCCTCGACGGCATCGTCCAAGTAGCGGATGCCGCCGAAGTGGCTGACGACCTCGGCGAACAGCGGGCCGTGCTCCTGGATCAGCTTGGCGACCTGCGAGACCTTTTCCAGGTCCTCGGATTCCCCGAGTTGCAGGCCGCCGAAGTTCTCGAAGTCGTGAATGGCCCACTCTTCGGCGTCAGGCTCTGGCGACTTGGCCAACATGGCCTGGATCGCATCATTGATGTCGTCGGGGTCCTGGGTCGCGTCGATCCATTCACCGTGGAGCCGTCCGGCGTTGTAGGCGGCCAGATCCGCCACGTAGATCCTGGGGGCATCGTGTTTCGAGCGACTCATCGGGACCCTCCCGTGGCCAGTCCTGCGATATCGAGGATTCGGGGCAGAATTCCGTCCATCCAAAGCGGACCTGGGTCGATCTTCCGAGGGGCCGCGAAGTCCGCGTGGCCGTGGCTAAGCGCTGGCGTATCCCAGCCGAATGCACGAGCAAGGCAAGTGGCGAGAGCAGTCGCCGACATGACCTGCGCCTCGGGGAAGCTGTCGAAGGCTGCCGATTCGTGATGGATGACCCGACTCGGTTGGATACGCAGACTGGTATCCGGGGTATGGCTGCCCGGCAGGTAGTGAGGCCAGGTGTAGAACTGCCCCGCCTGCTCCACCAATCGGCCGGCGTTCTCCAGTTCGACGCCGATTGAGGCATGGTTGACATTCTCGAAGGTCCGCCCGGCCAGCACGCCGGGCATGCCCACGTGCCAGGTCCCGACCGTGGTGGGCGCGCTCTGGAAGATCGTGCCGTCTTTGGCGATCAGGAAATGCCAAGAGGCAGGTCGGTCGACACCCCGTCGGTAGGTCTGTATCCGGCGGACCAAAGCCTCGGCCCAGCGCGGACCGCCCACGCCGCCCGTCGTGTGCCAAACCAACCCAAGAGGGGCAGGGACTACCAGGCGATAAGTACGGCTGGTGGGTAGCAGCGTGATCCTGGGATCGCCAGCCTCTGCAGACAACCAGCCCTTATCATTGACGCGCATCAGAGACCCTCCCGTTTCGCCGCTGTCGCGACGGTATCGAGCCGCAGCCCGAGGCGCGTCCACGGACGTGCTGCCACATCGTCTTGACAGTTGGCCTTCAGGTGCTCGGCCTTGGCCACGCAGACCGTGGCCAGAGCATCGATGGTGACGGCCAGCCCGGCCTGGTCGACCAGGCCTTCCAGCACGTCTTCGAGGTCACTACGTTCAGCCATGGTCGCCCTCCGTGACGCCTTCCGCTGGTTCCGGCGCCGCCGCGAAGATCTTCCCGACGATTTCCATTTGGTCGCTGGTCAGCAGGTTCTGGAGGCCGAGCAGCTGCTCGGGCTGCAGCGACGACGCCAGTTGCGAGACCAGCGTTGCCACGGGAGTCGCCTCGGGCTCCATCCCAGTGGTCTTGCGCAGGTAATTCACCACGAAGGGCATGACCGACTTCACGGTGTCGAAGGTGGCTGTCCGCGCCGCCCGGTTGTCTTCCACCATCTGGGTCAAGGCGGCCCGCTCGTGCTGCTTTGTCAGCATCTGCTCGGCGACGTCGACGGCAGCCAAGCGCCGCTCGTCGGCCTGCTCGACGGTCTCTTGCAGCCGCGCGATGGTCCGCTGCATGGTCGAGACCACCTGTCCCATGCTCATGGCGAACATGCGGGACTGGACCTCGTTGTGGCGCATCAGCTGGGCCAGCAGCCCTTTGCTGTTGGCGGGCTCGCTCTCCATCGGCTCGCCATTGATGCCGTCGTCGGTGGCGCTCGCCACCCGCAGCGGCAGCCGCGACAGGGGGCGCCCCTCGCGCAAGGCCAGCAAGACATACCTTTGCACGCCGCCCAGACCATCGGCGTCGTTTTCCAGGGCCTCCTCGATGCGTGAGAGGAGCGCCTCCATGTCGTCGGTTGGCTTGGCTGTGATGGGGAAGGTCGTGATGTCGTTTTGGCGATCGCTCACGGCCACGTGGCGCAGGGCCAGCTTGTCCGGGGGCGTCTCGACTCCTTCGGCCCACAGGCTCTGCATCCAGCGTGCGATGCGATGCCGGTTGTTTACGATGTCCGCCAACGCACCACTCATTTCATCACCGACTTGCTGATGAACGCGCCCGCGACCAACAGGCCACCAGCGCCGAGCAGTGCCCATTTCCAGCTACCGGCCTTCGGCGTTTCGGGCACGACCGCACTCGGTCCTGTGGGACGTCCGCCTTCACGTTCGAACGCCTCCCGCCACTGCTCGATCCGCTTCCGGTATTCGACGGCCTTCTGGTAGACGCCGCCCCACAGGCGGCTCCAGTAGCCGCTGTTGTTCTTGTAGAACGCCTTCCATTCGTCGAGGAAGGCCTTCCAAGCCCGCTTGAACTCGTCCCGGACTTTGGCCGGTTTGATGTCCATGTCCAGCTGGCCAGCCGCCGTGTTGACCGCTTCCAGCTCGGCCTTGATGACCCCTGGCGTGTAGACCAGGGCGCCGACTTCGTCGAGATCCGCGGCTCCTGCCTCCCATGCGCTCATCTCTTCGATGGGCTTGGGGAAGCCGGCCTTCCGTTGCTTCTCGAAGTCGGCCCGCCAGGATCGGCCCTCGTTTCGCATACCGATCGCCAGACGCGCCTCGGAGGCGGAGAGCGCCCTGCGACCTTGGCCGCCCTCGTCGAAGAAGCGGCGCCAGCCCTGAGCGAAGTCCGCCCAAGCCTGCTTGAAGAGCTTGTGCGCGGCACTGAACCTGATGAGTTCGTCGGTCGTGCGGATCTCCGCGTCTGCCGCCAACAGCAGGCCCACGCCGGCTGGCTGCGAGGCCGCCCCAAGAGTTCCCACGGGTTTCATGCCGTCTTCCTCCGCCTCCGCACGATTTCAAGAACCAGCAGGGTCAACCCCGTGATGGCCAGAATAGTCATGCCGACCGTGCTCTCGGCACTCTCGACCACCGTTCGGGCAAATCCTCGCGGCGTCGGCCCACCCAGGAACATGGCAGCCACCGATTTGGACCACGAGACCCGGGCCGGATCCGCCACGTACTTCGAGCTGCCGCCCACGCTTTCGGCCGTCTGCCGGATGGTGTCGATGTTGATGCGCTCGTTGGGAATGCCCGCCGCCTCCATCCGCCCTGCGATGTTGGCGATGGCGTTGTGGCCTGCGTTCCAGCCCAGGGTCAGAAGCTCGAGCCAACGTCGGCTGGTCCAGTCTGGCTGCAGTGAGCGGTATTTCTTGTAGACGTTGATGACGCCGGCCAGGTGCTGGCTGGCGACCCGCGTGTTCAGGTCGGGGTCCACAAGCTGGGCCAAACCGACGTTGGACCGGTTGCGCTGGTTGAAGGTATTCAGCGCCGTGCTCGTGATCTGGAACAGACCCGTGGCGTGGCTCTTCGGGTGCACGACCTCGGGTCGAAAACCGCTCTCCTTGAAGGCCAGAATGCGCAGGAAGTTCTCGGGCACCACGCCCGCGTACCTGGCAAAGGGAGACTCCGGCCCCATGGTCTGGAACGGCATGGTTTATTCCCTCTCGTCGGTGCCCTGGCCCGAGGCTTCGGCCAACACCGCACGCACCACGCGGCGGCAGCGGTCGCCCACCAAGGGCACCTGAAACTCCAACCAGTCGGCCATGGCCGCGAGGCGGATACCCGTCTGGCCCATGTGTTCGCAGGTGGCTCGCGCCCGGCGAAGCACGCCGATCGCGGTGTCTTCCAGAGCGGTGCTATTGCGATCTCCGTTTTCCATCGTTTCCTCCTCAGCCCACGCCCCGACGCCATGGAGCGAACACATCCAGCCAGCGGCGCACGGTGCTGCTGGACGACGGTGCCGGCATCGTCGACGGACCCCAACTCGGCTGGGCCAAGACCAACGCCTTCGGAGGCTGGGCCGGCAGTAGCGGGACGACCTTCGCCGCCGGTGCCTTCTTGGCCTTGATGTGCTTGGCGACCTTGAGCGCCGTCAGGGCTTTCTTCGCCCCGGGTTCGCCCACACCGGCCAGTTGCACGATCTGGCGCAGGCGCCGTCGAGCCCTCGGATGCCGTCGGGCTGCGTGGAGCAGGACCATGGCCTGCCGCACATGGCGGCGGGTCACACGTGGGGCAGGGACGGCGCCAACGTCGGCTTCGTCTCCACCCTCATCGCCACTATCCTCGTCACCTTCGTTTCCCTCGGCGTCGCCCTCGTCCATGGCTCCGTCGTCAGCGGGCTCATCGCCGTCGTCGGTCTGCGAAGACTCGGCAGGATTGGTGTCCTGCTCATCGTCATCATATTGCTCCTCTGTCTCGGGCGGCGCGATCTCCTCTGCCGTAGGTCCAGGCGAGGTGCCACCAGATGGCTGTGCCGCCGGGCTGGCAGGCGCGGGGCGACGCGCGAGCGCCTTCGCAACCATCGGCGTTAGCGCCGCCGTGGTGGCCACCATGGTCGCCGGAACCAGCGGCTTCACCCACCTGCCCAGACGCCGTCGTCGGCGCCGCCGCTTCGGTGCGGGTGCAGCAGGAGGAATCGGCCCGATGGCCTTCGCGCCTACCGGCTGACCAGCTCGGGCAAGTGCCTTCCGTCGCCGACGGCGCTTTGCCAGTTCGCGCCTGGCCACATAGCTGGCGATCCCGCGCTTTCCGAAGGCCGAGGGCGCCATCTTCCGCAGCCGCTTCAGGGCCTTTTTGCGGGCAATGCTCTCGACGGTCGCGCCGTAGCCCGGCTCGGTGCCCGAGATCGAGACGCCTCGCCGGGCCAGCGCTCGCACCAGCCGCTTTCGAATGGGCGCCAGGGGCGCGCTCGCTTGCACCACGATGGGCCCCTCGGGACCGTTCGCGCGCAGGCTGGCACAGGCCTTGTCGCCGTCCGTCCAGACCCTGATGTCTCCATCTATGTCCATCCCTCTCCCCCGTCTCAACAAGGCCCCTCGGCCTCGGCCAGCTATTCGTCGTCTTCGATTTCCGCCGGCGTCGCCGGGACCATGCCCAGCACGCGGCTCGGATCGTCCAAACCCAGAGGCACCAAGTGCTCGATCAGCCCGGTCTCCGAACGTTGCAAGACCGGGCGGTAACGCATGACCAGCGCGTGGTAGTGAAAGACCCCATCAATCCTGCGAAAGCGAACGTAGGGGCCGGCGCGGTGTCCCTGGTGGCGCAGTTCGGCCACCCGCCAGCAGGCGAGATCCTCGCAGTCGCCCCAACCCGCCTCGATGATGCTCGGGATGTCGAGCCACTCCTCGGTGCCGTTCTCGCGTTGATAGCGAACCCCGGACTCGTAGAGCAAGGGATAGGGGCGCTCGGCCAGATGGCCCTCGTTGATCTTGCACAGGGCCTCCAGCATCCAGAGCAGGGCCTGCTGCGACCGCGCGCGATCGTCGTCGTCGCGGAACAGCTTCACCTTGAACACCACTGGCTGCATCATCACAAAGACCTCCCCCTCAGCCCGAGGCGCGTCCCAGCCGTTGCCGTTGGCGCGCCCCGGGCTTCCCCACTCCTGCCTGTCCCCGGCTCTCCCTACTCGATCGAGTCCCCGAACAGCGACGCCCGAAAGTCCGACGCTGCCCCGGTGATGTTGGTAACGATCAGGGTCAGATCCACGCCCGGTTTGCACGTGTCCAACGCCACGTTGTCGCCGGTGGCCGTGTCCTTGAAGGCCTCTGCAGGCTGTGCGCCCGTGGCCACGAACTGCGAGTTGCGGCCGACCTTGATGTCCTCGATCACAAAGTTAGACGCCACACTGCCGCCCACCAACAAGCGCGTGCCCCGGAACAGCACCTGCGGACGCGCCGTGATCTCCACCGTCGTGTTCGCCGGCACCCCTGCGCGCGTGAAGCCGATGCTCTGGATGCGCGTCTTCGAGGGGGCACGCCGGTGAATCATCTTGGCCGTCTTCAGGCGCTTGGCCAGCATCGCCCGACGCACCAGTTGGGCTGTGCTCGCCTTGCGGGCCGCCTGCACAGCCTGCAGCCGGCGCTTGGTGCGCCTCTTGAGCGGAGCCCCGATCAGGTAATCGCCCACGATGTCGTCCCCCATGATGTCCACGTCCCCCATGATGTCGTCGCCCAGATCGTCGCCGACCAGCTCGTCGCCCAGGTCATCGCCCAAGTCGTCGCCCAGATCGTCTCCGACCAGCTCATCACCCATCAGCTCGTCGCCCAGGTCATCGCCCAAAATGTCCGCGTTCATGTCTGCCTATCCCTTTCCGCCGTGGCCCCGCCACCGCCGTTCCGTGTTGTCCTTCCCAATCCCGTCCAGCTACGTCCTGCGCGCCAGCCGGGCCAATTCCTCGTCAGAGAGCGCGCCACCGCCGGTGTTCGCGCTCGTGCCACGGGCCGAGGCGTCCTCTCCCGACAGCACCGTCTCCGCCACCGGAGGCAGGCCCGCCGCCTTGCGAGCCTTGCGGCCCAGACCTCGACCGAACGTCGAGGCGAAGGCATTCAGGGCGCCGATACCCGCCGCCCGCAAATAGGGAGCAGCCTCGCCAGCCATCGGTGTAATCGAGGCCACGCTCGCGCCCACGCCGACCAGCAAGTCGAGGGGAATCGGCCCGATCATCATCTTCTGCGGATCCAGCCGTCCATGCAGGAAGCCGAAGCCGAACGACACCGCGCTCGACGCCGCCGCGATGGTCGCGACCTCTTTCAGTTCGCTGGTCTTGGGCTTGACCCTATCGACAAGCTGCCGAGCCTTGAGCCGAATGAATTTGTCCTGCTTGTCCGCGATCCGATCCATCACAGAACCAGGCCGTCGCAGATGTTCCATGCTCCCGAAATGCGGTCGAGCCAGTGCGTGCATTGCCATCTCCCCTTCCTCCAACCCTCCGGCCCAACTCGGGCCTCGTCATGATCGAGAAATGCCAGACCGCGATCGAGCAGGCAACGAAATGCAAAACGAGTGGCCGTTCTGCGTTCAGCGGGCAGAAGCGGCCACTGCCTGCCGGCAGGGGTTGTCACGGCCTCGAATGCGCACAACCTGTCTGGAAATGCAGAGGGAAACGGGTGTCAGGGAAGGAGAAACTGTCATGGCAACCATCACGAGAAACGAAGTCGCGAGCATGCTCGGCGTCTCGGTTGCAACCGTGAGAAGGATGGAAGGCAAAATGCTGCATCCACGGTTGGTCGACGGAGCGTGGAGGTTTGAGGCCGATGAGGTGAAGAGCCTGTCGCGGATGCAGAATCCTGTCGGCAGGCGTGCGTTGTCAGAAGGCGAGATTGCTGCCGAAGTCTTCCGGCGTTTCGACCAGGGCCAATCGCTTCGCCAGATCGTGCGTGAATGCTCCTTGGCCCCCAAGACCGTCCAAGCCCTCTATCGCGAATGGAACACGCCGCTTGGTGTTCAGGCCGACGGCGACGAGCCCGAGATCGCCCCGCGCGACGAGGATGAGCTTGTCCGCTGGGAAGAAGCCATGCGGGCGGAAATTGCCGCGGCAGAGGAGCTTGAGGCTCGCGATAGGTCCACCATGGCTGGTGCGCGCTTCCCTCGACAGGTCCCCTGAGGCATCCACGTGGCAATGGGTAGAACATCGCAACGAGGAGAGGGGCATGCCCCAGCATGGTGCTCTATTACTTCGGCGCCGGCCCGGTGGTGGTCGGCAGCACCTTGCCGTGCTTGATGCCTTTGATGCTGACCAGCTTCTCGCCCAGGGCGACGATCTCGCTGGCTTCCCCACGCAGAATCATGACCTCCAGACGGTGTTGCTCGTCGATAGGGACACCCACCGTCGAGACGATTGATTTGTGATTCTCGCGCTGAAGTTCGGCCACCTTCCCGGCCGAGCGGGAGGCGGTATCACGGACCATGGACACCACCGCAACTTGCTCGGCTGTCCCCTGGGCCTGACATGACCCTTGGTCGCTGAGAACGTACTCACGAATGAGATCCCTCAGGGCTTCCGAGCGGTTTGTATACCCGCGACGGCCGCTGAGCCGGTCGAATTCTTCGAGGAGGTCCTTCTCAAGCGAAATGGCAGGGCGTTCCAGCATCCGATCACCAACAGCCCATGTTCGAGGCAGGTTGGACATCGAGACGCAGAGCTCCCATCGTCAACCAAGGGTGGCGGCCTGCCTTCCCAGAAACCCGATTGCCTGCCGACTTGCGCTTGTGGCACCCTTCCGCCATGCCCGTCTTGTTGTCACGGAGGAAAGCAAAATGAGCGATATCACCCGTTTCGGGGTGTCGATGGATGACGATCTCTTGGTGAAGTTCGACCGTCTGTGTAAACGACGCAAGTACCAGAACCGCTCCGAGGCGTTGCGCGACCTGGTGCGGGATGCCTTGGTCCGTGAACAATGGGAAGGGGACGACGAGATTGTCGGCACCATCACGCTGGTCTACGACCACCATACCCGGGAGCTCGGCGATAGCCTGACTGAGGTTCAGCACGACCATTTCGACGCAATCCTGTCGAATTTGCACGTCCACCTCGATCACGACAATTGCCTTGAGGTCATCGCGGTGCGCGGCAGCGCAAGCATGGTCCAGAAGATAGCGGACTCGCTCATCGCCAAGCGCGGGGTGAAGCACGGCATGCTGTCCGCCACCACGACGGGGAAGCGCCTCAAATAGCCTCTGTCCCCTTGGCGGCTGCCTTGGGCATGCAAGTCGCAATGAGCGCGTTAGCGCCCGCTGGATTGCGCTTGCATTCCAGCAAGGCGGTCAACATCAGCGGAGCCACGATGGTGGCGTCCGATTCGACGACGAACATCGGCGTCTCCTTGGTCAACTTGTCCCAGGTGATCTTCTCGTTAGGGGTGGCCCCCGAGTACGAGCCATACGACGTCGTCGAATCGGAGATCTGGCAGAAGTACGCCCAGGGCTTCACATCTTGATTGAGGTCGTACTTGATCGACGGCACCACGCAGATGGGAAAGTCGCCTGCGATGCCACCGCCAATCTGGAAAAAGCCGATGCCTTGGCCTTCGGATAGCTCGCGGTACTGGTCGTAGAAGGCGGCCATGTATTCGATGCCCGAGCGGACAATCCACGGGTTGCACTCGCCGGTCTTCACGTAGGAGGCGAAGATGTTGCCGAAGGTGGAGTCTTCATGACCGGGAACGACGATAGGTAATCGGTTCCGTGCGGCGGCGAGAAGCCAGCACTCATCCGGGCTGCCTTCGTAGTCGTTTGGCCCGAGGGCTTGGATCAGCTCGTAGAAGTATTCGTGCCAAAACCTACGCGTGGCATTGGCCGAGGCGCCCTTCCACATCGGGACGATGATCTTCTCGACCGCTCGAAAAGCCTCGTCCTCGGGAATACTGGTGTCGGTCACCCGGCGCATCCGGTCCTTGAGTATCTTGGTGTCGTCTTCCTTGGTGAAATAGCGATAGTCGGGAAAATCCTTGTAGCTCTTGTGGGCCACCAGGCGGAACAACGATTCTTCGAGATTGGCGCCGGTCACGGACAGGCCGTGAATCAAGCCCTCGCGAATGGCCGGTGCCAGGGTAATGCCCAGTTGGGCCGAAGACATCGCCCCCGCCACCGCCCAGAACATCTTTCCGCCCGCTTCGATATGGCGCCAGTAGGCCAGGAATGCATCTCGGGTCTCGCGAGCATTGAAGCTGCGGTAGTTACGCAGCAAGAAGTCGAGAATGGGGAATTCGTCAGGGACTGTTGTGGGTTGAGCGGGAAAAGCGGACATAAAGGTCTCCGGTTTGTGAGGAAGGTTGGGTTACGGCTCGACGACGGCGATCTCGCCCAGGGCCACGGTCAAAGCGTTGGGGCGGCCATGTAGCTTCTTGGTTCCAACGCCAAAGCCCTCGGCCACAACGCGCATGACAGGCGCGGGAAGGAATTTCTCGACCAGGGAGGTGAGAATGAGGGCCCCGGTGGGCGTCGTCAGCTCGCCCTCCCCGCCTTCCAGCGTCGCGTACCCGGCCAGTAGGCCTGCGGTGGCGGGTGCGGGGACCGCGATCGTGCCATGGGTGCATTCGATGGTTCCTCGTCCCAGGAGCGGCTCGGAGGCCGAGATGGATGCGGGAGCCAGCCAATCCAGCGCAGCGGCCACGCCGACGATATCGGCGATCGAGTCGAAGGCACCGACCTCGTGGAAGGTCACATCGTCGACTGATTGCCCATGGATGCGCGCCTCAACCACTGCCAGACGGGCGAACATCTTCTCGGCCAACGCCCTGCACCCCGCGGCCAGGCTTGCCGATTGGAGCATTCTGCGAATCTCGGCGTAGGGGCGGTGATGGTGGTGATGGCCGTCGTGAGCGCCGGTGGGGTGCTCATGGTCATGAGTGTGACCATGATGGGTCGACCAAGAGACCTCGAAATGCAGCCCCGCGATCTCCGGGTCCTCATGAAACCCGACAACCAGCCCAGACACCTGCATGGCCTGCACGGCCTCCACCACCACTTTGCCTGGAACCCCGGCATCCACCAAGGCGGCTACGGCCATATCGCCAGCGATGCCGGTGCTTGGTGCGAGATGCAGGTGCAGTCCCTGTACGGATCCGTTTGGGGTCACTCGGTTGTTCATGGGGGCTCGCTTGGGATGCGCAACGCCTGGGCCAGGGCCGCAATGGCTGCCTTTGCCAAACGGAGCGGAAGGGTAGGCTTCCTGATAGCACGTTCGCGCCAATCGTGCTATCGCAACTCCACGGTCCGTGTCGAGAGGAGATTCGATGATGATGCCCAAACACCTTTCCGGTAGTCGCATTCTGTTCACCCTGGTTCTGACCGCGAGCAGTCTGCCGGCCTCGTGGCTTTCCGGCGTATCCACCTCGTTCGCCGCCAACGATCAGCCTCAAGCAGCCGGCTGCGGTGGCGATGCTGCCCTCAAGGGCTTTTTCAAAGGGGCGACGGGTGGGATGAAGGTGAAAGACAAGGCGGAGCTCTACGACGAGCAGGGCCTCTTCAACTACATCGACGGCGGGGCGCCCCTCTACATCAAGCACCACTTCCGCCGGCTGGGAGCCGCCGAGATGGTCACGGACAACGGTGGCGAGATGACATGCGACATCTACGACATGAATGGCCCGGCCAACGCCACGGCCATCTTCACCGAGGAGAAGTCATCGACCTTCAAGCCAGTCCCCAAGTGGCCGGAGGCTGCCTCGGGCCCCATGTCCTTCCTCTTCCACCAGGGCTGCTACTACGTGAAGCTCACCGCCTTCGACAAGAAG
>CAZHUY010000029.1:22438-30536 GCA_964535465.1 uncultured Myxococcales bacterium
AGAAGGCCGAAGGTGCCCTGCCCACCATCGCGAATGCTCTGCGCGCCCGAATGGGGGGGACGGCAGCCAACCCAGCGAGCAAGTAGGCGCCCCCCTTCGCCCGTGCCGAGGGATACCATGGCATTCACGTCGGAAGATCCCTTCGGCGACCCTGTATTGGTCAGTATCCTGCACGAGCTCATCGATCACGGTTTTGCGCTGCCGGTTCACTGCACGGTTGTGGGCGTGAATGGCTCCGTTTCCGCCACCGTGATCCGGCAAGTCGAGGGGCATGACGACCTCACGTGCGCGCGCACGGTCGAGCACGTCGTGGACGGGAGATTTGGGGTGCCGATCAACGTCTTCTTCGTGGATTCACGAGGAGAGGCGGTGCGGATCCTGCTCGGCAAAGACGGAGTGGTAGAGCTTCGCAATTGACGAGCCGCAGGGTGACTGAATGTTGCCCGAGTGCCACGCGCCCGCCGATCGTGCTATGCCTCTCAGCCTGAGGTCCCGACGCGCCGTCTTTCAACATATCGGACGGTGCTTCGGGGCACCGAGGTCAAGATGGACGCCGAAGCACTTGCCGGTATTCTCGATGAATTGCTCGAACGCGGCTTTCAGCTGCCGATCCACTGCGCCGTGATGGGCGTGAATGGCTCGCTCATGGCCGCGCTTTTCAACAAGTTGCCAGACGAGGAGCGCCTCTCCACGACCTGCACGGCACAGTATTTCGTCGACGAGGGGTTCACCCTTCCCATCAACATGCTCTTCGTCGACGCGCGCGGGGAAGCCACGCGCGTGGTGGTCGAGTCGAATGGGTGCGCCCAGTTCGTGAACTGACGCAAGTCACCGGCCCGAGAGGGACGAGAACCGCCGAAACAGACACTCCGGCAGGTTCCTCACGACGGGCATGATGATCCGCCAGAACGCCGGCACGTAGACCTCGGCGGCCCGAGCGTCAATCGCACGCACGATGGCACGCGCGACCTGCGCAGGCCGTGCGAAGAGCAGGCTCTTCGCATGCTCTCTTGTCATGGGCGTGTCGACCGGTCCTAGCTTCAGGGTGGTCACGGCCACGCCTGCCGGAAAAAGGCGCGTACGCAGCCCCTGCAAATACAGGTTCAGGGCACCCTTGGCGGCGCCGTAGGTGTAATTGCGCGGTCGGCCGCGATCGCCGGCGACCGAGGTCATGACGGCAATCACGCCCGAACGCGCGGCCTCCATGTGATTCGCCAGCGGAACCAGCAGGGAGACCACGCTGGTGAAATTCACATGAAGGATTCGCTCCGCCTCTTCGAACGATTGCTCGCTCAGAAGCTGGTCGCCCAAATCCCCGTGCGCCACGAGCACGAGATCAAGGTGACCGAGCGCCTTGATCGCCGTGGCCACGACTTCCCCATTTCGGTCCACATCCGCGAAGTCGGCGACCTGGGTCGTGACCTTGGCCCCGGCGCAACGAGCCGCCACGGTCGCGAGCTTCTCCGGATTGCGGCCCACCAGGTGAAGACGCGCGCCCCGCGCGGCCAGCAGAACGGCAACCTCGGCGGCGATGGCGGACGTCGCCCCGAAGATCAGCACGTTGGCGGGCCGGCGTGACATCAGAATCCGATCCGTCTCATCACGAAACGTGGCAGGTGGCGAATGACGAGCATGACGAGTCTCCAGATGCCCGGAACATAGACGATCGACTTGCGCCGGTCCATGGCGCCCAAGACTTGGATGGAGACTTGTTCGGCCTCGCCGGCAAAGGGAGGCGGCTTCAGCCCCGCGGTCATGGCGGTCTTGACGAACCCGGGCTTTACACACAGCACCGAGAGCCCTTGCCCATGAAACCTGTGGTCGAGCGCCTCCAGGTAGGCGGAGAGCCCGGCCTTGCTGGCACCGTAGATGGCCACCGGCTTGCGCCCGCGATCTCCGGCCACCGAGGAAAACGCCGTGAGCAAGCCTCCACCCCGGGACAGCAGACGTTTGCGGGCGTGCTCACAAAAGACCACGGTGTGGGCGAAGTTGACCGTCACCAGGCGTCGCGTGAGCTCTGGATCCGCTTCCAGCGCCTCCTGAGTGGCGAACATTCCGGCGGTTACCACCACCGTGTCGAAGCCATCGAGGGCGGCATCGGCCTTGTCCAGGGCGTTGGCGAACAGCTCCGGATGTTCCAGGTCACACAGAGCGTAGCCCACGTCCTGTTGGCGCGCGTGCCTCGCCCTGAGATCGGCGGCGCTGCGAGCCAGGTCTTCCTCGCCGACGCCAAGGATGAAGACGGCATCGCCCCGCTCGACCAGGCGCCGCGCGATCTCTCGACCCATGCCCGAGGTTGCGCCCAGCACCACGGCTTTCATGGTCGATCTCCAAAGAGCCGCTCGGACTGCGCGCTCCGCAGCTTGCGCGCCGGATCCCACTTCTCCCGCGCGGCCAGGAAGGCACCGAGACGTGGTTCCATGGCCTGAAAATGGTCGGCACGGGTGAATTGGTCCTTGGTCAGATAGATCCGACCCCCGGCGGCGATCACGAACTCGTTCAGGTGGTCGATGGCCTGCTGAATATCGGGCCACACGGCCATGTCGACGGCGACGGATGTTCCCTCCATCGGGAACGACAGCACGCCCAGGCTCTGCGGTCCGCAGTCCTTGATGACACAAAGGGGTGAGGCGCAGCCAAGGCGCGTGAGGTGTCTGAGGAAGTCCCGCACAGCCTCGGCGCCGGCGGAGCGCGGGAGCACGCACTGGTACTGCGTAAAGCCGCGAGGACCGTAGGCCCGATTCCAGTGCAGGATGGCGTCCAACGGGTAGAAGAACGCATCGGGCGTGACCAGCCCTTTCCGTCGTCGAGGGAGATGACTCCAGTAGTAGGCGAAGTTGAACGCCTTCCCGGACCAGCGATTGAGGGTCCAGTTGGGCAGCTCGATGGGGAGCGCGTGCTCGCTTGGCGCCTTGGGAAGCCGCCCTCCTGTCTCTTCGACCGTGGCCCAGCGCCCCGCCATGAGAATTCCCCTTCCCAGCGACGAACCTCGGCTCAGGCAATCGATCCATCCCATGGTCATGGGCCATTTCCCGGCCGCATCGCCCAGCGCCGCCAGGAAATCGTCGATGTTGTGGACCCGCTCGCTCTCTTTCCAGATCCATGGGCTCGGGATCCGCCGCAGGGGGAATTCCACGTCGAGGATGTGGCCAAGCAGCCCCATGCCACCCACCGTGCCGTGGAAGAGATCGGGATTCTCTTTCGGACCGCAATACACCTCATCGCCGCTGCCCAACTGGACGCGCATCCTGCACACGTGGGCGCCGAAGCATCCCTCGATGTGGTGGTTCTTGCCGTGAACGTCGCTGGCCACCATGCCGCCTAAGGTGACGAACTTCGTGCCTGGGGTGACGGGCGAGAACCAGCCCCTCGGGAGAAAGATCCGGTTGAGGTCGGCGAGGGACAGCCCCGCCTCGGCGCGCACCACCCCGGTGGTCGGGTCGAAGGCCAGGACTCTGTCCGCCAGGCGCGTACCCGCGACCTTGTCCTCGGGCCGGGCCGGCAGCGAGGAGTCACCGTAGGAGCGGCCAAGCCCCCGGCAGAGCGCCGCCCCCTTGGTGAGGCTTTCGAGATTCACCGAGAGCGATTCGATTCCCGGCCGGGGAATTCGTCCCCATCCTTCAATTGTCATGGTGTTGTGCATGGGTTCACTCAGCTCGAATTGGCAGGGAACGACCGTTCATCACATGCTCTGCCAGCTCATCCATGACGACCTGCCTCGTGCGAGCCCCTCTGACGGCCGGGATGCGCTGAAGGGAATCGGGAATTGCATCCGATCCAATGGGAAGGTCGCCCACAATCACTGGCCGGCCGAAGCTCACCGAAGCCGCCGCTTTCCTCAGGACCAGCCCCGAGTTGGGCAGAAGCCCGTGCAGGTTATCCAGCCTGATCGGGATGACGATGGTTTCGGCCAGGTAGCGGTACAAGGAGCCCAGGAAGGGCTGGCGCTGGCCATCGGGCGAGCGCGTCCCCTCGGGGAAGAAGGCCAGCACGCGGCCTTCGGACTGCAAACGGCGGGCCTCGCGGAAGGAGCGATGATTGATTCGCCCCATCAAGAGGCTCTGTTCGTGTCGTTCGTTGATGTCGCGAGGCGAGCACACGAGCAGAGAGCTGAACAATGACAGACCCACGCGCGCGAACTGCGAGCGCGAGACAAACAGGCCCACAAGGAAGAGCAGGCGTTCGGCCAGGTCGCGCCCTGGAGGTGCCGCGTTCCACAGCGCCCAGAAGATGCTCGGGGCATCGAGGTGACTGGTGTGGTTGGACACCAGTGTGATGGGAACCCTGCCGACCAAGCCGTCCAGCGGCCGGAGGTTCTCACCGCCTCTGACCTCGACCAGGGTCATGATGGGCGCGAGCAGCCGCAGCATGAAGGCTCGCCCTTCCGGATCTGCCTCGTTCAGCAGCGAGACCTTGCCCAAGGCCGACGGATCATCGATGACCTGCGCGGCCGACAACGGTGGCGTGTGGCGAGCCCGAATGACGAAACCATCGACAAGCTTCCGGGCTGAGGTTCCATCCAGGCCCAACTCCTCGAACATCTGAACGTTCTGGAAGAACTGTTCCTCCCAGGAGTTCGTGCCTTGTCGCCGGTCCGCGTTGGTCAAACCGTCAGGCCGCACGGCTCACCGCCTTGTCCGCGAGCAACCAGGTGATGGTGTCGTGCAGGGTTGTGGCGGCTGGCCGTGCCGCGAATCCGATCTCATGGGCCCAACGGGATCGAAATCCCCAGTAGTGCGAGGCCATCTCGACCACGACGGGATTCGGGAGCCAAGAACGTACGCCCACCAGCCTGGCGGTATCCTCGGCCAGCCGGGCAGCGATGCGGGCGACCACGGCGGGAAGGTAGACGAGGGGTAGCTCGGCGCCCGCAAGATCCGTGCATCGAAGAAAGAATTCGGTGAGGCTGCAGTTGGTGCCTGGCAGGTGATAGATGGGCCTCGGGTCCTTCTTGTCCATGATGGCGGTGATGCCGGTGGCCACATCGCGCACATCGGTGAAGGCGATGCCGCCTTTTATGACGAATCGCTGATGCCCGGTTATCAAGCGCGTGATGAGCCCGGTCGAGCGCCCCACGTGATCGCCCGGACCCAGCAGAACGGGCAGGCGAACAATGACCAACTCCACGCCCAGCTTGCCGGCAAGCTCGCGGGCCGCAACCTCGGCGCGCATCTTCGAGTCGTAGTAGGGCCAGCGCTTGATGGTCTCCGCGCAGTAGGGCGCGTCCTCGTCGGCCTCGCGATCAGGGGTCGCAAAGCACCCCACGGTCCCCGAGGTCGAAATGAAGACCAGGCGCGCCCCGAGCCGCGCGGCCAGACGAACCATCGCCAGGGTGCCATCGACGTTGGTGCGGTACACCTCGTCCACGCCTTGCCGGCTGTGCCGGACCAACGCAGCCATGTGCACGATGGTCGAGACGCCCTCGATAGGCGCGGACCATTGTGCGGGATTCTCGACCTCGCCGAAGATGGGGACGGCGTCCCGGTATTCCGCAAGCCGGGCCACGGTCTCCCACCTGGCCCTGGCGCGCACCAGCGCCAGCGCGCCAGGGATCGCCGGCAACAGATGCCGGGCAAGAAAGCCGGTGCCACCAGTCACAAGTGTGCGACCACGAATAGCTTCAGACATGGCGATTGCGAAGCTACGATGTCGACGTTTGACCGCCGATGGTGCCGCGCGGATCCAGGGCCGCCCTGGCCCCGGCCCGCCAGCGCAAGGCCGCCTCGGACATGGTCCTGGGCAGGAATTCATTGCGCAATTGACCCACGCCGTGGTGATGCGAGAGCGAACCACCGGCCTGCAGGATCTCGTCGCGCGCGGCGTTCTCGATCTCGTGGTAGACGGCGCTGGGATTGGCCACGCCCTTGTAGTACATGGCGAAGTAGAAATACACGCACACGCCGGTGGCGTAGATCTGGGTCACGCGGGCCGTGACAAAGGGTTTTCCAGGAAGCTTCCTGGCCGCATGCTCATCGGCGATGCGCTTCTTCACCCTGTCGATGAGCGCCAGGGCGTCGGTCCAGGCCACCGAGGTTTCGAACGACTCCGCGATCAGCCAGTGATTCAGGATCCAGTCGCGGATGTAGGCGATGCCATAGGTCAACATGTAGCCCCGCCTGCCGTTGGAGGCGCCACCCGACATGCCACCGTGGCGTTTGGCCAAGGCATAGACGAATTTCTCCTGCGCCTTGACCTCGCCCTTGGTTCCCTCGAAGACCAGCGTGCACGCCACCACCTTGTCCATGGAGAAGCCCTTGATCTTGGTGACAAACAGCTTCTCCAGGGCGCTCTTCATCGTGCCCTTTCGACTGGCCTTGGGTTTGATGGCGAAGTTGATTTGCAGCTGCAGATTGTCGACCACGCGTACGCTGGCGGGGATGTGCGCGCTCTGGGAAAGCTCGTACATGAACGACACCCCGTGCGCCAGGTCAGGGAACAGGATCGACCCGTAGACCGTTGACTCGGGCGCCGGGAAGATTTTGATGATGGCCTCGGTGACGATCCCGCAGGTCCCCTCGCTGCCCAGCAGCCATTTGCGAACGTCCCCGCCCAGCGATTCCCTGGGCAGAGGGTTGGAATGCGAGAGAATGCCCATCGGGGTCACCACCCTCATGTCCAGCACGATGTCCTCGATGTTGCCGTAGCGGTTCTTCTTCATGCCGCTGGCATGCGTGGCGATCCAGCCGCCCACCGTCGAGAACTCGATGCTGTCCGGCTCGTGGCCCAGGGTGAAGCCATGTTCATCGAGCTGGGCGGCCACGTGGCGGCCGATGGCGCCGGCCTGGATGCAGGCCATGTGGTTGACCGGATCGATCCAGCGAATGCGGTTCATCCGCGCCAGATCCACGGCCACGATCGGTCGCGTCTCGTCGGCGGGACAAAGCAAGGCCTCGTTCACGCTGGTGCCGCCGCCATAAGGCTGAAGCCGCAGCGAGCGCGCCTCGGCCAGCTTGACCAACGCCACTACGTCCTCTTCGCACCCGGGAAACACCACCACATCGGGAACGCGCTCAAGGCGCCCGTACTTGATCGCGTACATCTCGGCCTGGGTCTGACCGTGCCCACGTCGTAGGCGTTGCTCGGGCTCGACCGTCATGTGCTCGCCGACCACCGCACGCAGGGCTTCCAAGAGCTCGTCATTCGCCCGCGAGGGTGGAATGCTGGTCGGGTACTGGGAAGGATGGGTGTCCTGGGCGTTGATGTCGACCGCGAAGGTCGAACGAACCCAGGGAAGAAATGAGGGAAGCTCATGCCCAGACAAGGGATAGCGGTTTCCTTCGAGCACGACGTTGTTGGCCGCGTTGATCACAAACCGAGAATCCTTGAACCCCCAGACATCCAGGCCCGGCTCGCCGCCATCCTCGGGCGGTGGCCCGGGATCGAATCGTTGCGTTTTGCCTTCGACAAGTATTTGGTGTGCGGAGCGCCCCGATTGATCTCGCTTGGTCAATTTGCTTCCTTGGTCTTGCGGTTTGCGGTCACAGGATCGCTCGGCAGCACGTCGTATTCGCGAGCCAGCGCCAGCAGTGCGCAGGTTCCCCGTGTCTTGCACCGCTGACACCGGCGCTTGCGCTCGGAAAGCAAGGCCGTCAGGATGCGCCGGCGTTCTCGCCGCAAGCCCCTCGTATAGGTCTCGCAGCTCAGAGGCTGGTCAACCTGGTGGCAGCACGCACGCCTCAGCTTGGGATCCCCCTGCACATCGACCACGCACAACCCAGAGCACTGGTTCAGGCAGGAGATCGGCTGCGTACACAGGGCTAGGAACTTTCGGCTAACCCGTCCCACCGCGGAGAGCAGCATGGAACCAGGAGCCACCCGGACGCTACGACCGTCTACCACCACCCGAATATGACTTCTCATCGTGAATCCCCCCGGCCACGCTCACGAGGCTGGGGGACGCAAGGAACAGATGGGCTCGGTTGAGCGATCGGCTCGGTGAGGTGGTCTTGTTTGATCAGCATGGACATTGATCCTCCGTTGATTGAACCGCAGTGCACGCCCCTGATAACACGATCGGCGCGTTCGTGCCACTGCGAATGACAAGCCGCCCAGGCTCACCGTCGTGAAGGACCAGCGTCATCGCGCATGGCTTCCCGTG
>CAZHUY010000029.1:30546-37870 GCA_964535465.1 uncultured Myxococcales bacterium
ACCGGGTCACGCCGGTGTTGATATCGACGATGCGGTGGCACACGCGCTTGAGCAAGGCGACGTCGTGGCCGATCACCAGTAGCCCGATCTTGCGCTCTTCCACCACACTGAGGAGCAGCTTCCAGATCTCCGCCTGGGTGATGGCGTCGAGCATGGTGGTGGGCTCGTCCGCCACCAGGTAGCGCGGGGCCGGGCCCAGGGCGCGGGCCAGGGCGACCCGTTGCAATTCGCCTCCCGAGAGCTCGTGCGGGAAACGGGAATGCCACGCGTTCTGTACGCCCAGACGCTCGGCCATTTCGTGCGCACCTTGGCCGGCCTCGGACAGCGCCTTGGCGATCCTGAAATAGGGATTGATGGTCAACTCTGGGTGTTGGAAGAGCAACTGGACGGTGTTGGGCCCCTGGTCCGACGAGGGGCCATCGTCGATCTCAATCGTCCCGCCGGAGGGCTTGAGGTAACCGGCGAGGATCTTGGCGAAGGTCGTCTTGCCGGTGCCGCTGGGCGCCTTCAGGCCCACGATCTCCGACGGGGCCAGCTCAAGGCTCACGCCATCGAGCAGCCACGGGCCCTGCGCGGAATAGCGGAACCGGATGTCACGCGCCTTCAGCATGAGACTCCGTGGCGTTCACGACTCGATTTTCGACTGGACCGCGACCATGGCCATGGCTCTTGGCGGGCGTGAGCACGAAGGCGTTTTGCGGAAGAGCGTTCCACAGCGTGCGCGAATAGGGGTGGCCCAGAGCCTCGCCTGAGCGCGAGAAGGCGGCCGCATCCGCGATCTCGACCACCTCGCCATCGAGAAAGACCGCGACCCGATTGGCCACGGCCAGGCACGCCACCACGTCGTGGGAGATCAGCAGAATGCTCTTCCCAGTGTCGGCCAGCCTTCGCATGCGCAACAGTGACTCCTTGACCGCTTCCTCGTGCAGACCCGGGGTGGGCTCATCCGCCACCAGCAGCGCGGGATCGCCCACCGTGGCCATGGCCAACAGAACTCGGCGGGCCATCCCTCCCGACAGCTCGAAGGGATAGCGCTCGCCCGCCTCTGGCGAAAGACCGAGACGACCGAAGGCATCCTCCTGCGCCGCCCGCGCCTCCTCTTTGCCAAGGCCAGCCCGTCGCGCGGCCAAACGCACGGCGTGCTTCGCCTTCTGCAAAGGATCGAGAAAACCGATCGATTGCGGCACCAGAGCGATCTGCCGCCCTCGAATGGCCGCCAGGCGCTCCGCTGTCAGCGTCTGACCCCGATAAGCAATCTGCCCCGTGATATCCGCGTTGCCGGGCAGAACGCCCAGGATGGCGTGGGCCAGGATGCTCTTGCCCGCGCCGCTGGAGCCCACCACGGCCAGGATCCCCCCCTGCTCCACATCCAGCGACACGTGTCGCAGAACCGCGATACGCGCCACCGGCCCACCCGGCTCGGCCCGCCGGAAGGTGACCGAGAGATCTTGTACCGCCAGAACCTTGTCGGTACTCATCATGAATCCTGTCGCATGCGAGGGGTGAGGAAGGCACGAAGATCCTCACCCAGGGTGTCGAAAACCTTGACCGTCACCAGAAGCGCCAGCCCTGGAAAGACCGCCAGCCACCAGAAGCCGGTGGACAGGTGGCGCAGGGATTCGGCCAGCACGATGCCCATCGACGGCTCGTGCGGGGTCAGACCCAGGCCAATGAAGCTCAGCGCGGCCTCGTGCGAGATGGCGTGGGGAAACATCAGAAGCAGGCCAACCAGGAATTGCGGCAGCAGGTGCGGCAGCAAATGGTGGCGCGCGATCCATCGCCTGGAATGGCCGAGCTTGGATGAAAGCAGGACGTATTCGCTGGTCCTGATCCGTTGCGCCTCTGCCCGAACGATTCTGGCCAACAATGCCCAGTGCGTGAGCGCCACGGCGGCGATGACCCCGCGGGCACCACCGCCAAAGGCGAAGGCGATCAGGATCTGGAACACCAGGTGGGGCAGGCTCATGACCAGATCGATCATCCAGGTCACGGCCCGGTCGGCCACCCCGCCCAGCAAACCCGCCGCAAGCCCAAGCAAGATGCCCAGCACCGCGCTTCCCAGCGCCGCCACGAAACCCACCCACAGGCTCAAGCGCAGGCCGAGCAGAACGCGTGTGACCATGTCGCGGCCAAGCCAGTCGGTGCCGAGCAGGTTCCCAAGGCCGGGGTGAAGGTTGCGCGCGTCCAAGCGGGTGGCGAGCCCCGAGGTACCGACCCAGGCGCTGCCGAGAACGATCCCGCCGAGCAGCAGCAGGCAGACGCAGAGCCGCGACGAGCGCTGCCACCCCAGGCTGGCCAGCAAACCCCGCCGGGTTGTGGTGTCGGCCGCGGCGTCGAGCACGGCGCTCACGGCTTGGCCCCCAGCCTGATGCGCGGATCCACCAGTCGACTGAAGAGGTCGGCCATGGCGTTGCCCGCGAAGACGAAGATGGCGCTGGCCAGCACGATCCCGAGCAGCAAGGGGACATCGCCACGCAAGCCGGCCTGCACCGTGGCCTGTCCCAGCCCGGGATAGGCGAAGACCTGCTCGGCCAGCACCGCGCCGCCGAACAGCTCGCTGAAGCCGGCGAAGTGAATGTTGATGGCCGGCACGCTGACGTTGCGCAATCCATGGTGCCAGACGATGGCCGGCAGGTTCGCGCCTTGCGCACGCGCCAGCAGGGCGTAGTCGCTCCTAAGCACGTCGAGCATCTTCTGCCGAGTGTGCAGCAACACATTGGCCACGCCGGTAAGGCTCAAGGTCAACGCCGGTAAGGCCAGATGGCGCAGCCACAGACCAAGGGAGATCTGGCTTGGGTCCATGCCCGGAGGCGCCGCACAGCACGAGGGCGCAACCTGCAAGGTCACCGAGAAGACCACCAGCAGGATCATCCCGACCCAGAACGCCGGCGCCGAGGCGACCAGATAGGCCAGCCAGCGCAGCAGCTTGTCCAGCCAGGTCTTGTGGCAAGCCCCCGCCAGCACGCCGAGCGCGAAGCCGATGATTCCCGAGAGGCACCAGGCCACCGCCATCAGGCCGGCGGACAAGCGGGCCTTTTCCAGGATCACCTGCAGCACAGGGCGGTCGTAGATCTGCGACAGCCCGAGATCGCCACGAACGATGTGGCCCAACCAAAGGGCGTATCGTTCGCCCGGGGAGCGATCGAGCCCCCAACGCTCCGCGATCTTGTGGCGTTGCTC
Organism: uncultured Myxococcales bacterium; assembly: GCA_964535465.1. Lineage (GTDB taxonomy): Bacteria > Myxococcota_A > Polyangia > Fen-1088 > Fen-1088 > Fen-1137. The sequence goes on from CAZHUY010000029.1 coordinate 33,727, forward strand.
GGGGCTGATGCGGAGGGCGTCGTCGCCCACATAGGCACGCACCGGATCGATGGGTGACAGGCACAGGATGCCGTAGGACACGGACACCACGGCCGCAAGCAGAAGGAGCAGGCGCAGGATCTTCAGGCCAGCAGCTCGAATCACGGGATCGCCTTCCATTGCCAGCGTGGGATGCCGGCCGCGATGCTGGTGCCGTGCTGCTCGACATCAGGCACGCCCACGTCCAGGCGGTCATCCACGAGATAGACGTGGTCCAGGTTCACCAGCCAGGCCCACGGGGCATCCCCGCGCGGCGAGAATCCCGTCTGGCCATCCCACTGCGCTTTTCGCCACAGCTCGATGGCCGCCGCCTCGGACGGTGCCGCCAGCGCCTGGTCCAGGTAGGCATCCACGGCGGGGTTGCGGTACCTGCCAGCGTTGTAGACGGCGCCAGCCTCGGGTGCGCTGTGAAACAGGTTGTGCATCTCGGTTTGGTCCAGGCTGCCGAAACCAAACACCACCGGATGGGCGTGCATCTGCTTGTAGATGACGTCCCAACTTCGCGCGGTGACGACGGCGTGAATGCCGATCGGGCGCAGCATGTCCGCGACCGCCATGGCCAGTCCCTGCCGGGTGAGATCGTCCGCGGGATAAAGCAAGGTGAACTCGGCCTTGAGGGCGCCCTTCTCCAAAATCCCGTCACCTTCCAGGTCGCGCCACCCGTCCTGGGCCAGAAGCTCGCGCGCGGCCACAGGCTCTGCGTCCGTGATGGCGCCGTCAGGCTGATTCCACGGCAGGTGACTGACAGGCCCGAAGGCCGGCGAGCCGAACCCTTCCAAGACGCCCTTGACCAACGCCTTGCGATCTACGGCCAGGTGGATGGCCTTGCGCAGGGCCGGATGCGCGGTCACGTCGTTGCCGACATCGCCGTTGTTTGCGCCTGCCTGATGGGGCACGCAGGGGAAACTGATGCCTCGGTTGTCGACGCTGGGAACACCGACGACGCGCATGCCAGGGACCTTGCGCGTGGCCAACGAGGCCGGAACATGGATCACGTGCACCGTTCCCGACCGGGCCGCGGCAAAGGCCGCATCTTCCTCCAGATACAGGAAGACGACCCTCGGAATCTTCGGCTTGTCGCCGTAGTAGTGCGGGTTGGCCTCCATGATCATTTGCCGGCCCTCATCCCATCGGACGAAACGGTACGGTCCAGATCCGATGGGATGGCGGCTGTAGCCGGGGCCGTAGCTTTTGGCCGGAACGATGCCCAGGGTCACCAGGCGACTGACGAAGGTGATCTGCGGCTTTTTCAGGCGCAGCTCCAGCGTGCCCGGCCCAGTCACCACCGCTTCGCGAAAGGCGGTCACGTCGGTCTTGCCCTGGGCACGGCCGGCCTGGGTGAAGGTGAACGCCACGTCCTCGGCGGTCACCGGGGTCCCATCATGAAAGCGGGCGTCGCCTCGTACGCGCACTTGCCAGGTCAGGCGATCCTCGGAAAGCGTGGCGGTCTCCGCCAGATCTGAAATCAGGCGTTGCTGGGCATCTCGCCTGAGCAGCGTGCTTTGGAAGAGCGGGCTGCCGTATCGTCCCCACCCGAGGAGAGGATCGAAGCCCTCCTTGGGCTCGGCCTCCACCGCGACCACCAACTCGCCCGGTGCCGCCTGCCCCTTCTGGGGCTGTGGGCCGTGACGGCGACATCCCAGCACGAGGCCAAGCGCGATGAAGGTCAGAATGGCGATGGATTGATGAGTTCTAATGGTCCGCTCCTGGCAAAAGGCGAGAGTCGGCCCAGGATGGCAGGGGGCTGCCGCCCGGATCATCCCGGTGGCACCCTGGCCGATTGGGTGCCACCTGTGATAGCACCATTGTGGCATTCGTAGCACCAAATTCCTTGACCTCGGACGCAACCTGCGAGTAAACGATGCGCTCGTGATCGGCCCGATGCCGATTGCTGGAGGACATCATGAACTTCTTGTTCCGCTCGTGCGCCGTTTGCTTTGTGCTCTCGCCCCTTCTTTCCTTGCCGGCCCTTGCGGCAGAGCCGACCACGGCCGAGTCTCCGGATGCCGGTGAACCAACCGAAAAGGCGATCGAGCAGGGGCCTGCCTCCCCAACGCCGTCGCCCGAGAGCCCGACCGCGACGCCGCCTCCACCTCCCCCGCCCGTCATGGCCGCGCCTCCAGCCAACGACACCGCCCCGGAGGGCGTCCCCACCCAGACGCTGACCCCTGGTGAAGGCGAGGTCTTCATGCCCATCGGGACGGTCGAAGTCGTGGTCAAGGGCAACCGCTCGCGCTCGCTCGACCTTCCAGGCTCGGTCGACGTCATCGGCGAGGAGCAAACCTCCAAGGAGGTGACGACAACCGCCCTCGACCTCATGCGCCGGATCCCGGGCTTCGCTTTTCAAGACTACGGCAACGGCGGAACGCCCAATGGTTTCATGCTGCGCGGGTTCTCCAGCAATCACGGCGTCGACACGCTCGTGGTCATCGACGGCGTTCCCATCAACGAGCATGGTTGGTTCGGACAGGACGACGGGGCGCCTGACCTGAACCAACTCTCCGCCGAGGAAATCGAGAGCGTCGAGGTCATCAAGGGGCCGCTCGATGCCCGTTTTGGTAACTGGGGCCGATCGGGCGTGGTTCTGATCAAGACACGACAGAAAGGCGACTTCCTGAGGGCCAATGCCAGCATTGGTAGCTACGGCTTCAGGAAGGAATACGTCAGTTTCGGCAGCGAGCACTTCGGCGGCAAGTTCAATCAGGTGTACTCCGTCGAGTCGTTCCAAACTGATGGATGGCGCGACAACAGCGCCCAGCAGCGCCAGAACGCCTATGCCAAATGGTTCTATCGTCCGACATCCGATCTCCGACTTGGGCTCATTACCCATATGTACAAGGGCAATTGGTCGACGGGGAGCTACATCGATCAGAAACAGTGGGATGAGAACCCTCGGCAAGCGTTCTCGGGTTCGGCGAACGACGGCGGCTACAAGAAGCTCATCGAGGCCGCGCTGCATGCTGACGCCAATCTCTTCGGTCGCGTCCCGCTAAAAGCGGTGGTCTGGCACAAGGAGACCACGAATAGCCGCTACGCCGACTGGACCTACGGGGGTCAGGGGCAGACAGAAGACCACGCCTCTGAGGGTGTGACCGGCGCAATCGTGAACGCCGAGAGCGATTGGACACTTGCCGAGGGGCATTCCCTGCGCGTGGACAGCGGATTCGACTATCGTTACTTCCGCACCAACGGAAACAACTGGAACACCCAGGCGCGCGTGCGGGGAGAGCTCAATTCGGACAATCGCTACAACTTCCAGAATGGCGGCGCCTACCTCAAGGCGAGCTACGACTTCGCGAAACTTGTGCGCGTTTCCGCAGGCATTCGCGAGGATCTGTTTTGGGGCGACACCACCGACCGCATCGCGGGCACCAACGAGACCATGAAGACCTACAGCGTCCCGACCTACAAGCTCGGGATCGTCGGCAACGTGCTCAAGAACCTCAGCCTCTATGGCAACCTGGGAACGACCTATCGCCTTCCCAGCCAGGCATCGAAGTACAAGAAGGACCCGCCCCCCGTCGCGGACCTGTTCTTCTGGGAGGCCGGCCTGAAGGCCAAGCTCCAGGACATCCTCCTCTTCAGGTATGCGTACTTCCAGAGCAAGGAACGGCAATCCACCGAGGCGCCGGACGGCTATGTGGAAAACGGCAATGCGAAGCGGACCGGTCACGAATTCGAGCTCTCCTTGGGTCCCTGGAAGCACATCGAGCTGTTCACCGCCTTGACGGTTCACAATGCCCACTACGACGGCGGGCCCTTCGATGGAAAGACCGTTCCGATCATTCCCAGTTACATCTGGAAGGGTGGCATTCAGGCCGATTCGCCGTGGGGCACCGGTGCGCGGGTCAACTTCAACTTCGCCGGGAAATGGAAGACCGATGCGGAGAACCTTCACAGCTATGACGGCTACCGCGTCGTTGATTTCAGCGTCTATCAAGTGATCGCGAGCAACTGGAGCGTCGCGTTCGACGTAAAGAACGCCTTCGATCGGAGATATGCGGAGTTCGTCAGTAGCTGGGAAGACCGTAGCGGACAGATCAGCAACCAGTACATACCCAGCAATCCGCGCACGATATTCGCGTCCCTGCGCTACAGCACGCGC
>CAZHUY010000030.1:0-37659 GCA_964535465.1 uncultured Myxococcales bacterium
ATGGTCGGTGCGCTGCTCTTGCAGCGGCACGCCCGGAACCATGCCGGCGTGAACCACCAGGAACTCGGGGCCGTCCTCGCTGGCGCGCCCCAGACGCAGGCTGGTGGGCAGCCCTTCCAAGAAGGCCCAGTCCTCCTCGGTCAGTCGGTCCAGAAGCCAACCGCGAGGACGCTTGCCCTCGCCGCCCAAGCGCTTGCGCCTGACCTCGATGGCGAAATGGTCATGGTTTCCCATCACCGCCATCAGCCCCTGCTCCCGCGCCAACTGCACCACCCCGTGCGAGTTGGGCCCCTTGGCCACCAGGTCGCCGGCCAGGACCACGCGCTCGCCGCGAACCACGCCGCACTCGTGCAGGAGGGCCTGCAGTTCGTCGAGACAGCCGTGGACGTCGCCGATGACGAGGGTGCGTTCCATGAAGCGTCCTAATCATAGGCCATGGAAGGGGCACGCCGCGCAAGTGCGTTGTGCGAGAACTTGGCGTTGCCACTCTTGTCGCCGTCGCCCAGAGTTCGCCGCATGAGCCATCCCACGGACACACGATCGCGCCGCCTGCGCGACCAAGGTGCGTCGGCTGGCCAAGCGCCCGAGCCCCTGCCCCGCCACCCGCCGTGGATTCGCATGAAGCTGCCCGGTGGCAAGGCCTACTTCGACATGCGGGCGCGCGTGCACGGCCAGGGGCTTCACACGGTTTGCGAAAGCGCCTCGTGCCCCAACATCGGCGAGTGTTGGAGCCGCGGCTCGCTGACCCTGATGATCCTCGGGGGCATCTGCACACGCTCGTGCCGCTTCTGCGACGTGCCCACCGGACGGCCGTTGCCGCCCGATCCCGATGAGCCCGAACGCGTGGCCCACATGCTGGCCAACCTGGATTTGCGCCACACCGTGATCACCTGCGTGAATCGCGACGATCTGCCGGACGGCGGCGCCGCGCACTGGGCGGCCACCATCCGCGCGGTCCGGGCGCGCTGCCCCAACCTGGCCATCGAGGCCCTGACCGGGGATTTCGCCGGCAACCTGGCGGACCTGGATATGGTGCTGCAGGCTGGCCCTGACATCTTCGCCCACAACCTGGAGACGGTTCCGCGTCTGGCTCGCGAGGTGCGCGTGCAGGCCAGTACGCCACGCTCCTACGCCGTGCTGGCCCACGCCGTCCAGCGCGGCGCCCTGACCAAGACCGGCCTGATGCTGGGCCTGGGTGAGACCAGCGACGAGGTGCTGACGGTGATGCGCGAGGTGCGCGCCCTCGGGGTGCAGATCCTCACCTTGGGCCAGTACCTGCGGCCCTCGCGCCAGCACCTGGCCGTGGCCCGGCACGTTCCGCCCCAGGAATTCGCCGAGCTCAAGCAGACCGCGCTGGCCATGGGGTTCTCGCTCGTAGAGTCCGGCCCCCTGGTCCGTTCCAGCTACCACGCGGAGGGCGCGATGGCACTGGTGCGGTCCCGCCGGCCCGAGCGAACAACCGGCCTCGAGTGAAACGGGCGGGCTCGCCGCGGCCGCGCGCTCAGACCATCTCGGCTTCGGCGCGCGCCACCTGATCGTCCAGGCGCCGCTGCTCGGCCACCAAATCGCAGCGCCCCAGAAAGGCGGTGTAGCTCATGAACGCGGTCAGGAAGGAGAGATCCTGGGACCAGGCCGGCTGAAACTGAGGCTCCCCGACCACCCCCTCGCGCACCAGACGGTCGAAGAGCGGGATGTCGTCCACGCCCAGCTTGCCGACGAACAGCAGGCGCACCAGGTGGCTCTTGCCCTTGGTCAAGGCGATGCGCAAGAAATTGGTGACCCGCAGCAGGCCGTCCAGGTAACACACCCCCTTGGTGAAGGGCGCCCGCCCCTCGACCAGTGCCCCGCGAAAGATGCGGCGGGCGCTCTCGAAGGACGCGCGCTCGTCGTTGCACTGCCCCAGGAAGAAGCGATACACGTCGATGAAGTTGGCGCCGTCCTCGGCCTGTTGAATGGCCAAGGTCCGGTCGCAAAGGCGCCGAACCCGAGCCAGGCTGGTCGATTGCGTGACGAATTCCGCAAACACCGCCAGACCTTCCTGCGTGCGCGCGGTACGCGGCGAAGGCATGGCGATGAAGGGCATGACCGGTTGGGCCCGTCCATTGATGGCGGTGGTCACGTGCACCCCCAGCTCGTGGTGCTCGATTTGCAGCAGATCACGGGGCGAGAAACGTGCGCTGGGCTTGAGCTTGATCCCTTCTGCGCTGGCCGAGGCGTTGGCGGTGCTTTGATCGCCAACCACCACGCGCAGCTTGCGCCCGGGAAAGAACGATTCCAGGCGCGCACGCAAGTGAGCGGCGGCTTGTTCGGCGTCGAGGCTGGGCTGGTCCACCTCGGCCGGCGGAGGCGCGTAGCCTTGGATCACCTGCTCGAAGTGACGGGCCAGATCCAGGTTGGTGGTACGGCGATCGGACGAGAGACTGGCCGGCCGACCGTAGAGCTCGACCGAATGGTAGTAGAAGTTCTTGGTCCCCGCGGCGCACAGCATGCGCGCCGTGGTGGCCCAGGAGACGCATGTCTCGTGCAAGAAGCGCTCGATCTCGTTGTCACCGGTCACCCGCTGGGCCAGGGACTCGAAGCGCTTGCCCGCGGCCTCCACCTCGGTAGGAATCTGGTACACGGGACGGGGCAACTCGCGCGCTCGTTTGTCGAAGAACTCCCGCTCCACCTCCTCGGGCCAGGCCAACAGGCGGACGACCTTCAGCGGCTTTTGCGTCTCGTGGATCTCCGCCGAGACCTCGCGCAGCAGCGTGAGCAGTCGTTCGGAGATGGCCACGCCCGCTCTCCCCTCTTAGGCCCCGCCGCCCACCCGTCGCCCGGCGGGCACCGAGTAGGTGATCCAGGCGTTGGCGCCCACCATCGCCCCTTTGCCGATGACGGTGTCGCCGCCCAGGATGGTGGCGTTGGCGTAGATGACCACATCGTCTTCGATGGTGGGGTGGCGTTGCGCGACCGTCTTGGGCGCCGGGCCGACCTGCCCTTGCTTGCGTTTGATGGACAACGCACCCAGCGTCACCCCTTGGTAGATGCGCACGCCCGAGCCGATGCGCGTGGTTTCGCCGATGACGATGCCGGTGCCGTGATCGATGAAGAAGGGCGAGCCGATGCGCGCGCCCGGGTGGATGTCGATGCCGGTGAGCGAGTGGGCGTATTCGGTCATCATGCGCGGGACCAGCAGCGCGCCCTCGCGCAACAACTGGTGGGCCGCGCGGTAGATGGCGATGGCGAGGAGGCCGGGGTAGCAGGCGACCACCTCGTCGGTCCCGGTGGCCGCGGGATCGGCGTCGAACGCAATCTGGATGTCCTTTTCCAGGCTCATGCGCAGCTCGGGCAAGGCCGCCAGGGTGCGCGCGGTGATGGTCTGGGCCTTGCGCCAGCAACTGTCCTTGTCCTTGCGCCCCTGCGGGCACAGACGGTGCAGGCCAAGGAATACCAACTCCTCCAGCTTGAGCTCCAGATCCGCCAGCACCTCCGCCACGCGCTCGCGCGTCTGTATGTACGATGTCTCGGCCAGAATGCGTGTGCGCCGGGTGCCTGGCAGGACCACCGACAGCAGATCCTCGACCAAGAACGCAATCTCATCGGGTGAGGGCATGGGCCCGAAAAGCGAAGGCTTGCCCCGCCCGTGGGGCTTCAGGATGCGCTCAGCGAGAGCCAGGTGCGACTTCTTGGTGGTTGTTCGGTGATTCACGTGCATGGGTGCAATCTACAACATTCCCGGCGAGATGCCGGGACAGGCCATCCTCCGTTCGAGAGTCACCACGGTTGAGGAATGCCCCCCCTAGCGCGGCATCACGGCAAGGGCCAGCTTCTGCATCACCTCGTCCAGGCGCGACTCGGGCACCGACACGCGCGTGGGCATGCCCCCGCCCATGTCGAACAGCTTGACCAGGTCCAGACCCGATTCGAAGTCAGCCGCGATGGAGAGCGAGCCCGCGTCGCGCACCACCGCCACCTTGGCGCGCTGCTGACCGAGCAGCAACAGCTCGGTCTTGTCATAGGGCTGGGACGAGCGTGCCTCGACATAGGCCACGTCGCCCTCCACGCGGTAGCGATCGGCGATCTTGCGCGCCTGATCGAGCATGGGATCGATCAGCCGGGCCGCGCGCTCGATCTCCTCCCACAGGACGGGCGCTTGTGTGCGCGCCAGCAGGTACTGGATCACCTGGTGTTTCAGGGTCTCATCACGAAAACGGGCGCGCAGGGCGCGGTCGATGCGCGCGGCGATCGGTCCCGGTTCACCCCGGCGGGTGTCCACGGCGCGGGCGTCGACATCAGCGCCCGGATAGGGTTCGACGCCGCCCAGAACCCACTTGGCACCCGCATAGAGCCCGTCCAGGTCCACGTGAACCGCCACGGTATCCACCGGCCCTACCCAGGCCACGAACTCGGGCGTGATCATCTCGGGGCATCCCCCGTGCTGGGCCTTGGTGGCCAGCAAAAAACGCCGGTCACGCGCGAAGTCCACGTGCCGCTCGTGATCATGGTGATCGACCCAAGCCGCCAGCCGCGATCCCAACCCGTTGATGAAGGGAATGGTCACCCCCGCGAAGGAAGACCCGCCGCCTTCGGCTGCGAACGCGATATCCAACACGACCACCCTTCCGTCCAGCGTGTTAGCCGACGGCAGCTTTCGTGGCGTCAGGAATGCGAAACGCACACCGGAACTCACCTCAACCTTGCTGGCGCTCATGGGCTGGCAAAGATAGCGGCGGACCGTGTCGCAAGCCACCAGTTTTCTTGGCATTCCTCGGGGCCGCCCCATAATTGCGGTTCAACGCTCTTCGGATCTCACGCTCCATGCTCTTTCCGCTTTGGTTGGTTCTCGCGACGGCGGCACAGACGACCTCCGCCACCCCTTTCAAGACGGCGGTCAGTCCGCGCATCGATCCGGTGTTCGGGGACGTCACGGTCCTGCGTGCCACCGTGGATCGTTTTCTCGCCCTGCAGGGCGAGATGGATCAGGCGCGCAACGAGTTTTCCACCGCCGTGCACAGCACCCTGGTCGAAGTCGCCAAGCCCGGTCGCAAGCGCGAACCCCGCGCCACCCAGCCCTGTCCCACGTCCATCCCCACGCTGTACGGCCGCGCCCTGGCGGCGGGAGGACGTTATCTTGCGCTGGGCCGGGAGATGGAATCGCGCTTCCGCGAGATCCGCCGCGCCGATGAATTGGGCGACGCATCGGGCCTGACGCCGGATTACCGCCTCAAGGTGAAGAAGGCCGCGCAAATCCATGAGGACATGCGGCGCGACCTGCAAGAGATGCGTGTGGCTTTTTATGTACAACTCGGCGCCGAACTCAAGCACGCCGGGTGCTCGGTGCAGGCCTCGACACCCGAGTTCAAGGCCCCCCCCACGAAGGAAGACGGTTACCCCACCGATCCATCGAACCCCGCGGCCTGGACCCTGGACGAAACCGCGGCCGACCCGGAGGCCAGCGGACCCGGCGAGCCCGGACGAACGCTGCGCACCCCACCCAAGACCGCGGCGCCGTCCACCACCGCGCCCGCGGTGTGGATCGAAATCGACAACTCCCATTGCGCGGGACCCTCGCAGCTTCAGATCGATGGCCGCTCGTACGGGGCCCTGCCCGGTCGCAAGCGAACCTCGGTGCGTACCCACTCCGGGCCACACGAGATCTGCGTGCTCTCCAGCCAGGACAAGCGCTCCTGCGGGCAACCCGGCACCTTGCGCCAGGTCTACTTTTACGACGGCTGGTCCCTCTCCGTGCGCTGCGAGAAGTAGGCGCGGCTCGCCGAGGCCTAGGGAACCTTGTCCATCTCCACCGGAGCGGCTACGGGCCGAGCCTCGGGCAGGGAGCTGCCATCGCTCAGCGACAGCCGCATCTCGTGCGTGGGCCGGACCAGCGGTTCGAGCAGGGCCAGGTTGTGGCGCGCATCTTCGTTGCGGGGATCCAGGCGCAAGGCTTCGCGGAAACAGCGTTCGGCCTCCGCCAGCAGACCCACCCGCAAGGCCACCACGCCGGTGAAGAACTGGATGGGGGCGTCGTTGGGTTCCAGCCCTTGGGCCACGTGCAGTTGGTTGAGGGCATCCTCCGGACGGTTGTTGCCGAAGAGGGCCAAGGCGTAGTTGTAACGTATCGTGGCGCGCTGGGGCTTGCGCTTGGTGGCGCGGCTCAGAAACCACTGCGCCTCCTTGGGCTGCCCGCGACGAAGCGCGATCACGCCCAGGTTACCGAAGGCCTCACCCAGCATGCCTGGGTACTTCGAAGCCTCGGTGAACCACCGTTCGGCCCCCGCCAAGTTCCCGGCGTCGTAGTAGGCCGTACCCAAGAGAAACACCGGCCGAGGATCCGCCGGCGCGATCCAGCGCAGCTTGCCGTAGAGGGTCGAGGCCTTCTTCAGATCTCCGCGGGCTCGCGCCAGATCTCCGCACAGCTTCAAGGCAGCGGCACTGCGCGGCCGTCTCCGCAAGACCTCGTCGTACGCGCTCTCGGCATCTTGCCGTCTGCCCACGGCCAGATAGGCGGCACCCAAATCCATGCGCGCGTCCAGGCTGTCGGGTTCCAAGCGCACGACCTCCTCGAGGTCCGCCACCAGCTCGGGGCCGGCGCGACGCGAAGCCAGTACCAGGGCCAGCGCTCGACGCGCGCGCACATCGTCGGGGGCAGCCTCCAGAACCCGGTCCAACTCGGCCTGGGCTTGCTCGAGCTGACCAGCTTCTGACAAGACTTCGCCATAGGCGCGGCGGGCATCGAGATCCCCGGGGTCCAACTCCAGCAGACGGGCGTAGCGATCACGCGCGGCGGGCGAGCCCTCGCTCTGGTCCAGCGCGGCCATGCCAGCCAGGACCGGCAGGTAGTCGGGCCGGGATTCCAGGGCCACCGCCCACATGGCGCGGGCGTGCCCTGGCCTTCCATTCTCCAGGTGAATGGCACCGAGGAACCGACGCGTCTCGGGCACCTTGGGGTCGATGACCAGGGAGCGCGTGAGGATCTTCATCGCCTCTTCCTGGCTGCGACGCCGCCCGCTCAGGCCCAGGTACGTGGCGACGCCACGGCCATAGAGCACGAAGGCGTAAGGATCCCGGGCGAACGACCGCGTCGCCGCACCTCCACGGCCGGGGGTGCGTTCCCCCAGCACCTGGCGAAAGGCCTCGAGCGCCGCCTCCACCGCCAAACGGGGCGCCTCGTCCTTGCTGCCCACGCGTGTGACCTCAGCAGCGACATTGCCTTCCGTCGCCTTCAGGGTGACGGTGACCGCGATCTTCCAATCGGGTCGGCGGGCGAACCCACCCTGCAACGTCCAACGCGGCACCACGCCTTGCGCGCTCGCGAAGATGGTATGTCCAGCGACGAGCTTCAGTGGCGCCAGGTGGCCGATGCGCTCCGCCACCACGGCGGGCAGTCCGACTTCCAGATAGTCCAGCGCCCGAAATTTCTGTGCGTTCGTGAAGGGTTCCACCGCGAAAGTCTCGCGCTGTTGCAGGGGAGCATTGTCTCGCCGGCCATCGGGACGCGGGGCCCCCTGCGCCGACGAACTCGCGCGTCGCTTGTCGGTTTTGGCGCTGCCGCGCGCCTCCTGCGTCGCTCGCGCCGAACCCAGAACAGTCAGAGAAAACACGAACACCGCGCATGAAAGGCATGCGCGGTTCAGGAACCTGCCCATGAATACATCCTGGAGGGTTCCTGGGTCAGTGCAAGTTTTCCCACCACCTCCGCGGGGGATTTTCCGCACTTCCTGCATGCTTTGTTGACGAGTCCACCGGCTCGCCTCATATGAACGACAGGGAAATCTGATGAGCCGGTTTCGTGCGGTCTTCAAGTCCAGCCTGCGCATCGTCGGCGGAATCGCTCTGGGCTCGACGCTCCTGGTCTTGGGGCTGGGCTACTGGGTCTACCGCGAATTCGAATCCGACCTTCCCGCCAACCTGGGCGTCATCACCGATTATCAGCCGATCCGCGCCAGCCAAATCTGGAGCGCCGACGGCGAACTCATCGGCGAGTTCTTCGTCGAGAAGAGAGTTCTGCTTTCCATCGACCAGGTTCCTCCCTTGGTACGCAAGGCCTTCGTGGCCGCCGAAGACGGGCGTTTCTACCGGCACGGCGGCGTCGATTACCTTGGCATCCTGCGCGCGGCCTGGGCCAACTTTCGCGCCGGCGGCGTGGTGCAGGGCGGTTCCAGCATCACCCAACAGGTCGCGAAGATTCTGATCGTGGGGCAAGAGCGCTCGCTGGCGCGCAAGGTGCGTGAGGCTCTGCTCGCCTTTCGCATCGAGAAGCGCCTGAGCAAGGACCAGATCCTCGGCATCTACCTCAATCACGTCTATCTCGGTCACGGCGCCTATGGTCTGGCCGCGGCGGCCGCCGCCTACTTTGGCAAGAGCGTGTCCGACCTGACCGTGGCCGAGTCCGCCATGCTGGCCGCCCTGCCCAAGGCCCCGGGCAGCATCACGCCCGTGCGTGACTTCGACCGCGCCCGCATCAGGCAGCGGTACGTGCTGGACCAGATGCGCGAGCTGGGCTTCATCACGCCGGCTCAGGCGGAGAGCGCGTACAACGAATCCCTGATCCTGGTCTCGCGCACCCGCGCCATGACCAACGTGGCCGCGCCCTACTTTGTTGAGGCGGTGCGCAAACACGTCGCCGAGCGCTACGGCGACGAGGATCTCCTGCGTCGCGGTTTCCGCATCACCACGACGTTGGACATGCGCCGCCAACGCGCAGCCGAGTCTGCCCTGCGACGCGGACTGGAAGACCTGCAGCGTCGCTTGGGATTCGCCGGACCCATCGGCCACCTGGACAGCGAGCAGCGCCGCCGGATGGCGGCTGGCCAGCCTCGACCGGTGGGCCCCGACGGATTCGTGCTGGACGAGGAGCAGTCGCCCTTCCTGATGGCCATTCCGGATCCGCCCGGGGTCACGCTGGACGCCACCAATCCAGGCGCGCGCCTGCCAGACGCCGCAGCCAAACACGCGACCGGAGAGGCCTGGGCCCAGCGTCGTCGCACGCTCAAGAGTCGCGAGGCGCCGCTCTTCAAGACCGATCCCGACACCATCTACGCGGCCGTGGTGACCGGACTCGGCAAGAAGGTGATGGTGGCCTCGGGCGGCCTGACGGTTCCGCTCGAACCCGCCAGCGAAAACCAGGCGCTCGCGTGGGCAGGCGCAAAGGGTGAACACCTTGCGGTGGGTGATGTGCTGCCCGTGTATCTACGCACCCAGAACGGCAACAGGCCGAGTCCTCGGGAGGACTTCCTGGCCCACCTGGCCAGCGCGCCGACGATTCAGGGCGCATTGATCGCACTGGATCCATCAAACGGCTATCTGGTGTCCATGGTGGGCGGCTACGATTACAAGAAAAGCCAATTCAACCGCGCGACCCAGGCCCATCGCCAGATTGGCTCGGCCATCAAGCCGTTCGTGTATGCCGCCGCCATCGACCGCGGCCTGACCCCGCTCACCATCAGGTGGGATGCGCCGGTCAAGTTCAAGACCGCCTCGGGAGTGTGGGCCCCGCGCAACTACAAACCGGAGTATCTGGGGCCAGTGACCCTGCGCACCGCTCTGGCCAAGAGCATCAACACGATCTCGGCGCAACTCCTGGCTCAGGTGGGCATCGATCCGGTCATCGAACTCATGCGTCGCCTGGGCATCGCCTCCAAGCTGCCACATTCGCTCTCCATCGCCCTGGGCACGCCGGACCTGACCCTCCAGGAAGTGGCCTACGGACTCGCGGCGTTCCCGGCCGGCGGCAAGCTGGTCACCCCCCTGTACATCATCAAGATCACCGACGCCGATGGCCGCGTGCTGGAGGATCACAGCGCGCCGGCGCCGCGAGAGGAAGGCCTGTCGCCGGAGACGGCGTACGTGGTGACCGATCTCATGAAGGGCGTGGTCGAGAGCGGCACGGGCAAGAAGGCGCGCGAGTTGGGCAGACCCGCGGCTGGCAAGACCGGCACATCGACCAACTACCGCGACGCCTGGTTCTTCGGCTTCGTCCCCGAGTTGCTGTGCGGTGTCTGGGTGGGACGCGACGACTTCAAGCCGGTGGGCCACGACGCAACGGGCGGTCAGGTCGCCCTGCCCATCTGGCTCTCGTACATGCAGGAAGCACTGCAATCCCATTCCGCCCGGGATTTCGATCCCCCGCCCGGCGTCATCTTTGTGCGGGCCGATCCCGAGAAGGGCGTCCCGGCCACCCCGGACAAGCCGGGCAGCCGCCTCATCCCGCTCAAACGGGGTTCGCTGCCGCCAGCTTTTCGCGCCGGAAGCTCGGGCAGGTTCTCGGATGAGCGCTTTTAACCCATGGTCACAAAGCTTTGAGTTTTCAACCGGCTAGCGCCTCGCGTCTCTTGACACCGGAGGGCCGGCCGATAAGATACGGGCCGCCGTAGGAGAGATTTCAGAACAAAACGTTGCTCTTGGCTGCGAGCCCGTTGTAAGGGCGCGCACGGGCGAGAAAAGGCTCGCGGAGGATCAGATGCAAGGACTAGCTAAGTTCCTAGAAGAGGGTGGAACCCTCATGTACATCAACCTGGCGGTTTCGGTGATCGTGCTCGCCATGATCATCGATCGGTTGATCTTCTTCCTCTTGAAGAGCAGCGTGAACGCGCGCGCCTTCCTCGAGCAGATTCGGAAGCTCGTCCTGGCCAACAACGTGGACCGTGCCGTCAAGCTGTGCTCGGCCACCTCGGCGCCTGTTGCGCAGGTCGCCAAGGCAGGTCTGCAGCGCGTTCACCGGGGCGAGATCGCCATCGCCCAGGCCATTGAAGAGTCGCTGGTCGACGTCACCCCGTTGCTCAAGAAGCGTGTCCAGATCCTCTGGTCGCTGGCCAACATCGCCACCCTGATCGGTCTGCTCGGTACCGTCGTCGGTCTGATCCGCGCGTTCGGCGCGGTGGCTGCCGCCAAGCCGGAAGAGCGCAGCGCCCTTTTGGCCCGAGGTATTTCTGAGGCCCTCAACAACACCGCCATGGGTCTCGGCATCGCCGTCACCTGCATCATCGCGCACGCCATCATTGGATCCATGTCCAAGCGCCATGCGGCCGACCTGGAGGCCTTCTCGCTCAAGCTCGAAAACCTGTTGGCCGAATCGGCCCACAGCACGGGCGGCGCCCCGGCGACCAAGTAGGCCCTTCTCCCTGGCGAGCCCACCCATCAACCAGGTGACCCTGCGATGACCATACGGCAAGTTCGGGCCCGCATGCGGCGGATGAAGGAGAAGTTTGACGAGGCCGAAGAAGAGACCGGGGAAATCAACCTGGTCCCCTACATGGACATCGTCACCAACATCATCATCTTCCTGCTGGCATCGGTCGTGAACCAAGTTCCCTTGGGAACGGTCAATGTGTCGTCTCCGACCTTTGGCGGCGGTGGCGGCGGCGGAGAGGCGGAAAAGCCGGCCCTCAACCTGACCGTGACCGTTGGCAACTCTGGCTTCACGCTGGCCGGATCGGGCGGCGTCATGCCGGCCATCCCCAAGATGCCCAACGGCGAGTATGACTACGTGGCGCTCACGACCAAGCTGACGGACGTGAAGAATCAGTTCAAGGACGAGACCAAGGCCACCTTCAACGCCGACGCCGGCACGCCTTACGAGATCGTCATCAGAACTCTGGACGCCATGCGCGAGGACAAGGATGGGCACATGCTCTTCCCCGACATCGTCTTCGCAGCGGGGATTCTGTGATGAGTGATCAAGCATCACGCTCGGACGCCGTGCTGGCCCGCCTGAAGGGCAAGAAGGCGATCCGCGCCTATGCCCGCAAGCTGGCTGAGCCCGAGGACATCAAGGATCTGAACATCACCCCCATGATGGACATGATGACCATCATCTTGGTGTTCTTGCTCAAGAGCTTCACGTCCTCGGCCATGCTGGTCAATCAGGACCAGAACATGATGCTTCCCTCGTCCAACACCCGGTTGAACGCCAAGCAAGCTGTCGCGGTGACGGTGACCAAGCGGGTGGTTCTGGTGGATGGCGAGCCCGTCGCTCCCATCAACAGCGGCAAGATCGATCCCGCCCTCAAACGGGACGGCGACAACGGCTACTACATCACGCCTCTGGTGGAGATGCTGGGCCGGGTGGCACGCAAAGAAAAGAAGGTGGCGGAAATGACCGGCGGCAAGTTCGATGGCGAGTTGACCATCGTGGCCGACCGCTACACGCCCTACCGTCTCCTCACCGAGATTCTCTATTCCTGCGGTCAGGCCGAGTACGCGAACTACCGCCTCCTCATCTTGAAATCGCGAGAGTAGCAGGCCAACGGAGCCCCAAGAACGGATCGCCTTTCCCGGCGGTCCGTTTTGCTTTTAGGGAGACGATCGCCAGGCCCGCCCGATGGCTCGCGACACGGGGGCGACGGCCGCGGACAGGAGCACAGCCGCGAAGAGGGCAGCCAGGCCCAGGTTCCCCGAGCAGAGCAAGCCACCACCCCAGCCCTGGACAGCATCAAGCGAAGGCGAGGTCGGCGCAGCCAGGCTCGCCAGGGCCAAGGCGGCCGATGCGCCAAGGCTCAACGCCCCCCAGGTGCGCAGGCGGAGGATCCCTGCCAACCCAGCCAAGGCACTCACCATGGCCAGCCCGCTGAGGACGCCAAGTCCCTGGCCTTCGCGCGGCGCCAACGACCAGACGATCAGGCTGGGCAGCGCCGCGGATGCCCGGGTGACCACACGCCGCAGTCGAGCCACCGCGAATTCGTCCATGGCGTAGCGCTCACGCCATTGCGCCTGCATTTCGAAACGGGCGACCATGTGCGGCCCAGCCAACAAGACCAACACCAGGGCGTGCAACCCGCCATACACGACCAGAATGGGCTGCCAGCCCACCATGACCAGGGACATCAGTCCCAAGGTCGCGCCTGACCAGGCCAGCCCCGCGGCATACCAACGAGCCCAGAACCATTGACACGCCAAGGCAAGGAACGCCACCCCATAACACAGGGCCAGGGACAGCAAGGCCGCCCGCCACGCCGCGGGGGCATTGAGCGCCGCCATGGTGTAGAGCACGACGAAGAAGCTCAGGGACAACAGAGACACCGCCACCCTCTCCTTCTCCAGACGCACATCTCGAAGTCGCTCCATCAACTTCATGCCGTCCATTGTACCCTCTCCACACCCCATGGGGAGGGAGCCGGATGCAGAAAGGGCCGGCGGGTCATGCCCGTCGGCCCTCTTTCGGCCGGCGCGTCTTCGAGAAGCGCCGGCCGCAACCATCCGGGGCGTCGCGCCCCGTTAGGCGCAACTACTGGACGACTTCCACCTCGACGCGTCGGTTCTTGAGCTTGGCGGAGGAGCCCAGATTGGGAACCCGCGGCTTCTTCGAACCCATGCCCTGAACCACGACATGGTCTTTGCGCACGCCCTGCTGGCTGACGTAGTCGGCGATGGCCTGAGCCTGCTTGTCGGTCAGCGCCTGTGCC
This sequence comes from uncultured Myxococcales bacterium, assembly GCA_964535465.1. Lineage (GTDB taxonomy): Bacteria > Myxococcota_A > Polyangia > Fen-1088 > Fen-1088 > Fen-1137. The sequence goes on from CAZHUY010000030.1 coordinate 13,383, forward strand.
TTGGCTGCCGACAGGCTGTTGTCGGTGTGGGTTTCGACCCGGACCTGACGAATCTCCGGGTGCCCGATGAGCAAGTCGATCAGCTCGTCGATGACCTGGGTGGCACCGGGAGCGAACTCCGCCGTCTGCTTCCTGCCGGCCGACTTGAAAGCGATCGGCTGGCGCAGCGTGATCTTGCCGTCCTTGTAGGTGACCCCCGCGATGGCGGGACGGGCGTGCATGGTGATGCTGATGGGGTTATCCGCGTTCTCGAGGACGTTGATCGGCATCTCACGGCTGAGGTACTGGTCCGCTTCGGCGCGCAGCATGTACTGCCCGGGCTGGATGCCGACCGCCAGATTTCCTGACTCGTCGACTCTGGCCTCGGCGATCTGCGGCCCGGCCATCTTGATGACGGCGGGCACCGCCTTGCCGGTTTCATCCACCACGCGTCCGGTGAGCCTGGCCGCCGGAGCCTTGGGGGTCATGGTGAAGATCACGTTGGTCTTCTGACCCGCGGCAATCTGAACCTTGGCGGTCGCGGATTCGAACTCGGGCGCCACGGCGATCAGATCGACGATGCCCGGAGCGATGGCCACGCTCTGGAACGTGCCATCCGCCTCGGCCAGCACACGCGAATGCGCGAGGCCGCTCACACCGATGACGGCGTTCTCGACCGGCGCGCCGCTGACGCTGACCACGCGCCCCACGGCGAAGCCTTCGCTCGGAACCGCCACCTCTTTCTCGACAGAGACGGTACGGGTCACGACGCGAGGAACGAGATCCAGCGGATAGCTGATGCCAAAGAGCAGGTTCCAGGGAGGCAAAGGCGGGCCGTAGGCATAACCGGCCGGCTGCAGGGCCAGGTCCAGACCCACCATCATGGTCAGGCTGTGCACGACCTGGGCCTGCACGCCCATGGTCATCCACATCTGGCTCTTGTTGGTCTTGCAGTTGCCAGGAGCCAGGGCGGTGCAGGAGAAGTTGGGATCAGCGCTGCCCGTCACGTACTCCATGTGGTACTCGACCACCGGACGCAGCGAAAACCCGTCGGCCAAGTCAGCCAGGGGAGCCTCCAAACCGAACGCCAGGCGGAGGCGATCCTTGCCCAAGCCGTATCCAAACCCAGCCACGTAGCGAGAGAACATCGTCGTATCGGGGCTGAAATCGGGCAGGTTGTAGGAGTTGTCGAAGTAATAGCCGATGTTCAGGTGAGCGCGCAGCGGCAGCGCGGGCGCGAACTCCTGGAGGTTCACGCTGGCCAAGGCGTTGAGCCAGACCGAGGTCGAATCGCCGTTGAACGACAGACCGGACACTGAGGACATGAGGCGAAAGCCGAGCTCGCCACCGAGGCTCACGCCCTGAGGAAGGCGGTAGGCCAGCTTGGTGCCCAAGATCAGGTCGCCAAAGGCCTTGATGATCTCGGGATCGGTCCGTCCCGCTTCACTCTTGCAAGAGGTCACGTTGGCCAGGCAACGCGTGTTCTTGTTGGCCGATCCGGTCACCGCGCCGAAGATCTCCATGAACTCGAGAGGGGTGAGACCGAAGGTCAGCGCGCCCTGAATGCGGGTGTTCGTGTCCCCACCATTCTTGAGCCCCTCATCTTCAATCAGCATCTTCTTGGTCGAGAAGTACTCACCGTGCAGACCAAGGCGAAGCTGCCACAGCCGGCCGACCTCGGCGGTGCCCATGCGGAGAAGGCCGACCGAGCCCGTCAGGGAATTCTGCGGAGCAAAGCCGCGCGGCCGTCCATCGTCCTCGACAGCCGCGGGTTGCGGCGTGGGGGCCGACGCAGACGCAGCGACAGGAGCCGGGGCCGGGGCCGGGGCCGCTGCCGGAGCCGGCGCTGGGGCCGGGGCTGGCGCTGGTTCCGGGGCTGGCGGGACCATGGGAGCGGGCGCCCCCATGGCCGCGGGCACTGGTCCTGGTGCGGGTGTGGGAGCGGCCGCGGGAGGCGGCGGGACCATCGGCGCGTACATGCCCGGGGCGGGCGCGACCGGCGCCGGTGCCGGTGCCGAAGGGGGCACGATCTGCGCACGAGCCGCAGAGGAAAGGGAGGCAACAAGACCAAGGACGACGAACGACGTGGTACGCATGGCGAATGGCTCCAAGAGGAAGAGGCGAGTCGCATACTAGAGGCGTTTCCCCGTCGAATCAATCAAGGTTTCGCGCCCGCCCGCATTTCCACCGACCCGGTTCCTCTTGGCGTTCGCGCGTGGCACACGCATGAGAGATGTTGAACGCATAGGGAGTTGTTTTCTGCCTCAGTCCGTGGGAGGAACTGGCCTAAGAAAGACATGAGTTCAGCCGTGAATAAGCTCACCGAAGAAATACGAGAGGTCGCGTTCATGGTTCATTCCGCGCAGGAGCGAACCGAGGAGAGAGATGTCGTGGCCTCGGCCCATCTCGCGGTCGAAAAGCTCTCCGAAAACTATCGCACGCTCTGCGCCTCCCTCTCCGAGAAGGATCGCGCGCTGATCGAGCGCAAGCTCGGCAGGCGGGTCACCGATCTGCGTCGCCTGGCCTCGCTCTTGCCCCGCATCGGCTCGATCGCGTCGGGCCCCACCGGGGATCGCCGAGGCTCTGGCCCTTCCGAGGTCGAGGAACGAAGAATCACCGGCGTATCCTGGCACTCCGACAACCGCCCAGCCGCCGGCACGCTGGGGAAGGTGCGCGTGGGCGGCGAGGTCGACGCGTGGTGCGGTCCCTGCGACAGCCTCACCACCCACCACGTCGTAGCCATGGTGGGCGCCGAGCCCAAGCAGGTGGTCTGCCAGGCGTGTGGCAACCGTCACAACTTCAGAACCACACCCGCCCGCAAGGCGTCGCCCGCCGAAAGCGTGACCGCCTCGCCGCATGAAACCGACCTGGAGCGCAAAGCCGAAGCCAAGGCCGAGGAGCTGCGCGCCTTGGGACGCGAGCTGGCCGACGTCTCCGATGTGCGCACCTTCAACCCCCGCGAGCGCTACAAAGTCGGCGAGGTCATCTGGCACCCCGAGTTCGGACGCGGCAAGGTGGAGACCGTTCTCCGCTCGAGCATGTTGGTGAAGTTCGCCAGCGGCGGATTGAAATCCGTCATGCTCACCTAGCGCGCGCGTCGAAAACGTTCATCTCCGCTCGGCCCCGCCCTCATCTCTGCGTGAGGTGAAAGAAAACCACGGCCGCGGCTGTCGCCACGTTCAGCGAATCGACCGCGGGCGACTTGGCCATGGGGATGGTGACCAGGGCATCGCACAGATCCATGGTGTGCGCGTCCAAGCCAAAACCCTCGTTGCCGAACAGCACGGCCGCGCGCGCGGGACGGTGACACTGGGCGAGAGGAATCGCCGCAGGAGAGAGCGCCGCGCCCAGCAGGGTGAAGCCGCGCCGACGCAGATCCTCGAGCTCATCCGGCCAGCGGGAGGCACGCACGACAGGCAAGGTGAGCACGGCACCCGCCGACGTGCGCACGGCCTTGCGGTAGAACGGGTCGGCGCACTTGGGTGACAAGATGAGCCCGTCCACGCCGAACGAAGCGGCGTTGCGGGCCATGGCGCCCACGTTGTCCACGTCGCCCAGATCCACGCACACGGCGACGAGACTCGCCGCCTCGGGAAGGGGCCGCCGCGGCCGGTGCGCGATGGCCAGACATCCGCGGTGGACGTGAAAGCCCGTCACCTGGTCCATCGCGGTCTGCGGCACGACGTACACGGGAAAATCCGCGTTCAACGTGGACAGGAGCGGATCCAGCGAGGCCAGATGCGGCGCGGTCACCAGCAACGATTCGGTCTCCACCGGCGACTGCAGCAGCTTGCGCACGATGAACTCACTCTCCACCACGAACCGCCCCGCCTGGTCGGCCAGGCGTCGATCCTGCAGATCGCGGTAATAGAAGAGCCGCTCGTCATCGAGCTGAGCGTCGGTGATGAAGTGAATATGGGGAGGCATGACGAGGGCGGCGTGAGCCGAGCGAAGCAAGCATGTCGGGGCGCGTTCGGGGCGCAAGTCTGTGCGCCCCCATCCTCTAGAGGAGAGAGCCAGGTGGCGAGTCGGCCCGACCGGCGAGCAGCTCCTTGGGTTCGGCCGCCCTCTTCTTCTTCCTCCCCCGCGACGGCGTCGAGGCGCGGGCCGAGACCGATTCGCGCCGGCTGATGACGCCCTTGCGCCTGAGGAAGGCGATGACCAGGAACGCGGTGACCACCATGGTCGCGAGCACGATGGGGAAGCCCCAGGGGTGATTCACCCCCGGCATGTGCGCGAAGTTCATGCCGTAAGTCCCGGAGATGAGGGTCAAGGGCATGAGCACCACGCTGAACAAGGTCAGGTAGCGCATGTTCTCGGACAGGCGGTTGTTGATGACCGAGAGGTAGGCCTCCTGGATGGAGTTGGTGAGCTCGCGGTAGGTCTCGAGAAACTCGGTGAAACGGGCCAGGTGATCGTGGGTGTCCCGGAACATCACGGCCTCGGCGCTGGGAATGATCGTGAACTCCTGTCGCGACAAGCGCAGGACGACATCCCGTTGCAGCCCCAACCAGCGCCGCAGGTACACGATGTTCCGGCGCAAAGCCACCAGGCGAGCCAGATCGTTCCCCCTGGGCGAGGACAGCACGCGCTCTTCCAGGGCCTCCAGACGATTCTCGATGTCGTCAATGACCGGCTCGATGCCGTCGGCCTGACGATCCAGGATGACCTGCAACAGGGCCGCGGGCCCGCGCCGCAGGGGCTCGCCGGTGCGACGCACGGCCCGCGCCGCGTCCTCCACGCTGCGCGAGGGTTTGGCGTGATAGGTGACCAGGTATTGGCGGCCGAGAAAGGCATCCAGCTCGACCACGCGGTGATGCTCGGCCGAGGACTCCGCGTCGAGCCCGTGGGTGATGCAGTAGAGATGGCTCTCGAAGACCTCGACCTTGGGCCGCTCCCGCTCTTCGAGACACTCCTCGATGGCCAGGGGATGGAAATGGAACAGGTCGCGCAACAGGGCCCGCGCCTCCTCGTCAGGGGGTCCCGAGATATCCACCCATACCCGAGCTTGGGGATCGTCGAGCAAGGCGGGCAGCTCGCTGACCTGGACGTCCGGCAGAACGGCCCCATCCCTAAGAGCCAAGATGGCAAACATGGCCCCTACTATATGCCGCCCAAGCACCCGGGGGTCATCAGATGAACCCCAAGGCAGGCCGTGGGTTCTGACGAAGCAAGGCTTCGGTGGAGACGCCGGGGCCTCATTCCTTCGACCGCACGTAGTGCAGCAGTTCAACCCCAGAACGCAGTTTGATGCGCCGGTCTTCGAGCCATCTGCCTTGTCGAAGAAAGTCCCTGACAGGCTCCTCCGAGAGCTCGTTGCAGTCATCGAGCCAGAACCGGTCCGCAGAGGGCCGAGCTCTCTCGAGCGCACCCTCGATGTCTTTGGGACTTCGAGGCATGAAGTTGATGTATTTCTCGAAACTCACAGGCCCCGGTACGGGAACCAGAGGTGCCTTGCCACGGTACAAGGGTTCCAGAGCCCATGAAGCATCGGCAGGAAGAATCAGAATCAAGTCTTGATCGGTCGCATGCTGTTCCATGGCCTTTGCCACGCCGACCGGATCGCATGGTTTCGCGTGCCTGATGACATCTCGTCTGATGCATTCGGCGCTGCCGGAAAGGCAGACAAGGACCGCCACCGCTAGCCCCAGCAGCCGGTGCCCCCCGTATGCCAAGACCAGAGGAGCCAATGACATCGGGACGATCACAGAAGTCGCGTGGACCGGATCCCAAGTCGCCCCCATTCGTGCGGTGACCATGCTCCCAAGCACCATGATACCCATCGCGAGGACAGGGAGCAGGCTCAGGTCTCGGATAGGAATCTGGCGCTTGCGGAAAAACAACGGCGCGAGGCAGGCCGCCCAAAGAACGACGCGCAAGATCTGGCGTGCGATGTAGAGAGGCCCCTGCCGTGCCCCTCCCGCATCCAGCAGGCGCAAGGCAATACTTTCCGAATCACGCAAGATCTGCAAAGCCAGGTCCCACCAACTGGGACTGCCGGCCAGGAAAACCTCTGTGGAAATCCTGGACAGCCAACCGAGGATAAGCGGCATCAGGGCGACCGCCGGGAGCATATCCAATGCCATCCGCAGAGCACCACGCCAGCGCCGCGTGAGCAGGAGCGCCACCCACAGCACGGGAAACAGAAAGCCCAGATAGAACTGGGTGACTATCGCCAGTGCCGCACAGACGGAACAAAGGACACGCCACCTGGCTCGCCCGTCAGACAGCCAATATGCCCTGGCAAAGGAGAGCAACAGCAGCGCGCTCAACAAGTAGGCGAACGCATAAAGGCGTGCCTCTGTGGCGGACAGCAGAACATACGGGTTCGAGGCCATGATCGCTGCCACCCACACGCTCGGCACCCAGGGCGCAAGTGAGCGAATCAGAGGCAAGGAAACCACAATCGTCCCCGCCGCACATGCGGTGGAAAACAGGCGCACAGCCAGAAGGCTGGAGAACACCTTCCGGAGCGCCGCGATCAGCACGAAGTACCCTGGAGCCTGCTGTTCGAACTCGATTCCCCGACGGAAGGCTCGCATCAGGCCGGACGATGTCGTCACCATAGTCGATATTTCGTCCTGCCAAGGTGCAAGGGAGACGGATACCCAAATGGCCCACAGCACATGGGCGCACAGGACGATGCCAATCCAAAAGCGGGGGCTGCTGAGCCACGCACGCACGACGGACGGACCTGGCCCCAGCTTGCCAGGCCGCTCCATCGGGTTGCATGTCGTGACTTGGTCCATCTCGAATACCCTCGTTCAGCTCCACTCCGACTGGGTGAATGGCCCCCGGCGAAGCTGCCCAGTCTCCCAGTCAGCTAGCCCATGTCGCGAGAGAAGAGTGTTCATAGAGCAGAGAATGAGAGCAACGTTAGGTGCTAGGCAGTCGAAGCGTGTTTCTCTTGGGGCGGAACCGGCCGTTCATGAAACGGCCCGTCCGAGTCTGGTACGAAATGGCCACAAGAAAGCGGTGCCCAGGCCCCGGGTCACAGGGACTCGGGGAACCAACAAACACGGGGCGCAGTCTACCCCATTGCACCTCCCGGCGACACCCGAGCAGGCAAGCTACGGTTTCGTCCGTAACAGGCCGGCGTCTCTACGCCGATTCGCCGGCATTCCCGCCGGTGCGCATACGCGAGGTCAGGTTCGCCGCGGGAATCAGCCGATCCTTGCCGGTCCAGCCGCCGGGATGCAAGTCGCCGCCGATCTGAGTGTGGCCACTCTGGCGCTTGCCACTGACCGCGTTGTTGAGGAAGACCTCGAGGCGGCGGTTCTGCCCGCCGTTGCCGTCGTAGAACATGCTGACGATGGGCATGTCCACGTCGGCCGACACGCGGCCGAAGATCGAGGTGGCCACGGTCTCGGGCATGCAGCCGAAGGGCGCGCAGTTGACCACCATGGCGGCCCCCTGCTGCGCGAACTTGATGGCGCGGCCGATGGACAGCTTGCCCTCGCCCCCGCAGTAGAAAGACATGTAGGGCGTGGCCAGCTTCATGCACTCCTGGAAGGACGGCTCGTGCCGGTCGTCCAGGAAGGGGCTGGCGGCCCGCATGAGCTTCTGCTCCCAGTGGCGCATCCAGTGGTAGGTGACGAAGGCGTCGGCCTTGTCCCACGACATGATGGTCGACGGGAATTCCTCTTTGTAGTTGTCGATGGACGAGGTGTAGAGGATCCAGTCGGTGATGGGGATCATCCAGGCCTCGCCGCCGAACAGCTCGATGGCGCTGATGACGTCCTCGTTGGCGAAGACGTTGTTGCGCACGTAGATCTCGCCCACGATACCCACCAGGGGCTTGCGCGCCCCGGTCCTCGGGATGGCGGCGATCTTGGCGATGCCTTCGCGCAGGCAGGCGGGCAGATCCCCGTCCTTCTCCAACACCTGGGCCAGCGCATCGGTCACTTCCGTGATCACGCGGTCGGTTTCGCCCGCGTTCACCTCGTAGGGTCGCACCTTGCACTGGGCCTTGAGGATGATGTCCGAGACCACGATGGCCTTGTACAACGTTCGGCGCATCAGGCTGCTCAGGCCCTGGTAGGCGTTGTTGGAGGCGGGCGCCAGGATGGCCACGTCCTCGAAGCCCTCGCGATCGAGGATCTGCCGGTGCAGAACCGTGTACTGGCCGAAGCGGCAGGGGCCCTTCGAGCTCGGCATGAAGAAGGCGTGCTTGCCGCCGGCTGGCTGCTTGCGCAGGGTCTTGAGGAAGGTCCCGATGGTGAGCGCGCAAGGCAGGCACTCGGAACCGCGCGTGCGCGAGCGCCCCAGCTCGAACGCCTCGTGATCTTCGTCGGCCAAGGCGCGCGCATCGTAGCCCTGCTGGCGGAAGGCCGCGGCCACCAGGCGCGTACCGAACTGGTGCATGGGCGGGATCCAGATGGTGCGCCCCTTGAAATCCGTGGGCTCCTCGTGCTCGCGGGCGCGCGGACCCCGATCGGGCCGCGGGCGGCGCAGGACATCGAAATAGGCCTCCAGGCGGGTCATGTAGCCCGCGTCGGCGCCGTGCTCGTCCAGCTCCAGCATCAGGAGTGGCCGCTTGCCCATGATCTCCTCGGCGAAGCTGAGCAAGAAGCTGTCAGGACCGCACGAGAAGTTGGTCAGGTAAACGACGTCGAGCAGTTCGCTCTCGGCGGCCTTCTCCAGAGCGGCGAGAATCTTCTGGCCGTAGCTCCAGAAGGCGTTGCGGTAGCGCACACCCAGGCGATTCAGCTCGGGCTTGACGAAATCCATGGGCAACACCGTGCGGCCCATGTCGGCGATCTTCTGAGGCAGCCCCAGGTTGGCGCCGGCGTCGTAGTTGTTGTAGGGCCGCCCCACCAAGAGGATCATCTTCTCCTTCTTGGCGATGCCCTCCTGCAAAAGCTTGCTGCCCTCTTCGTAGCAGCGATTCTCGAAGTCGGACTGCGCTTGCAGACCGGCGTGCCAGGCCCTGCGAATCTCACGCGCGGAGCGCCCCAAGGGCTTGGCGAGGTCGTCGCACAGGGTCTTGATGATGTCGCGCTCTCGCATGCGCATGTCGACCAGAGGCGACAGCATGCGCGAGGCGTCCATGTGGTTCATGAGCAGCGCCGTCCGGCAGGCGGAGCTGGTGCCCTGCACATAGGGGCACACCGCGGTTCCGGTGGTCTCCTCGGTGGCGGGGGTGTTCTTCAGGTGGGGCACGAACACGAAATCCACACCCTCGCTTTTGATCAGCTTGGCCACATGGCCCAGGCCCAGCTTGGCCGGGAAGCAGAAGTCCGCGCCCGCCATGCGCGGCCCCAGCTCGCGGATCTCGTCCGTGGTCTGCCCCGAGAGCTGGACCTTGAAGCCCAGGGTGTTGAAGAAACGCTGCCAGAGCGGCAAGTAGGTATAGGTCAGCAGGGCTTGCGGAATACCCACCACGGGGGCACCATCGGGAACTTTCACCCCGGCCCCGGACTCACGCCACAGGCGCTGGCGCAGACGCAAGGCCCGGTCGTACGGGCTCTTGCGCACCTTCTGTTCGGCGGGATCGCGGCCGCACATGTAGCCCCACGAGGGCGCGCTCTCGACGCCTTCGATGTCGGCGAAGGTGATGGTGCAGTCGTTCTGACAGAGGTTGCAGGTCTCCTTGCGCAGGCTGATCTTGCGCTTGTCGAGATCCAGTCCACGGAAACGCGTCTTGCCCGTGCCCTGCTCTTGCACCGTCTGGCGCACCAAACGGGCCACGCCGAAGGCGCCCATGACGTGGCAGTAAGGCGACACCACCACTTCGACGCCCAAAAGGCGCTCGAAGGCCGCCACCAGGGCCTTGTTCCGCGCCGTCGCGCCCTGGAACATGATGCGCTTGCGGCTACGGTAGCGGTTGCCCACCACCTTGTTGAGGTAGTTCTTGGCCACGGCCACCATGACGGCGGCCAGGGCCTCTTCGCGGCTGGCCCCGGCCTCGATGAAGCGAACCACGTCCTGCTCCATGAAGACCGTGCAGCGGTCGGTGGCACGCGGGGGTTTCACGCCCAACACCGCCGGTCCCACGTCGGCGACCTTGTAGCCGAGCTTGTTGGCCTGCTCCTCGACGAACGAGCCGGTGCCGGCGGCGCACACGTAGTTCATGTTGGCGTCGCGGATGTGGCCATCCACCACGTGCATGTACTTGGCGTCCTGGCCGCCGATCTCGAAGATGGTATCGACCGTGGGATCCGTGAAGGTGGCGCCAGCCACGTGCGCGCTGATCTCGTTGATGATGGCGTCGGCGCCGATGACCTCACCCACGATCTTGCGACCGCTGCCCGTGGTGCCCGAGCCCAGGACCTCGATGCGGCCGCCCTTCTTGGCTTCCAGGTTGCGCAGAGCCCGGCACAGCTTCTGGGTGGCGCCGACCGGATCTCCTCCGGTCTTGCGGTAGACGTCGACCAGCAGCTCATCCTTGTCATTGATCAGAGCCAACTTGGTGCTGGTCGAGCCGATGTCGATGCCCAGGTACACACGCAGGGTCTGGCCCTGCGGCCACGAGACGATGCGAATCTCGTTGCCTTCCTCGTCGGTGAAGGATTCCGCCAGCCGGAAGTCCGGGTACTGGGACTTCTCCAGCGTGAGCGGCCAGGAATGGAACTCCAAATCGCTGGCCGTGGCGATCTTGTGCAACGCCTCGGCCGAGGGCAGGCGTTTGGGCACGCTGCCCAGGGCGGCCGCGCCCAGGGCCGCCGCCAGGTGGGGCGAGGTGGGAACACGCAAAAGCTTGGGGAAGGACGCCTCCAACCAGCGCAGGACCTCGCCGTTCAGGGCCACCCCGCCGATGATGGCGGTGGGCGCATCCAAGGGCTTGGCCCGCAGGAGCGTTCCGATCAGGGTTCGGGTCATGCCTCGGCACAAACCCGACCACATGGCGGCCTTGCTATAGCCCTCTTGCTGACGGTGAATGAGGTCGCTCTTGGCGAAGACCGAGCAACGGGTGGCAATCGAGGGCGGCTCGGCCACACTGCCCACCAATCCCTTGTCGCTGTAATCGAGACCCAGGCGCCCCGCCTGCTCGTCCAAGAACGAGCCCGTACCCGCGGCGCACATGGAGTTGGTGGCGTAGTTCTGAAAGTGTCCCTGGGCATCGAGCTCGACGAGGGTCACCGACCCGCCACCGATGTCGATGATGTTGCGAACCTCGGGGAACTGCGCGTGCACCACGCGGATTTGGCAGGCGGCAATATCAAGCCGCTTGGTCCCGAATGCCTCGCAGAAGCGCGTTGCGTTAAGACCGCAAAAGCCGATGGCATCCCCGGGCTTCAGGGCCAGCTCGCGCAGGGCCCGTTCCAGAACGGGGGCCGGTTCGCCCTTGTGTCGGGCATAAAACGATTGAACGACTTCGCCGGCACTGTTGATCCGCACCGCTTTCAGCGATACGGCGCCAATGTCGACTCCTATTCTTCCCGCTTGCTCCACAATCACACCTTATTGATGAAGGTAATGTAGGTGTCCCTCGGTGCGCGGCATCCTTACCACATAACCGACGCAGAGGCTAACCCAAGCCAGCCTCGGTCCGGCATCCGCAACGCGAGCGGACAATCGACCTGGGGGCTGCTTACCCCGACCGCTTACCGCCCCAAGAGCGCCGCAGTCTCTGCCAGAAAGAGAGTCGCGCCTGGACCTTGCCCACCGGAGCCGGCACGCCCGAACCTGACGTCGCCGTCCTGGGGGAAGTGGGAGCCCTCTTCTTCTCCTGCACCGTTTTGCGCTCGGAGGCTTTCTTCTCGTCCCCCATGTCCTGGCCCACGCTCTCGGCCAGCGCTCGCGCTTCTTCCCGCAGCTCGCTCTCCTCACTCTCAGTGAGATTGAGCACCTCCTTGGCACGCGCCAGGGTTTCGGGCCACACGCGATCGCAACGCCCCGCCCCCATCAGGACGCCTTTGCCCACCGAAAGGCTCAGCTCTTCGGTGAGGGCCATGATCGCCGACAACGGATGGGGAGGCTCGTTTGCGGGGAAGGTGTGGTGGTTGGCCACCACCTTCCGTACGTCTTCCGGCAGCTTCCACAGTTGCGCGATCATGCTCGACACTTCCTGGTGGGTCTGGCGCAACACCTCGTCCAAGACGAATGAGCTGACGGCGGGCTCGTCCTTGGGCCGGTCGGAAAGCACCAGCAGGGTGGCGGCCATTCCGATGTCGTGCAGAAGCCCGCACAGAAAAGCGGTCTCGGAGGACAGAGACTTGCGTGAGGCGACGAGGCGACACAGATGCGCCGACACGGTGCTGTGCACACGAATCTGCTCCATCACGCCGGAGTAGCGGACCGAACGGAAGACCCGCATGCCGGTGGCGACCTCCCAAACCAGGCTGGCCAGGTTGCGCATCCCCAAGCGAACCACGGCGGTGCCGAGCGAGACGTTACTGTCGCTCCACCCGCCATAGGCCGCGGAGCCCGCCACGCGAAGCACCTGCGCCGCCAAGACGCTGTCTTGCTCCAGCACACGCACCAGTTGCTCGGCGTTGACATCTGGGCGCAGCGAAAGCTCATGAACCTGCAGCGCCACCGTGGGCAAAAGCGGCGGGCGATAGTGTGGCGAGGAGAAGACGTTTCGTAGCTGGGTGATGAAGGCGATGACCAGGGCGGTGTCCACCTCGGTCGCGGGCGCCTGGCCTTGCCCGGAGTCGGCCGACGTCGGAACAGCGGGCTGACCTTCTTGAGAATGGATAGGTTGGCTGCTCACGATCCCCCCTCGCTCGATCATACAGACGATCTGCCGCATTCGGCCAGAAAGATTCCCGCGCCCCTCTCCTGCAGAGCCTTCGACGCGGCGCAACCGGAGGAGACACCCTCTCGCGACTGTTTCGTCCGCGCAGGGGGGAGTGCTACCTTGTTGCCCATGATCATTGCAGGTGACATCGGCGGAACCAAGACAGTCCTTGCGCTCTTCGAAAAGTCGGGCGAAGACCTCAAGTGCGTGCGCGAAGCCACCTTCGCCAGCCTCGAGTACCACTCACTGGAGGCCGCGGTGGAGGAGTTCCTGTCGAGCGGCGCCCGGCCCGAGCTGGAGAGCGCCTGCTTTGGGGTGGCCGGGCCGGTCGAGGGACGCAAGGCACGGCTCACCAACCTGCCCTGGCTGCTGGATGAGGATCACCTGGCCAAGGCCCTCAAGACGCCGCGGGTCCGCCTGCTGAACGATCTGGAGGCCGCGGCCTACGGCATGCTCTTCCTGCGTCCCGACGAGTTCGACGTCCTGCAGGAAGGAACGCCCGTGGACAAGGGCGACATCGCGGTCATCGCCGCGGGCACCGGGCTGGGCGAAGCCCTGCTGCACTTCGACGGGCAGAAATATCACGCCCTCCCGTCAGAGGGCGGGCACACAGATTTCGCCGCCCGCACCGACGACGAGATCGTGCTCCTGCGCCACCTGCGCGGCGCCCTGGGCGGCCACGTCAGCTACGAACGCATCCTCTCGGGCGCGGGCATCGGCAACCTGTACCGCTGCCTGCGCACCGAAGCCACCACGCGCGAGCCCGATTGGCTGGTCGAGGAGCTGCGCAGCGGCGATCCCAACGCCGCCATTTCCGCTGCGGCCCTGGCCAAGCGCGATCCGGTGTGCGTTCAGGCGCTACGCATGTTCTGTGCGATCATGGGCGCCGAGGCCGGCAACCTCGCGCTCAAGGGCCTGACCCGAGGCGGAATCATCATCGGCGGTGGCATCGCCCCGAAGATCCTGCCGGCCCTCAAGGACGGCGCCTTCCTGGCCGGCCTGTGGGACAAGGGGCGCTTCTCCAACTGGATGAAGACCTTGCCGGTGCGCGTGGCGATCAATCCGCGCGCCCCGCTCATCGGGGCCAGCCGATTCTTGGTCAGCCCGGTGATCCACACTGGCACGCGCGCGTAGCTGCCAGTTGCGCGAGCATGGCTCGCTGGAGCCGGCCATTGCTGGCCAAGATGCTGCCGCTTTCGGCAACGAAGGGACCGCCGTCGGGATCGCTCACCTGGCCGCCGGCGCCGAGCACGATGGCGGCGCCCGCGACCAAGTCCCAGGACTTGATGTGACGTTCCCAGAATCCGTCCAACCAGCCGCAAGCCACGAAGCACAGATCCAGGGCCGCCGAACCCAGACGCCGCACCCCCTGCGAGGCGCTCATGAAGGCGGAAAAGTCAGGCAGGTTGTCGTGCTTGTCGTTGCGTAGGTAGGGGAAGCCGGTCACCAGCAGGGCGCGTCCCAGCTCGTCCACGCCCGAGGTGTGGATGGGTTGGCCGTTGAGGAAGGCGCCCGATCCCGCGGAGTGGAAGGTCCAGCCCAGCACGGGAGCCGTCACCACACCCAGCACGGCTCGCCCCGCGGCCACCAGGCCGATGGATGTCCCGAAGAGGGGCAGGCCGTGAACGAAGTTGGTGGTGCCGTCCAGCGGGTCCACATGCCAGGTGCGCCCCGAGGTCCCGCGCTGCCGACCGCCCTCCTCGCCCATGATGCTGTCGTCGGGGAAGGCCGTGGTCAGGGCCTGCATGATGGCGGCCTCCGCGCGCCCGTCATACTCGGTCACCAGATCGGTTTGACTGGACTTGAACTGGAAGCCCGGCCGACTGCCCCATCCTTCCTTCAAGATGGTGCCCGCAATCTCTGCGGCGTTGCGGGCCACGGCCAACTCCCGGGTGAGGTCGAGCGTATTCATGAGTCTGACGTCAGCTATAGCAAACAGGACGAACGATGGCGGGCAAGGAATCGGGTTGACCCGGGACGGGGTTTCGTCCACAAATCCTCATGTCCCACGATCTGAAAGGCAAATGGGCGCTGGTCACGGGGAGCAGTCGCGGCATCGGGGTCGAGGTCGCGCGGGCCTTGTCCCAGCTTGGCTGCAACCTGGTTCTTCATAGCCGGCAGCGGTCCGGCACCGACCCGCTGGCGCGCGAGTTGGCCGGCCGGGTGCGCGTGGTCAGCTTGGCCGCCGAGCTGAGTGATCAGAGCCAGGTGGATCGGCTGGCCCAGGAAGCCTTGCAGGCGAGCGGCGGGATCGACGTCCTGTACAACAACGCCGCCATCATGACCCCCTATCGCAAGGACATCGCCACCGTCAGCGCCGATGACTATCGCCGCTCGTTCGAGGTGAACGTCATCGCGCCCATCCGCCTGACCTTTGCCTTGCTCCCTGCGATGCTCAGCCGCAAGTTCGGGCGCATCGTTCAGGTCACCTCGGGAATCAAGAACGAGCCCGAGCTGATGGCCTACGCGGCCTCCAAGGCGGCGCTGGACAAGTTCGTGCTGGACATGGCGCCGCGCCTGCGAGGTACCGGGGTCACCATGAACCTGCTGGATCCTGGCTGGCTGCGCACTGACCTGGGCGGGCCCAATGCCCCCAACCCCGTCACATCGGTCTTGCCGGGGGCGCTGGTCCCTGCCCTTGCGGATGACGACGTGCACGGGCAGTTGATTCGCGCCCAGGACCACGCCGTCCGCTAGCGCCAGCCCTGGCGCGAGGGCGAAGTTTTTTCGCGAAACCGACGGCGCGGTTACTCGCGGGTAGCGACACGAGCGGGACGGTAGCACCGCGGCGCCTTCCACGGCGGAATTCGTGGCCCCGAGGGCGGAGTGGCTGATGGCATGCTTCTGGCTGTGTCCTGGCGCGGAGGCCTCGATGGGGCGCACGAAAGGGTTGTCATGTTCGGGAAGAAACACAGGGAGGGTAACGAGAGGCCGGCCGGCAGGGTGACACCGGTCGAGGGAACCGCGCATGAGGACACGCCGGGCGCAGAATCGTCGTCCCCGCGTCTGGGGAAGACCACGCTGGAGTTCTTCAAGGAAGGCGAACGACAGGAGGCGGCGGGGTGGACCGACACGCCCTTGCCCCCTGACGATGAGCCCGCGCATGATCCCAAGATAAGGTTCAAGTCCTTCGACACGATCGCCAAGAAACGCAGCTCGCTCGTGGCCTTGCCGGTGATGGTGATTGGCCTGGCTATCGCGGTGGCCGTGGGGATTGTCGCAGCCCTGAGAACCGAGCACGTCATGAGCTCGTCGTTTGGCTCTATCTTCGGGCACCCATCGAAGCCCCACCTCGAATCGGCGCCGGCCGTGGTGCCGCCGCCCATCCCGATCCCCGACGCGGGCTTGCCGCTGCCCTTGCCTTGACGGGTGGCCCCATCCACGGCTAGTGGCTGGGGCATCTCGCGCCGGCTAGAGGCAACGTCGACCAAGGGAGGCGGAGCTTACGCGGGCCTCCACGCCGGCGCGCACCGATTCGATCAGCTCGCCCGATCGGGCAGCCAAGCGGTTGTGCCACCCATCGATGTTTTCGATGAGCTCACTCTGCAGCGAGGGCAACCATTCCCACGGCCAGGGCAGACGTCGACTCACGCCCAAGAAACGCAGGGCAAGGCCCTCGGCGTCGAAGTAGCCCCGAAGAAATTGCAGGTTTGCGAAACGCTCCAGCACCGCCAAGAGCGCGGGAGCCACGCTCGGCTCACTGACCGCGTGCTCGGCGGCAAAGGCCAGGTTCTGCGGAGAGAAGGACTGGTAATAGGTCTCCAGCGGCCGGAGATCCCGCTCCATCAACCACCGATCGAGCAGCATCTCGACCAGCACGTGCGCGTAGGTCGAGGCGTGCTGCAGTTCGGGCCAGCGGGTGCGCAGCTGGCGGGCCAGCCAATCGACACGTCCCTCGAAGTCGGGGTGGCTGTGAAAGACCGAGTCCGCCTGCATGTGGTGAGCGATACCCAGCCTCAGGTCCGCGCAACGCGGATCGGACCTGGCGTCCAGCGCACGCAGCACCAGGGCCGGCAGGGGCCGCGGGGAAACCAGCGGCCACAAGTCAGGCAGCGCCGAACCCACGCGGGTCAGGTCAGTGCTATCCGAGGGCAGCACGAAGCTGTGGGCGAGGAAATTCATGAGAGGGAAACGGCCGCCGGGGCAAGCGAAGGCACGGGCTCAGCGGGCCTTGCCGAGGGGCAAAGGCGAAGGTGGGAGGATTCTCACATGGATGCTCATGATGACTCCCCGCCAGTATCATCGCGTTCGTCTCCTCACACAATAGCGGCGCCCGAGAGGCGTGCCTCGCCTCCGCCCAGCCGACCGGTCGCATGAAGCGCGGGCGGCAGCGTCGGTCGATTCCACTATCGCGCACGCATCGCGCTTCCCTAGCTTCGTGGAATGCGGAAACGAACTCTCCCTGCGTTTCTCTCCCTCCTGCTTCCCTCACTCGTCGCGGCTGGCTCAGCCCACGCGACGCTCTACGAAGTCGGTCCGAGCGCCCCCTATGCCAACATCGGCGACGTGCCCATCGAGAGCCTCAAGGCCGGCGACACCGTGCTCATCCACGCGCGCAGCACGCCGTACCGTGAGAAGTTCGGCATCGTGGGCAAGGGAACCGCCGCGTCGCCCATCACGGTGCGCGGCGTGCGCGATGCCAACGGGGTCCGTCCTCGCCTGATCGGAGAGAACGCGACCACGCGGCTGGCCCTGGATTACCCCAGCGACACGCGCGGCGTGATCAACATCTACGAGGCGAGCTACGTCGTGATCGAAGGCCTGGACATCAGCCGCGCCCGCGGCTCGTTCAAGGACGACAATGGCAACAGCGCCACCTTCCAGGACAACGCCTCGACCATTTACTTGCAGAGCGGCAGTCACATCACCATCCGTGACTGCATCATGAGCGGCTCGGGCAACGGCTTCTTCTCGACCAGCTCGTCGTCCGACGTGGTGCTCGAGGGCAACTACCTCCACGGCAATGGCAACGTGGGCAGCATCTACGAGCACAACAACTATACGGACTCCAACGGCATCGTCTTCCAATACAACCGCTTCGGGCCGCTGTGCGAGGGATGCTCGGGCGGCAACCTCAAGGACCGCTCGGCCGGCACCGTGATCCGTTACAACTGGATCGAAGGGGGAAACCGCGCCCTCGACTTGGTCGAAGGCGGGTGGTCGGGACTGGCCAGCTACCGGACCACCATGGTTTACGGCAACGTCCTCATCGAGCTGAACGACTCGGGCAATCCCCAGGTGGTCCACTACGGCGGCGACAGCGGTGACGAGTCCTCCTACCGCAAGGGCACGCTGCACTTCGTGCACAACACGGTGGTGTCCTTCCGCGCTGGTCGCACCAGGCTGATGAGGCTCTCCAGCAACGACGAGACCGCCGAGATTCGCAACAACATCATCTACGCGACCGCCGGAGGTAGCCAGATGTCGATTTCGGACGGAGAGGGGAAATTCATCATGGCGGGCAACTGGATTTCCAGCGGCTGGACCAGCGGTCTGTCGGGCGGCACCTTGACCCAGCCGGCGCCACAGCTCACGGGCAGCAACCCCGGGTTTGTCGACTTCGCGGCGGCCGATTACCACCTGACCACGACCTCGCCGGCGCGAGATGCCGCCGGAGCTCTGCAGACCGGGGCTCCGACCGTCGACCGCCAGTATGTCGTACACCAAGACATCGAGACGCGCGTGGTTGACGGCACGCCGGATATCGGTGCCTTCGAGTACAACGGCGGCACGATCTTGCGCGACGCTGGCGTCAGCCCGCCCCCCGCGGACGCCGCCCGAACACCGGATGCCAGCCCTCCCCTTCCCGACGCCGCGCGTCCCGATGCCGCGCGCACGCCCGACACCGCCCAGGCGGACAGCGCAACCGCGAGCAAGCGCGACGCCAGCACCATCTCGCGCGACACGCGCACCAGCGACACGCCCGCGCGCGTGGAAGGCGGGCAGACACCACGGGAGGCGCAAACACAGGATGGACCACGTGCTGTCGACAGCACGACTGTCGGCAAAGATGCCAACATCTCGGATGCGTGGGCCCAGGAACGCCCGAGCAGCCTCGACGCCCTCCGCTCCGGCCGAGACAGCCCGCCTCCGATCGAGGTTGGCGTGGACGCCGCGATCTCCACCGCCTCTCCCGGCGCCTGTGCCATGAGCCCCGACCAGGGAGGTCGGAGCGTCAGCAAATCCTGGCTCGCGTTGGGCGCCCTCATGCTGGTGCGACGGCGACGATTCCGTCGTCGCGAGTGAGCGTCAGTGTCAACCGACGCTGCGCCGCTGCGGTTCCCAGGGGTTCCACGAAAGGCCGTGACCGAAGGCGATCTCAGGCGTCCAATGAACATGGGTGTGTGCCATGGACGCGTCGGAGAGACTTCATCGAATGGGCCAGAGCGTGTGGATCGACAACCTCACGCGGGCCATGCTGCGAGACGGGACTCTGCAGCGCTACATCAACGAACGGCGGGTGACGGGGCTCACCTCGAACCCGACCACCTTCGAGAAGGCCCTGCGAGAATCGGACCTGTATGACCAATCCTTGCGCGAGTTGGCCCGTTCGGGTTTGACCGCGGAGGATCTCTTCTTCGAGTTGGCCCTGCAGGATCTGCGGCAAGCGGCCGAGCTGTTTCGGCCGGTTCACAACACCACCCACAAGCTCGACGGATGGGTCTCGCTCGAGGTGTCTCCGCTGCTGGCCGACGACACCGAGGGCACGCTGCGCGCCGCCCTCGAACTGCACCGTCGCGGCGCAAGGCCGAACCTGTTCATCAAGATCCCCGGCACACCGGCGGGCATTCCGGCCATCGAAGAGGCCATCACCCGCGGTGTCGATGTCAACGTCACCCTGCTCTTCTCGCGGGAGCAATACCTCAGCGCCGCCCAAGCCTATGTGCGCGGCATCGAGCGCCGCATGGACGCCGGGCTCGATCCGCATGTCCACTCGGTGGCGTCGCTCTTCGTCAGCCGCTGGGACGTGGCCGTGCACGACAAAGTCGAAGGTCCCCTGCGCAACCGCTTGGGGATCGCCATCGCCAAGCGCACCTACAAGGCCTACAACGAGCTCTTGGCCTCGTACCGCTGGCGCTCATTGGCCGAACGGGGCGCGCCGCCGCAGCGCTTGCTGTGGGCGAGCACGGGCACCAAGGATCCCGAAGCGCCCGCCACCCTTTACGTCGAGGCCCTGGCTGCCCCCAACACCATCAACACCATGCCCGAAAAGACCCTGCTGGCCCTCGCCGAGCGCGAAGAGTTGGCCGGCCCTTTGGCCGAGGATGGCGGCGATGCCGAACAAGTCCTGGCGGGGTTCGCCAGAGCCGGCGTGGATGTGGCTGACCTGGCCGAACAGCTCCAGCGCAAGGGCGCGCAAGCCTTCGTGAAGTCGTGGACCGACATGCTCGAACGCATAGCCCAGAAACGCGCCGCCTTGATCTAGGGCGCCTTCCCGGGCGCTCCACGCTTCAACCCTCGGCCTCTGGTTGCGCCGGGACGGCTCCGTCGATCCTCCGTCGCTCGCACACCGAAGCCAGGATGCTCTCCAGGTTTTCCAGACTGGGCGGTTTGGCCAGGTGCTCATCAAACCCCGCCTCTTTGGCCTTGGCCAGGTCTTCGGGCAACGCGTAGCCGGTCAGGGCCACAAGGAAGATGGCCCGCAGAGTCTCCTCGGCGCGAAAGGCCCGCGCGACCTGATACCCGTCCACACCCGGCAGCCCGATGTCGCAGATCACGACGTCGGGCAGAAAGCTGCGCGCCTTGGCCAGACCGTCGTATCCGGTGTGTGCGACTTCGACCACGTGCCGACCGAACTCGAGCGCCTCGCGCAGACTCCCGGCGGCGTCCAGGTTGTCATCAATCACCAAAACCCTCCGGCTGGCGCGCAGCATGGCGCTCATCGCTTGGGGCTGCGGCGCGGCGATCTCGTCGAGAAAGGGTAGCCTGATGGTCATCTCACTTCCTTTGCCAGGCCCATCGCTGTGGGCTTCGACTTGACCGCCGTGCAATTCGACCAGTCCCTTGACCAGGGCCAGACCCAGACCCAGCCCGCCGCGGCTACGATCCAGGGCGTTGTCGGCCTGCTCGAAAGGACGAAAGAGACGCGGCAGCACCTCGGCGCTGATGCCCATGCCGGTGTCGCGCACACGAATCATCACCATGCGGGTGGCCGGATCGGAATCCAGACTCAGGTACACCTTGCCACCCGTTGGCGTGAACTTGGCCGCATTGTTCAACAGATTTCCGATGGCCTGGCCGATGCGCGTGGGATCTCCGTTCACCATGAAGGCGCGCGAACCGGTGCTGACCTCGAACTCGAGGCCCTCGCCCTGCAAGACGGCCCGGTGGTCCTCGGCGGTGCGCCGAACCAGATCCGTAAGATCGAAATGCGTCTTCTGAATGCGAATCTTGCCGCGGGTGATGCGGGTGACGTCCAACAGATCGTCGATGAGCCGGATCATTTGGCCAATCTGCCGATCGATAACCACCTTGGCCCGCTGGGCTTGTTCGCTGCCCGGAACCGCGCGCTCGAGGATGTACAGACTGTTGCGAACCGGCGCCAAGGGGTTGCGCAGCTCGTGCGACAGCACCGCCAGGAATTCGTTGCGCCGGTGGTCAGCCTCCTTCAGGGCCGCCTCGCTGGTGCGCAAGGCCTCGGCCGCGCGCCGCTCCTCGGTCACGTCACGGTTCACCCCCACGAAGTGAATGGCCCGACGCTGCCCCCCCTCGCCTTCGAAGTGCGCCCGTCCGTGTGAACAGATCCAGCGCACCAGCCCGTTGGGCCACATCACGCGGAACTCGTGGTGATAGGCGCCGCCGTCCTTGCCCGCCAAGGCCCGCTGCATCGCCTGATCGGTGGCCTCGCGGTCCTCGGGATGAACCGCGGCCAAGGCCGTCGCGTAGTCGATCTTCTCGCCCTGGCGAATACCCCACATCTGCCGGCAGCGCGCATCCCAGTAGATCTCACCCGTCTCGGGATGGAAGTCCCAGGTTCCCAGGTCAGCCGCCTGCAGGGCCAGGCGACGCAACGACGTGCTGGCGAACAAGGCTCGAAAACGCTCCTCGGTTTCGCCGATGCGCCTCTCGACACGCCGGCGCTCGCTGATGTCGGTAAGAAAGACGGCGAATCGGCCGGCGTCCTCGCGCCAGGCCTGCACCGCGAGGCTCCTCTGCCCGTCGTCGGACGACATGCAGAAGCGCTCGCCCTGGCCGGTCCGCACCACGCGCTCGTACACGGGCAAGGCAGGCGGTTCCCGCCCTGACAGAAGCTCGCGCCGGCAGCGCCCCACCGGGTTCTTCAGGGGCAGGCCCTTCAGCCTGATGAAGGCCGGATTGACTTCGACATAGCGATAGTCGACGGTCTTGCCCGCCCCGTCGCACACCAGCTCGCAGACCGCGAAGCCGGCATCCATCATTTGGAACAGCCTGCGAAAGGTACGATCAGAGTTGCGCCGAACCCCGTGGGGATGCCTGCGCTCTCCTGTTCCCGGATGCCTCTCCAAACGCGACCCACTCATGCCCAGCCCCGTCCGCAATGGCGGCGAAACCGTGGTTTCCCCGCTGTCCCCGTCACCGCCAACACACAAGCAGATTCTTACCACAGGATCCATCGCAGGGTAGGAAGCAAGACTGCGGACCAGCCCGCCCGGACACTCGGGCTCGCGCAAGGCGAACCGATTGCGCCCGCACGCGCAGTTTCGGAAGGGCTGGTGCCTACATGCGATCCTCGATCATTTTCTCGAACTGAGCGACGAAGTTGTCAGGGATCTCGATGAGCGAATGGAGCTTGGCCGGCGCAGGTCCGCCGGGCACATCGTCTCCATCGGGCCGTTGGATCTCGCCCACCAAGTGATCGTCCTCGAAATCGAAGACCGTGGGTGGGGGCGGCACCGCCTCGCTCTGAGCGATCACCACCGTCTGACTGTGAAGCGACCGCGGCCGCGGTTTGGACTCGACCCGGAGGGGAAGGGAGGCTTGCGACGGGCTGGGGTTGGTCGGCGCCAGGACGTGGCGGGCCACCCCGGAATTTGCCGTCAACGCACGCACCACAGGCGCGGGCTCCGGCACCTGCGGTCGTGTCTCGACCGCCGCCAAAGCCAGCACGAAGACGGGCGCCACGGCCAAGGCGCTGGTCTTGGCCGTCCACAGGTTGGCCGTTTCGGGCGGCAGGAAGGCGCGCAGGTCGGCCAACAACACGCGCAACCGGCGCAAGCCGCGGTGAATGCGCGTGCGTACGGTCGTCGGCGCGACCCCCAGCCGTGCCGCCACGGCCGCTGGTTCCAGGTCACAGTAGTAGCGAGTCAGCAGCGCTTGGCGCGCCTCTCGCGGTAGCTGCGCCAGTCGAGCACGAACCGCCTGTCGCCTCTCGTGCTGCAACATCGCCTCTTCCGGCGACTGACCAGGAGCCGGACTCTCATCGTCGAGCGGCAGAGCCGGGGCCGGCTGACGTCGCCAGCAATCCACGAAGAGATTGTGGAAGATGCGCTCCAGCCAGGGCTGCATCCGCCCGTCGGGCGCGGGTGAGCGCAGGGCACGCAGCACCGCCTCGGAGCCCAGATCCCGCGCGGTCTCCGTATCCAACCGACCGGCGTGTCGGCGCACGATGGACTTGCTGTGGTCGAGAAGTGCCTTGCCGTCCAGGATGGTCATGGTGCCTACCTCCTGACAGGATCAACGCCGTTCCCTCGCTCGCGTTCCCACCTGGGGAACGATTGTAGCACTTCTGCTTCAGCGGCCGCCGCGCATCCGCCACAGAACCTGATAGCCCGCCACCACGGCCAGGGGGGTGGCGATCAAGAAGGCGTGAATCAACGCCAGCCAGGGCAGGCCCACGAGGGCGTAGATCAGGAAGACCAGGATGTAGAAGTCCCGGCGTCCGAGTGTGTGCAGGTAGACGAGCGGCCCACGTCGACCACTGCTGAGGCGGCTCTTCATGTCCGAGCTGCCGGTGATCTGCCACTTGACCTTGATGATCTCTCCCCCCCCGCCCTGCAGGCGCAGCTCGCGGTAGGCCACCACGTCGTAGGCGACGTGCAGCCCCGCCGCCACCAGGCCGGCGGCCAAAGCCCAGCCGCTGCCGGTAGCGCGGAAGATGCCAATGCCCAGGCTGGCGAACAGCACGATGTTCAGGCCATCGTCCACGATGGTGTCCAGCCACTCGCCCAGCGCGCTCTGCTGAAAGCGCACCCGCGCCAGCTCGCCGTCGCACCCATCCAAGATCGACTGCAAGTGGGCCAAGAAGAAACCCCAAACCATCAGGGCCGGTCCGCCGCTGGCCACCAACAGCGCCCCCATGAGGCCCACCAAGGCCGCCCCCAGAGTGACCTGGTTGGGCGTCACCGGCAGGCGACACAGCAAATGGCGCGTGATGAAGAAGGAAACCGGCTTGTTCAGGTGGCGCGCCACGAAGCCCAGATCCCCGCGCAGCAGCACCGAGAAGATGGCGCGTTCGGCCCGACGGCGACTGGACTCGTCGATGACCCGAATGGCACCCTCGAAGGTCCCATTGGCTGGCCGCACCTCGTCCGCCCCCACCTCGATGGCGCCCGACAGCTCCCGACGCAGCGCCGTCAGGTGCTCGGGCTTGGGCACCTTGTGCACACGCAGGTTGGCCGGCAGATAGGTGGGGAT
>CAZHUY010000031.1:0-37644 GCA_964535465.1 uncultured Myxococcales bacterium
ATCTGGGTCTTATTTTACTGGCTGTATGCTAACCTGTGGGACATTAACAAGCGGCCTCCTTGGTCACGCGCTGCACTTCATCGACCTTCTTCTTGACCCGGTCGACCATATCCACGAACCGCCCACCACCCCAACTCGGCCGCACGCGCTCCAACGCACGCGACGTGCGATCCACCATGCGCTTGATCATGGGGAGAGAGGTGCGGTTGTACTCCTCGTAACTCACCGGCCGAAATTCCATGCGCGCGGCCAGCTCGTTGAGGAACTTGTTGCCAGCTTCCTTGTCTTGAAAGCGCTGTCGCTTGTAGAGGCCGGTCAACGTGGTCAGGCGACCGATGTACGACGGGTTGAGATCGCCCGAGGCCAGCTGGTGAACCAGTTGCGGCTCTTCGACACAGGCCTGCGCGGCCACCATCAACATGGCACCCGCGATGTAGTCCACCGGCACGATATCCAGAATCAACGATTCGGACACCGGCAGCAGGTTCTGTCCCTTGAGGGCCAGATACACCAGGGGCGCCGACGTCGTGAAGCCCTCGTTCCAGCCGCGGAAGGGGTATTCGACCGCGGTCTCCACGATGGCCGGTCGCACGATGGAGCGGACGATGCCGGTCTCGCGCGCCACCAACTGATCGCCCATGCTCTTGGTGTAGGTGTAGATGTTGGGCCAACCCCACTTCTTGGCGCGATCGATGCCTCGTTGGGTGAGTTCGCTGCGCACCCAGTCCTTGCGTTCCCGCGCCACGGCCAGCTTCAACGTCGACTCGTCGTCGGGATCTCGGTTCTGCTCGAGCAGCAGCGCGCGGGCGCGCTTGCGCAGACTGGCCACCACCTGAGCGTCGTCCGCCTGCGCCCTGACCTCGGCCGCGATGCGGGCACAATCCGCGATCTCCTGCTCGACGACGAAACGCGTGCCTGCCAGCTCGTCACGTAGCGGGAAATAGCCGTCGAGCTTCTCGTTCTCCCAGATCGCGCCGCTGCGGTTGCCCGCCACGAAGCACGTGCTGGTGTGGATGAGCGCCGGGCGCCGCATGCGCTTGGTGAAGGCCAACACATTCTTGATGCCCTGCACGTTGGTGCGCAGGGCCGACTCCAAGGGCGGGTTGAAGGTGACCCGGCCCGAGGAATTGATGACCACGTGGATATCGCCGGCCACCGCCGCCGCCTGCTCCTCCGACATGCCCAGGTTCTCTTCGGTGATGTCGCCATCGACCACGCGCACCTTGTCCTGCAGGAGCGCGCGCAGCCCCTCTTCGCCGTATTTCTGACGAAGAGGATCGAAGGTCGGCGAGGTCACGACATTGTCCCAGAAGCGCGTCTCGCTGGAGGTCCCGGTGCCCCGCCTGACCATCACGTACACCCGCCCCAGCTCCGGGAAACGATGGAGCGCCATGCTCAGCAGGACTTTGCCCACGAAGCCGGTGCCTCCCAAGATGAAGATGTGTCGTCCTCGGAAGATCTCGCGGAGTGAGAGCATGCCTGGACTGGGGTCCGTTTGTGCGTGCATGGGGGACTCTATTCCACGTCGGCCATCACGATGGGTGGCCACTTCATGCAGGTGATGGAGGACTGGGGCCCCACGAAGGAGCGCGCCTGGGCGATGGCCTCGGTGAGTGATTCGGCGCGATCCCAACCCAGGGTGGCGGGCACATGCGCGTTCTTGGCCCCGGCCACGATGATCTTGCCCAGGTGTCGCCGCCCAGCCTCGCCCCAGTACCACATGAAAAATGGGTGCGTGCCGTGATAGGCGTTGCCCCGACGGTACATCTCGACGTAGCTCGGGTTGTGCGCGAACTCCGCCTCGTACTTGTTGCGCAGGGTGTGCGAATCGCGCGTCTCGGGCAGCAGGCGGTTGAAGAACTCGATGTAGCTGGGGTGGAACTCGGGATCGAATTCGTCATGGCAGGGATGGGTCAGGATCAGCACCCCGCCCTTCCGCACCACCGGCATGCCCCGGTAGAAGTGGTGGAAGTAGCCCAACGCCATGACCTGCACCAGGATGGGGTTGAGGATGGAGTTCACGCTGTAGGGCGAGATGTAGGGGATGGGGAAGATGACGATGTCGCTCTGGCCCTTCACCTTGACCAAGAACTGGTCGTTCAACTTGGCCACGATGCGATCGTGCACCGGCTGCGCCTTGCCCGCATGGCACGCGATCAGCTGGTAGGGCGCGGGGACGGCGTTGAACACCTTGCGCCTCGCCGCCTCGGGCATCTTGGACAGGGCCAGGCGCATGGTCTCGGCCTTGAGACGCTCGAACTCGGTGAACTCGTCCTCGTTCTTGCCCAGGAACGCCAGGGGCGCCGAGAACAGGCGGTTGTTGAGCGCGGTCTCGATGTGGAAAATGTTCATGTGCTGGTCCACGATGGCGCCCATGCGCTCCAGCTTGGTGGCCAGCATCGAATTGGGCAGATCCATCAGGCTCTTGCAGCCCGCGATGGTTTCCGGCTCGTGGTGGACGCGCACGCTCTCGTACTCGCACAGGCCGACGGCCACCGACTTGTGACCGCCATCCATGGGCACCAGGGTGACGTTCACGTAGATGACCAGGTCGCTCTCCACGCAGCGCCGGCTGATGTTCACCGGCTCGCCATGGGCGGTCGTGCCCAGATGCACGAACCCGTCAGGATCCTCCGAGTCGAAGTTGTAGTAGCGGTCGGGGTAGTAGGCATCGTGGATCTTCTTGCCCACCATGCGCTTCATCTCGGCCTCGGTCATGCGTCGGTGCGCCGGGCCCAGGGCGATCATGATGTGCACGTCGTCCACACCATTGGCTTCCAGCATCTCGAGCACGATCTCGATGATGGTCTGCCGAATGTCGGGCGTGGTCATGGGCGGCAAGGGCAGGCTGATGTCGTCCACCGCGATGGTCACCCGCATACCGGGCTGCAGCTGCGCATAGAGCGGCTTGCTGTCGAGCGGGTGGTTGAGGGCATAGCGGATCGCGGCCCCCGGATTGGCCAACCCCTCGATGGGAGGCTTGGCATAGATCACCCGGGTCCCGATGGGCAGATCTTCAAACAGCAGGTCGGTGCCGGAGAACAGGATCCGGGGTGCGGAGTTCTCGTCGATGTAGACGACCTGATCATCTTCCTTGTGGCGGGGCACGGGCCCGCGCAGCGGTTTCACTTCACGCTTGTTCATCAGAGCCTCTGGCTACTTCAAATCCAAAATGGGCCAATCGTGTTGCAGAGCTGTGTTTCGGAGGCGGAAATCGGGGTTGACGGCGGTGGGGTGCCCCACCACCGACAACATGGGCAGGTCGCTCATGCTGTCCGAGTAGGCATAGCTGTCGGTCAGGTTCAGCCCTTCTTTCTCAGCGTAGACCCGCATCCAGCTCGCCTTGGTCGCCGCGGCCATCACCGGGGGCAGCAGGCGCCCCGTGGCCTTGCCATCCACGAACTCGAGATGGTTGGTCACGCAATCGTCGATCTTCAGGTGGCGCATGAGCGGCGCGGCGGTCAGGTCCAGCGCCCCGGTCACCAGCACCTGGCGCAGGCCCAGGCTGCGCGATTTCTCGATGAGCTGGTAGGCGCCCGGGAAGATCGAATCGCGGATGACATTCTCGAAGAGTTCTTCCGCCAGGTAGCGCAGGCGGTCCTCGGACTCGCCCCGGTACCGTCGAAAGAAGATGTCGTTGAACAGGCGACGGTCGAACATGTCCGTGGCCAGGAAGAGCGGCACGCTGGCCATGGTGCTCGCAAAGCGCGTCACGCTGCGCAGCAAGCCCTGCTGGTTGCGCGCGTTGTAGGCAAAGGCATGCACCAGGTTCGTTCGACACAATGTGCCGTCGAGGTCATAGAACGCTGCGGCTGACATATTCCGAAGCGCTCCGTATATCCGACCCGGACGGTCGACTGCAAGTTGACGTGCGCAATTATGCGCGTTGCGATAACAGAGTGCCTATTTCGCCGCGGCTTTCGCCTCGTCGGGCTTGGCCTGGCCGAGCCAGGGCGCCAGGACCTCGACACGGGTCGCGGGGTCCAATTTGGGGAAATGGGCCACGGCCCAGTCCGCGGCAGCCAGCCGCCCCGGGCCGTCCGCCATGGCCATGTACGAATCGCGCCAGTTTTGCGCCTCGGCGACCGAGACCGCGACCTGGCGCTTTTCGGCGTCGAGCTTGCCGCTGGCCAGGAAGCGAAGCTCGGCATCCGAGTCGTTGGCCAGGGCCGCGAGGAACTTGGCCGCGTACTCATCGCCACGCGTGGCCAGGGCCGCAGCGCAGGCGACACGAACCCGACGAGGCGCCTTGCCGCGCGCCAGTTTGCCCAGCAGCTCCGCGGAAGCCTCGCCCTTCATGCTCGCCAACTCCTTGGCCACCAGCTCGCCCGGACGCGGATCCTTCTCACGGAAGATCTTGAAGAGCTGCGGGACCGAAGATTCCCCTCCGGCCCGCAGCAAGGCCGCTGAGGCAGCCGCGCGCACCTCGGGCGACCGATCGTTGAGGAGCGGCGTCACCCGAAACACCACGCCTCGACCGGCCCCCGGGCGTACGGCGGCCAGAAGGGCGGCACCCCGCAGACGCGCGGGCCCCTCCTTGGCCAAGGACTGCAGGGCCTTCTCGGCCTCGGGATCGCTGCTGGTCGCCAATGCCTCTACCGCGTTCACGCGCTGGGCTTCGGGGGCCGCCTTATCCTTGGCCACGGCCAAGACGCCCGGCAGGCACTCGGCCTCCAGCTTCGCGCGCAAGGCCGCCAGAGCCAGGCCTCGGCCTGGACCCGCTGGACCTTCCAGCTTGGCCTTGACCAAAGGACAGATGGGCAGGCCCAGCCGTGCGAGTCCGGCCGCCGCCTTCTCCATATCGCGCCCCTGTTCGACGGCCTGGCGGAGCTTGTCGGCGTCCCGCGCATCTCCGCTCAGGGCACGCGCGACCGCCACGGCCACGGGCTGCGCCTCGCTGGCACGTTCAATCCACGCCTGGGCAAAAGCGCCGAGTCCACGCGGACGCTCCTCGTCACTGACCGCGCGCAGCCGCGAAAGCGCGTTCCCCTCGCGGCCTTGGCCGACCATGGAGCGCATGGCCTCGGGCAACGGACTCTGCACCTGCTTCACCGTCAGGCCCGAACAACGCCGATCATCGCGCGCGAAGGTCCACTCGAGATGGACGTTGCCATCGTCGGACAGTGCCTCTTCCGGGGCCGGCACGTAGGGAGCGTTGATGCGAACCACGTCCACGGCCGAGCTGTCGAACTCGGCCGAGCCCGAGAAGGTGCCGACCTCGACACCGTGCAAAGCACCGGTGGCGGTCAAAACCACGTTCAAGCTCACCGCTCGCGTCGACAGATTGACCGGGTGGTCCTTGGGCAGGCGCGCGGCCGCCATGGCCAGGAAGTTATCGGTCCAGGCGCGATGAACCTTGGCGTGCAGGGTGCTCAAGTAGGTCAGCGTCTTGCCCTCGCCTTGCACGGCCGGCTCATCTGCGCCCAGGGCCTTGCCCGAGGCCACGATACCGAGAAGGGTCAGCACGATGAAAGAGCGCCTGCGCGTGATCATGGTTTTTCCTCTGACCCAGAGGGTAACGCAAGTCCGCTTGCCCCACCAGATGCGGGATCCCGATGGAAGTATCGGGGTATCGCCGTGAAGGAGGTGGTCGCAGGGGAATGGAAGTGTCCGGCCACGACCACCGGCCACGACCACGTCTACGACCACGACGTTCAGGGTTAGGTCAGTACGCGGCGGGCGTGTAGCGCACCAGCTTGGCGAAATCGGCGCAACGAGCGCGGATCGCCGCCGGATCCAGCGTGCGGAAGCGGTCCAGACTGAAGTCCTGGACGGCAAACGATGCGAGCACGGTGCCGAAGACCATGGCGTTGCGGATCCCGTCGTTCGACAGATCACCGGTGCGCGCCAGCCAGCCCAGGCACCCGCCGGCAAAGGAATCGCCCGCGCCCGTCGGATCCACCACGTGCTCCAAGGGGAAGGCAGGCGCCGCGAAGACCTCGCCCCCCGAGAACAGCAGAGCCCCGGAATCGCCACGCTTGATGACCACCGCGGCCGGCCCCATCTCGTGAATGATGCGCGCCGCGGCCGGCAGGTTGTCCCGCCCCGAAAGCTGGCGCGCCTCTTCATCGTTGAGCAGCACCATGTTCACGCGTTTGAGCACACGCTGAAGATC
Organism: uncultured Myxococcales bacterium; assembly: GCA_964535465.1. Taxonomy (GTDB): domain Bacteria; phylum Myxococcota_A; class Polyangia; order Fen-1088; family Fen-1088; genus Fen-1137. Next base: position 6,116 of record CAZHUY010000031.1, read on the forward strand.
CTCGCGCTTGCCGCCAATCCAGAAGTTCATGGTGTCGCAGGCCACGAAGCGCGGCTGGCGCACCTGATTCAGCACCTCGAGCTGCAGAACCGGATCGATGTTGGCCAGGAACACCATCTCGCTGTCGGCGTAGGCCTGCGGGATCTTCGGGCGGAAGGTCTCGAAGACGTTGAGCTGTGTATCCAGGGTGGTGCGCTGGTTGAAATCCGCCGCGTAGCGCCCGGCCCAGCGAAAGGTGCGCCCCGGCACGCGCTCCAGACCGGTCAGATCGATCTCACGACGGCGCAAGAGCTGCTCGTGCTCGGCGGGGAAGTCCTGTCCCACCACACCGACCAAACGCACGGGCGCAAAGAAAGAAGCGGCGTAGGAGGCATAGCAGGCGGCCCCGCCCAGGACTTCTTCGCGTCGGCTGGACTGGGTTTCGATGGTGTCGAGCGCGAGCGAGCCCACGACCAACAAGGGTTTTCCGGCCGAGCCGGTCGATTCGCGGTGTGCAACTGGTGTCAAGGCTTACCTCCTGAAGGAATGGCTTCTTGCTACCATAGCGACATGGATGAAGACCAGGGGCCACCTTCCACCGAGGCCTTGCTGGCCCAGGGCGACTACGCCGGCGCCGCCCAGCGCGCCCTGGCCGATGGCGATGTAAAACGCGCCATCGAGCTGCTGGAACGCATCTGGCGTTTCGCGGAGGCCATCCCGCTCGCCTTGCGCTTGGGCGATGCCGCGTGGGCCATCCGCCTGGCGCTCGACGCAGAGGACGTGGAACAGGCCCGCCACATCGCCGAAGGCATGGGACTCGACCGCCCGGACCAAGTTGATCGCGCGGCCGAGGTACTCGCCCGTCGGGGCCGGCACGAGATCGCCGCCAACCTGCTGGCCCGAGCCGGGCACCACCAACGAGCCGCCGCACTCTTTCAAGCGAGCGGGCAGCTCCTGACCGCGGGTCAAGAGCTGGAACGCGCGGGTCGCTTGCTCGAAGCCGGCCAGCTCTACGAGCGTGCCGCCCGGGAAGGCGCCGATGGCGATGCCGAACCGGCCGCCTACCGCATGGGGCGCCTGTTGGGCCGCCTGGGACGCCATCGCGAGGCGGCCGCGGCTCTGCAGCGAGCCGCACGCGATCCGGGGTTGCGCGTGCCCGCGCTGCGCGCCCTGTGCGTCGAGTTGCTGGCCCTGGGATTGCCCGCGGCCGCACACGAGATCGCCCTGCGCCTGCACGCGCTCGATCCGCACATCCCGGCCGCCGCCCCGCTCATCGCCGATGCGGAATTCCTGGAGCCGCTCCCTGCCCTCGCCGAGCAGCCTCGCCGTTTCCGCATCCTTCGCTGCTTGGGTTCGGGATCGCTCGGTCGTGTCTACGCGGCCCATGACGAGTGGCTGGGCAGGACCGTGGCGCTCAAGCTGCTGACCGTCGGTTCCGAGGCGCTCGGCCCTGAACGACAGGCCTGGCAGCGCATGCTGCGCGAGAGCGAGGCCTCGTCCCGATTGCACCACCCCAACATCGCCACGGTCCACGAACTGCGCGCCGAGGAAGGCCTCCTGATCGAGGAGTATCTGGAGGGTGGGACCCTGGCGGAACGCCTGCGGCGTGAGGGGCCGTTGCAGCCGGCGGCGGTGCGGCGCTTGGCGCTCGACGTGCTGGCCGGGCTGCACGAGGCCCACAGCCACGGCATCGTCCACCGCGACATCAAGCCTTCCAACATCCTGTTCGACAGCGCCGGCAACGCCAAGCTCGCCGATTTCGGCGCGGCTCACCTCCTCGACTTCGGGCAGACCCAGACCGGGGGGTTCATCGGCACGCTCGCCTACCTGTCCCCCGAGCAGATCGGCGGCGGCCCCATCGGCCCCGCGGCAGATCTGTACGCGCTGGCCGCGACCCTGTTCGAAGCCCTGACCGGACGAGCGCCCTTCCTGGGGCCCGACCTGGTGTCGCAGCACCTGGGCGCCCCCCCGCCCTCGCTCGGCCCCTTGCGCCCGGGTCTGGCGTCTGCCTTCGACGAAACCTTGGCGCGAGCCCTGGCCAAAGCGCCCAGCCAGCGCTTTCCCTCTGCCCACGCCATGGCCCAGGCCATCTCCGCCTGGCCGGAAGCTCCCGTGCCAGCTCTGCCCGGCGCCACCTCCATTCCAGGACCCGTGCGTGACGTTCCCGCGCAGCCCACGCTCCTCGGGCGCAGCCCACGTGGCCGCGTGCTGCGGGTTCACGACCCGCGGGTCCAGCGCGAGGTCTTGCAGGAAGAGCTGGACGCGCCCTTGACCCCGGAACAGACCGAGCAGGTTCGCTCCCTGGCGGCGTTGGGCGGGCCCCAGGTGCAACGGATTCTGGCGCTGTCGCCGGACCTGCGGGTCATCACCTATGAAATCGTCGCCGGCCCCACCGCGCGCCTGGATTCGCTCCCCGCCGAACAGCAGATGCTCCTCGAGCCTTGCTGGACCCGCCTCTCGCCCTTGGGCTTTCCGCCTCGGCCCGAGCGCGGCATCGTGCTGTCAGCCGCAGGTCCGGTGGTGGAGCTCGCGCCCGCCTACCAGGCCGCGAACAGTTGAGTGAAAAAGAGCGGAGTGGCGCCCCCCACGGCCTGTCCCGCCACCACCCCGATGCCCAGGTGGGTCATGTCGGGGTTCAGGATGTTCGCGCGGTGGCCGGGGCTCCCCATGAAGGCGCTTTCGACCTCGCGGGTGGAGAAGGCCCGGCCCAAGTTCTCCGCCAGCATGCTAGGCAAAGGCGACACCCGCGCCGCACGCACGCGGTCCATGGCCGCCCCGCTCTTGCTGGAGACATGCGCCACCTCGCCGGTGCGGGCCATCTCGCGGCTGTAGGCGCGCGCGACCTCCTGCAAGCGTGAGTCGCGCTCCACCGGCTCCAAACCCGCGGCCGCGCGATCGCGATTCACCAGAATGAGGAGCTCCCGTTCCGCCTCCTCGGGATCGAGGCGCCGGGTGGGGTCCATCCCGTTCATGGCAATGCTCGAGGGCACTTCCACGCCGCAGTACACGGGAAAATTGGCCAGCACCGCCGGCCCCCGGCCATCGTCTCCCTCGACCTCGACTTGATAGACGCCATCACCAGCGTCACAAGCCAATATCAGCTCGAAACGACCCTTGCGGGCCTTCAGGCTCAGATTGCGTACCAACCCTTGCGGCGTCGCCAACAGAACCACGGGCTTGGCATATCGCCCCAGCAACCGGCCAATCATCAGCACCGTGCCCTTTGACGGCAGACGTCTCGGCAAAGGAGCCAGCTCCAGATTCTGCGTCTGCAAAGCCAGCACCACGGTGGTCTCGTCCTTGCCCCGTTGGACCCCGACGCCTATGCGACGCCAGTCGCCCATCCTGAAGACCGCGGGAGCCTGTTTGGCCAAGTCGCTCAGCAGAACGGCGTCGGCTTGGGCCGGGCCAAGCACCATGACCAGATAGGGCTCGGGTTCGACCAGACCGTAGTGGTGAACCAAGAAAGCGATGGCGTCGAAGGTCGGTAGCTTCTTGCCGACCGTGGCGCGGGCGATGTCGGTGGCCACCAAGTCCAGGCGGCCATCGCGCAAGGGCATGGGCGCGCTCACGCTCACCGAGGCCTTCTGCACCTCGGCCGCGACCTTGGCCATCAGGGGATCCGGGTCACGCCCGGGGCGCACCTGCCCCAAGGGAGGGGCCTGGTAGTCGCTGGCCGCCGCGAAGCTTGGCGCCAACTCATCGGCTGGGGCGCCTGCTCCGGTCTTGGGCGGCGCAGCCCAGCCCTCGGCGCAGAGGACAACTCCCAGGAAGAGCCAAAGGAGTCGGCCGCCGCGCCGATTTGCCCAGGTAACGATTGCGGAACCTGTCAGAGCGGTTACTCGGCCTTTTCAGGCTTCTTGTCAGCCTTCTTCTCGACCTTGTCAGCCTTCTTCTCGGCCTTGTCGGCCTTGTCAGCCTTCTTGTCGGCCTTCTTGTCGGCCTTGTCATCGGCCTTCTTGGCCGGATTGGTTGCCGCTACTTCCTTGGCCGCGGGCAATTCGCCCTTGTCATCCACGAACACCAGCTCGCCGAAACGATCCAGCTTGTGGAAATCGCCCACCATGGGCGGCGACCAACCCAGGGCCACCTGGGCCTTGGCATCCTTGCCCGCGTCCATGCGGAACAGATTGGCGCGCCACTTGTCGCCCAGGGCAGGCGGAACCTTGACGCCTTCCTTGTCCAATCCGTTCACGTCAGCCATCGGGATCGCCATCTCGACGATCCAGCTCTTGTCCTGATCCTCGTGCTTGTTGAGGGTGCCGTCCACCTTCACGGCCGCCTTGGTCTTCGAGTTCCAATCGTAGGGCTTGCGCTTGGGATCGAGGCTGTCCTCGTACTTGCGGTAGGTGGGCAAGTAGGTGTCGAAGAGGGTGCCGTTGGGGGCAACCTGCAATTCGATGTATCCCTTGCCGTCGCCGTTGGCGTCCAACATCACCTCGATCATCTCTTGCGTCCACAGCTTGGCGTCGCGCTCGGTCAGAGTGCCGGTGACATCGGTATCCGAGTTCTCGAAAGCGATGTACAGGTTCTGGTTATCCCAGAGCAGCTTGGCCGAGGTATCGGGCTTGAGCGCCTCGCCGTTCATGGTGTTGACGAACAGGCCGGTCGAAGCCGCGGTCTTCCACGCCGGTTCATCCAGCTTGCCATCGATCTTGATGGCCTTGGGCGTCTTGCGAACCATGATCTTCTTCACGACCGGGGGCGCCTTGACCTGCACGGGCACGGTGGCCGCCAGCACTCGACCATCGTCACTCGGTCCCGACTTGATGGCCATGCGCTCCTGACCACGCCACAGTCCCACGTACACATTGAACGAAGCAAAGGCCCAGCTTGGCGGCAGACGGAACGAGTGCTGGTCGCGGATGATGTCGCCGACCTTCCAGCGGCTCACCGGGTACTTCCCGCTGACCGGCCCGTGGTCGACGTTGATGAAGCCCTGCTTGTTGGGCCCGCCGATATGGGTGAACAGGCGCCAGCCGTCGTTGACGGAGGCCTTCACCTTCCAGTAGTGAATGATCTGCACGTCCTTGCCAGGTTCGGCCGGGCTCGGCGACACGTCGGCACCCAGGTACTCGACCTTGCCGTCCAGATCGGCTCGCGAGCCGAACTGAGGCTTGGGCTCGCTCGACAGGAGGTTCCTCTTGACGAACTCCTCGTCTTCCTTGGTGGGCTTGTCGTCGGCCTGTTCCACGCAGCCGAGAACCATGCCCGAAAGCGTGGCGACACAAAGCCAATGCTGGGCGCGCATCCAGACTGCACTCGAGGATCCTGGGACTCGTGACATCGATCTCTCCCTTTCCGTGCCGGCCAATATCCTATGCATCCACGGCCGACGAGGAGCATTTCTACTGGAGACCAGCCCCATTTGCAAACCCCAGGAGGCTCGTGCCAAACCGACGAGTCCCAGCCCGCCTGGTGCGGCGAGGGCGAGGGCCTAGCCTTTGGGCTGAGCCAGCACGCGCACCTTGGGGCACTCGCCTATCTCGTTGATGAGAACAGGCGCGCCGTCCTCCAAGGTGCCGGCCGCAAAGGCCTCCGCCGCCGCCTTGAGCGCGGCTTCCAGAGAGGCATGAACCCCCACCAAGCGGCGACCGCAGACGACAGCGAATTGTCCGGCGTACCGCTCCAGCAAGGCGTTCTTACAAGTGTCGAAGAAGCGAGTTTCCTCTTGGGCGGAAAGCATACCCCCAGGGTGGGCGCATCTTCACCCCTCGTCAAAAAATCGCCCTATCCGCGGACTGACGATTAGATCTTGATGCCCGCCAGGGGATCGTTGTCCAGCTTCTTCTTGCGCGGCAAAGTAGGCACCGAGCTCGGCGCCGGAGGAGCAGCGACCGTGGCTGCTGCTGCTCGCCGACTCCCGCTCGAGGCCCTCTCCTTGTGACGGGAGCGTTTGCTCGAGGAAGAGGACGCTGAAGAGACCGAGGGCGTCGGCGAAGTCGAGGCCGGTGCCATGGCCATGGCGGTCGACGCGGGAGCCGGCGCGGCCATGGCCGCCGCCTCCATCTTGCTCTCGCACGCCTTCAACTTGACCTGCGCCTGGCGCTCGGCCTTGGCCGTGGCCTCCACCACCTGGGAGCGCGCATCGTCCACCACCCGGCGAATCTCGGCGTCTTTCGCGGCGATCAAGGCCTTGGTGTCGTTCTGCATCTTCATGTACCCGACACCCGCCCCGGCCAGAAGCAGCAAGGCCACGATGATGGCCGGCTTGGCGGACGAGGATGACCTCACGGTCTGCGGCACGGCCGCAGGGACCATCGGGTTATCCCACGTCGCCGCCGGAGGCATCATCAAGGCCGGAGCCGGCGCCGGCGCCTGCTTGGCAATCGGCGCATGCGCGAACTGCCCACCTTGACGAGCCCCCTTGGTCGACGGGAGCAGATCGCTGCGCGGTGGTGGCGTGACCTCGTCGCCCATCGGATCGTGAGCCGCGACCGTGGCCTTGCGAGGACGACCACCCGCACCACGCCCAGGATGGCCTTTCTTCTGGCGCTCTTTCCTGAGCCTACGGAGTTCATTGAGTGAGGTGAGTACTGAGTCCTCGGTTGCGGGCATGTGCTACCTCCGGTTCGAGCGGCGGACTGCCGTCAGCAAAAAGAAATAGAGACTAACTAAGAGTGAGCAAGCCAACGCCACCCCTTCTCACACCCGTCTCCCATCCCCCGGCGATAAGGTTCAAACTTAGCACGAAAGAGCGCACGATTCCCCACAGATTCCCTATTCACACTATTCACACTGGGACGGCGAATGACGCGACAGCCAACGAAACCCGAGCGCCATCCCGATCCAGACCGGCAGCAGAAGGGCCATGAGCGCCCAGTTGTCCTGCGAACCACCGGGAAGAATCTTGGCCACCAGGCCCAGGCCAGCCAGGCCGGCCGCCGACGCGGACAGCCAGAAAGCCACACGAACCGCCTTCTTGCACGCGAAGGCCACGCCGATCCCATAGCCGACCAACAGCACCGACCACGGTGCGAGCAGGAAGATGTTGGCATTCCAGTGGGTCGCCTTGTGATTCGTGAGGATCCAAAGGCCCGACAGGATCAAGCCCAGCAAACCCAAGACGAGGCCGAGCAAGCTGCTGGTCAGGCCCAAGCCAACCCGGGCGCTGCGGTGAGTCCGGCCCACCCTGCCTAGCCCCGCCAGGAGCCCGCCCCCACCCACTCCGGCTAGCAGGAAGTAGAAGAACCAGCGCGGAGGCTGATCCGGCACGGGCGGGCGGCGGGCCGCGAACAACACCCGTTCGGACTTGACCAGCGGCTTGTCCCCCTCGTCGCCAGGGATGTGAACCCGGCCCAGCAGATCGTGCAGACGCTGCGGCAAAAAGGCAGCGTCCCATTCGGTGATGGGAGCATCGGTCGGCCGCCCCAGCCCCAGGTCCAACCCCAAGTAAACGGGCAAGACATCGGACGTCATACGCAGCGAGTCGCCGCGAAAGGTCGAAGAGGCGCGCCCTTGGCCAGCCTGCCTGACCCGGCCGCCGACCACGCGGTCCACGGCATCACGCACGCGCGTCGAGCAGTTGTCGCGAAAGTAGTCGTAGAGGTACTCGCGATTCTCGGGCCGCGCGGTTTCGCGCAGTCCGGTCCACAGGGCGAAGCGCTGCGCGGGCGACAGATCCAGCTCCTGCAGCGTAATGGTCCGGTTCTCACGAACATAGGAGGAGAACTCCTCCGTCCCGCCCACCGAAAGCCAGTATTTGAAACGCCCCTGCAGGAACTTGACGATCAGCCCCGGCGCATCGAACTGGAAGGTGCCGAAGTTGTAGAGTTCGCCGACGTCCTGTCTGGGCTGCACCAGGATGGCGTTGTGCCCGAACTTGAAGAAGGGGTGATCGCCTGGTCCAAAGGTCACGACAGAGATCGTGAGATCCTCGCCCGGCTCGGCGAGCGCACGGCCCGCGGACAGGATGACCCACATCGCAAGTCCGAAGGTGTAAAGGGATCGCAGCCGCATTGAAAACAATAACTAGCAGGTCAGCCGCGAGCCACAGAGGAAAAACGCGTGAGGTGCCCTAGCGGGCCGAGGGCGACGCGGCGGGTACGAGCTCGACCTCGAAGGCCTTGGGCCACAACTTGCCGGTGATCAACAGACGCCCGGTAGAGGGAAGGTAGGCGATCCCGTTCAGGACGTCGGACTGACGGGCTTCATCAGGGGTGAGCAAGTCGCCAGCATCGATCCACCCCGTCACCTCCCCGGTCCGCATGTCGATGCGGGCAATGTGGTTCTCCTGCCACACGTTGGCGTAGACCACATCGCCCACGCACTCCAGCTCATTGAGGAAGCGCACCGGCTTTCCGGCGCGGCGGACCACAACTTCTCGCGTGGTGACGAAGGTATCGGGGTTGCGCAACGCCAACCTCTCACTCCCGTTACTCATGATCAGATGACGCCCGTCGAAGCAAAGTCCCCAACCCTCGCCCTCATACCGGAACTCCTTCTCCTTGCTCATGGTCGCCAGGTTCCACACCAAGGCACGTCCCTCTTGCCAGGTCAGTTGAACCAGCCGTCCGCCGACCCGGGCCAGTCCCTCGCCAAAGAGATCCGCCGGAAGATCGACCTTGCGCTCGACCACCGCGCTCTCCGGATCGACCCGCCGCAGAGACGAACGACCATGCAGGCCCGTGCTCTCGTAGAGCTTGCCGTCGTAAAAAACCAGCCCCTGAGTGAACGCACTGGGATCATGGGGAAGAACACGCACGATTCTGAGCCGCAGCTCCTCCGCGGCGGAACGCCGCTGAGCGGACGGCTTGGCGCACGCGCAAGGCGAGCTCAAGACGACGCCAGCGACTGCCATGGCCAGGAGGCCTTCTGAACAACACTTCACGGTGACGCATCCTAGCCGAGCCAGAGGCCGATCAGAAGGTGACCGGCAGGGTCAGGGCGTTGGCGAGCCGGGAGAGATACTCCCCCCGGGAGATTTCGACCGCGCCCAGGCTGGCCAGGTGAGGTGTCGGGACTTGAGCGTCGAGGAGCACGAAGCCGCGCTGGCGCAGGTGCTCGACCAGAAAGGCCACGGCCGCCTTGGAGGCATCCGTCTGGCGATGAAACATCGACTCGCCGCCAAAGAAGCCCCCGATGCTCACACCATAGAGCCCTCCGACCAGCTCGCTTCCCTCGTAGACCTCGACACTGTGGGCGAACCCCTCACCCGCGAGGGCGGTGTAGGCCTCGATGAAGTCCTCGGAGATCCAGGTACTCGGCCGCTCTTGAGTCGCTTCGGCACATCTGCGCATGACGCCCTGGAAGTCCCGGTCCAAGGCGCACGTCCACCCTTTCGAGCGGATGCGTTTGCGTAGGCTGCGCGAGGCTCGGTAGCCATCGAGTTCGAAAACCGCACGAGGATCTGGCGACCACCAGGTCACCGCCGGATCCGAGGACCAGGGGAACAGGCCTGCCCTGTAGGCCCGCAACAAGTTCCCCGGGGTGAGGGTGCCTCCCACGGCGACCAGGCCATCCGTGTCCTCCCCGTCAGGGGAGATGCGCACCATGTCATCAATTCGAAAATCTTCTTGCATGTCCTAGCGAGCCCTGCTATGAGGCGCCTACTTGCGCCATTTCGCGCCGTTTCATCCTTCGAAAAAGGAGAATTGTTGCGAAACTTTGGCTTTTTTTTCTTGATTCGACTAGTGTATCGGCCCCGAGACGCCTAGCGAGACGAGAACCAACCAGGAGAGAAGGCTATGATGAGGAAGCTTGCTGTAACAGTTTTTGCGATGTCGCTCACGCTCATTGGCTGCGGAAGCAGCAGCTCGAGCAAGAAGGACGGTGGCCAGGACGCCCAGGTCATCACCACGACGGACGCTGCCAAATTGGACGTCACGCCTGTGGCCACGGACACCAAACCCGCTGACACCAAGCTGCCCGATACGGCCCCCGTGGTGACCGACGCCAAGTTGGATGTGACGGGCGATGTCGTGCCGTCGGTTTCCGATGCGCGCGATAGCTCCACCCCAGACACGCTCGTGAAGCTGGATGTGAAGCTGGACGTGAAGTCGGATGTGAAGTCGGATGTGAAGTTGGATGTGGCGAAACTGGACACCAGGCCTGACACCAACGTCATCGTCACCACCGACGCTCCCGTCGATTCCGCCACCGTCAGCGACGATGCCGGCGACATCGAGTCGGACGCGGGCAGCGACGCCGAGTAGTGCACCGCTAGTCGCGCGGTTGTCATCCGCGCCAAAGAAGACCGAATCTGACCCTTAGGGGAGGATTCGGTCTTTTTTTTGTCCCGTGGACATAATTCGTCCATCAGGTAAGCAATACTTTCCGTCTCATGCCCAAGAACGGCGCAGCCGATGGTGCAATCAGGGCCTGGGCGCCGCACCAATTCCATGTATTTTCAGTCGTTTACGGACGAGGCAATCTCGCTACCAGGTTTGGTATGCGAGGTGCATGACAGGAAAAATGGGTATAGCCATGCATGACAAAAAAAGCCGAGGATTCACCCTGGTCGAACTCATGATCGTCGTGGCAATCATTGGCATCATCGCGGCCATTGCCATCCCCGCCTTCTCGAGATACGTGAGGCGATCTCGCGCCGCCGAGGTCCCAGGGTTCTTGAACAAGCAGTGGGCCGGGTCGGTCAGCTACTACAACACCGACTTCAGCGAGGCCGGGGGAGGCGTTCTGCCTCGCCAGTTCCCGGGGCCCGTGGCTGACTGGGAGACGGAAGCCAAAGACTGCTGCGTCCTGGCAGGAGGCAAGTGCCCCGGAGGCTCGACCGTCTTCGACACAGACCCGGTTTGGGCCGCCCTGAAGTTTGCGATCCCGGACTCCCACTACTTCATGCCGTCTTATTCTGGAGGAGAAGAGACTGGCACGTCTTCCAGATTCACGGCCTATGCACAGGGCAACCTGGACTGCGACGACGTGGTCGCGAAGTTCTGGCGCGTCGGATCGATCAATAGCAACGGGGACGTGACCGGCGCCTTCCAGCCCGCGACGGAAAACGAGCTCGAGTAGCAGTCATCCGAGCCTGGGCGAAGCTCTGCGTTCCCCGCGCACTTCCAAGGCGGCCTGAGCGCTATACTGGCGATAGGCTTGCTAGCGATGGATCCATCATCCTCTACGACCGCGACATTGTTGGTCAGCTGCCGGGATCGGACTGGTTTGGTGGCGGCTCTGTCGAATTTCGTGTTTCAAAACGGCGGCAACATTCTGGATGCCGACCAACACGCCGAGAGCGAGAGCGGCGAGTTCTTCATGCGGCTGGTCTGGGACACGAGCGGCTTCCGCCTGGATAACCAGACCACCGAGGAGGAGATCCGAGGTCTTGCGCGCCAGTTCGACTTGCGCTGGGAGCTGACCTTCTCCCATGGCCTACCGCGGGTGGCCGTGATGGTGAGCACCGCCTCTCATTGTCTCTACGACCTGATGCTGAGCCAGCAGTTGGGCGATCTGGGCGGTCAGATCGTAGGGGTCATCTCCAATCACGAAACCCTGAAGGATGTCTGCCAGCACTTCGACGTGCCCTTCACGGTCGTGCCAGTGGAACGCGACCGCAAGGCCGAGGCGGAGGCCAAGCAACTGGCGGCTCTCGAGGGGCTTCGCGTCGACCTGGTGGTGCTCGCCCGGTACATGCAGGTCCTGTCGCCCACCTTCGTGGACAAATGGCCGGGACGCATCATCAACATCCACCACTCCTTCCTTCCAGCCTTCGCGGGGGCGCGCCCGTACCATCAAGCCAAGCAACGCGGGGTCAAGGTCATCGGCGCCACCGCCCATTACGTGACGGCCGACCTGGACCAGGGGCCCATCATCGAACAGGACGTGTGCCGGGTTTCCCACCGTGACACCGTCGAGGACTTGATGCGCAAGGGACGCGAATTGGAGAGGCTGGTCCTAACCCGGGCCGTGCGCCTGCACCTGCAGCGACGGGTCTTGGTCTCCGGGAACCGCACCATTGTGTTTGGTTGACTCGCGCGGCGAACGTCCCGCAATATAGGGAAGGCGCGTGATGCGCCACCGTCGTGGCCCGCAGGAAGGAAGGAGACACCCATGAAGATTTGGTTGGTTGCAGCCCTTTTGCTGGCAGCAGGAAGCGTCAGCGCGGCGCCCAAGAAGGCCGCCAAGGAATCGGCCAACGTCGATCCCAATGCCGAGGTGGCCAAGGCCCACGGCGGTAAGGTCTGGGTCTCCACCGAGGCGCAGTCCACCCTCGAAGGCGACGCCCTGAACAAGTGGCTGGCGGCCCATCCCACCAACCCCGAGCTTTCCACTGGAGAGCGCAAGGATCGCTGGATCATCAACTTCCTCGCCGTGTTCAAGAAAGCGCCCGCCAAAGGGCCCATGACCATCCAATTCGTAGACAAGAAGGATCCCAAGGTCATCGTCGACCAGGTTTCCCCCCAGACCCACGGAGGTGGCCTCGTCTACCAAGAGGGCTATGACCTGGAGCAAGACAACGGCTTCAACAAAGGCCACACCTATCTGATCAGAGTGGGCCAGCTCATCAAGAAGAAGTTCCAGATCGGCGCCACCGGAGAGTTCTCGCTCAAGTAGTCGCGCGCATCGCTCCCGGGCTTCGCCGTACCGACGTGCTAGATTGGCGCCCCATCCGCCATCCCCGGCGAAGATCAGCCTTGGCCACCCACTCGAAACGCACACCCAACACAAGCAAGCCTCGCCCCGGGGATGAGCTGAGCTTGACCGTCGACCGCCTGGCCTACGGCGGCGAGGCGGTGGGACGCTACGAGGGGCTGGTGGTCTTCGTGACCGGCGCCGTGCCGGGAGAGACGGTCCGCGTGCGCGTTCGCGCCGTGCAACGGCGGCACCTGGAGGCCGACGTGGTCACGGTGGAGCAGGCCTCGCCTGACCGCGTGGTCCCGCGCTGCTTGCACTTTGCCCAAGGCTGCGGCGGCTGTTCCTGGCAACACGTCGAGCAGACGGCCCAGGACCGGGCCAAGGAGGCCGCGGTCCGCGACAGCTTGGAGCGCATGGGGGGATTTCGCGACCTCCCGCTGCGGCCACTGATCCCCGCGCCCAGCCCCTGGCTTTACCGCAACAAGATGGAGTTCGCCTTCCACCCCGAGGGACTGCTGGGACTGCATCCACGCGGCGCCTGGTACAAAATCCTGCCGCTCGAAGAGTGCTTCATCACGCCCCCCTCGACGGTGGCCCTGGTCAAGGCCGCCCAGGATTTCGTGGGACGAGAGAAGCTGGCCTTGCACGACCCGCGCACCCACGAGGGCCTGCTGCGTGAGCTCATCGTCCGCCAGAGCCACGGAACCGGGGAGATCATGGTGGGCATCGTGACCAGTCCGGGCCGTTTCGACGCGGCCGGCGCCATGGCCGATCACCTGGCCGCGGTCGATCCCAAGGTGGTCAGCGTGGTGCGCAGCATCCGCGCCTCGGTCAACACCGCCGCCCCGCTGCAAGAGAGCGTGGTGCTGCGCGGGCAGGACCACATCACCGAAATCATCGGCGGGCTTCGCTTTCGCATCGGCATCGAGACCTTCTTTCAGACCAACTCGGTGCAGGCAGAGCGGCTGGTGAGCCTGGTGCGCGAATTGGTCGGCTGTGGCCAGGGTGGCCTGGTCCTGGATGTCTACTGTGGCGTGGGCATGTTCGCGCTGGCGCTGGCGGGCGCGGGTGCCAAGGTGGCAGGGGTCGAGCTGTCCGAGGCCTCCATCGTCGCGGCGCGGGCCAACGCCGCCGCCAACGGCATCGACAACACCCATTTCTACGCGGGCGACGCGCGCACCGTGCTGCCCCAGGTGCTGGCCGAGCACGGCAACCCGCGCGTGCTGGTGCTGGATCCGCCGCGTTCGGGCGCGGGCGGCAAAGTGATGCGGCGGATCGCCCGCTCGGGGCCCGAGCGCATCGTCTATGTCTCGTGTAACCCCACGACCCTGGCCAGGGATCTGCAAGAACTCCTGCCCTTCGGCTATCGCATCTCGGTGGTGCAGCCCATCGACCTCTTCCCGCAGACCTATCATGTCGAGACCGTGGTGGCGCTCGATCGGCATCCTAATCTGGTGACCGACGATTCCGCCCACCAGGTCTCTGCATGAAACCAGCGACCAACCCGGCTTCCCTGCGTGGCCTGCTGCGTGGCTTGCCACGTGCCTTCGACCGCAAGCCCCTGTGGGCGCAAATCAACGTCACCTGGCAGTGCAACCTGGACTGCATTTACTGCACGGAGCACGACGACAGCAAGCCACACGTCCCCTCCTCCGACATCATCGCGCGCATCGATCACTGCAAAGAGCTCGGCGTCCTGCACACGGATTTGATAGGCGGAGAGCCCCTGCTCCATCCCGATCTCGTCCCGCTCATGCGCCACGTGGTCCGCCGTGGGATGTCGACCGGCATGACCACCAACGGTTTCCTGCTGACCGCTGACAAGCTGAAGGAGCTCGTGGACCTGGGCATGGGACGCATCCAGATCTCCATCGATCGTCTGAACCCCGCGCCGGGCACACCCAAGTCGCTGAGAACCCTGCAGAACAAGATCGACTTGATCGCCAAGCAGGGACTGTGGTTCACGGTGGCCACGGTGCTGTGCCCGGAGACCCTCGAAGAGGTGATCCCCTTGGCCGAGCATTGTTTCGCCACCCGGGTGCCCATCTTCCTTGCCCTGGTCCACGACCGGGGCCAGCTCAAGCCCGGGCCGCACGACGCCCGCTATCTCGAGAAGCTGAGCTGGCTCCGGCAAAAGAAACGGGAGGGTAAGCCGGTCGCGAACCCGTACTATCTCATCCGCTACTTCGAGCGCCTCCTGCAAGGCGCGCCCATGCGCTGGACTTGCATGGGCGGGCACAAAGCTTTCTACGTCTCGCCCACGGGTGATCTTCATTTCTGCTACCACGTGGCCCCCCATCGGCCGTTCGCCGCGGTCACCGCCCGGGAGATGAGCAGGCTGCGCGAACCCAAGGGCTGCGAGAAGGATTGCGGCGTCGATTGCATGGTGCGCACCGCCCTGCCCTTCTCCAACCGGCCCTGGGTCATCGGGCACGAGCTGGCCGAGAGGTGGCGCAGCCTGACCGGGCGTCTTGGGGCCCGCAGGCAGGGCTGATTACGATTTGCGGTTACGCACGCGCGGGATCTGGTCGAGCAGCTCGCTGCGTTTCTGTTGCTTGAGACCCTCGACCACGCGGCGGACGTCTTGCGAGCGCTCGCGCGGCACCACCAGGATGCTGTCCACGGTGGCCACCACCACCAGGTTGTCCACGCCCACCACGCCAACGAAGGGCGCGCCCGGGTCGGACACCACGATGTTGCGGGTGCCTTCGCAGGCCATGACATCGCCGATGAGCAGGTTGCCCTGCTTGTCGCGCAGCTTGGCCAAAGACGCAAGATCGCCCAGAGCCGACCAACTGCCCACGTCGTTCCAGCCGAACTCGCCCGCCACCACCTGCAGGCCCTTGGCTTTTTCCATGATGCCGTAGTCCACCGAGATGGCCTCGACCTCGTTGTAGTGGCGGTTCACGGTGGCCGGGAAGTCCGCCAGGCGCTTGAGCCCGGACAGACGGTGGCCGAAATCATGCAGCTTGGGCAGGTGACGGCCAGTCTCTTCGGCGAAACGGCCGGCGGTGAAGAAGAACATGCCGCCGTTCCACAGGTAGCGCCCGCTGCGCAGGTAGGCCTTGGCGGTGGCCAGGTCGGGCTTCTCGACGAAGGCCGCCACCGCGTGGACACCCTGACCGCGATTGCCCACGGCCGCGCCCATGCGGATGTAGCCATAGCCGGTCTCGGGCGCAGTGGGCGTGATGCCGATGGTAACGATGGCCTGGGCCGCGCGGTCCAACGCGGTCCTCAGGCAGGCGCGAAAACCGGCCTCGTCGGAGATGGCGTGATCCGCGGGCAGGACCGCCACACGCGCCGATTCGCCGGCCCGCAACGTGGCGAAGGATGCCGCCAGTTGGATGGCACCCGCCGTGTTGCGGGGCGCGGGCTCGACCAGCACGTTGGCCTTGGGCAGCTTGGGCAACTCCTTGCGAACCGCCGCCTCTTGATCGCGCGCGGTCACCACCAGGATGTGCTCCCAGCCGAACAGCGGAACCACACGACGGGCGGCCGCGGCCAGCAACGACTCGCGCCCGCCCAGGGTCAGGAGTTGCTTGGGTCGGGCTCGGCGGCTGGAGGGCCAAAGGCGGGTTCCGCCGCCTCCGGCGAGGATGGCCGCAAAGGCTTCATACTGTGACATGGGGGCCGCAGTGTAGCGCGGCGAGGGTATGGCTTTCCAGTGGGGTTTAATGAGGCCGCGTGAATCTTGGACTGAAGACCAGCCAACGGTTCATCGGGTAGTTCCACGCCAGGTAAACCAGCACGGATGCGACCAGCTTGGACACCGGGTAGGGAAGCTGCGCAAAGCGGGTGAGCAGCCAGACGCCCAACGTGTGAAAGGCCGAGGCCCCCACCTGCACCACGATGAACCGGAAGAACTGGCCGGTGCGTGGTTGCCACGACGCCCGGTAGCTCCAGACGCGGTTGATGGAGAAGTTGGAGAGCGAGCCCACCACCGTTCCGAACCATGTGGCCAGCACGTAGTTCACGTGGAACAGCTCGACCAGGCCGGTCAGGGTGAAAAAGTCGAGTGCCGTGGTGAAGATCGAAGCCAGGGTGTTGCGCGAGAAGGCCCCGCGCGGAAGGGATCTCGGAGGGTGACCGCTCATGCGCTTCGGCCTCGTCTTCGCCAGCGTAGGTTGAGCAAGAGCAAACACGCTGCCGAAGTTGATGCTGTGGCTCGCGATGATCGAACCCAGAAAGGGAGCGCGCACGTCTTCTGCTGCCGCGCGATGATTTCGCGCTAGAACAAGCGTCCATGTTCGCGCTCAAGAAACTGGTGTCAGCGCTCCTGCAGCCCAGTTCGGTGCTGCTGGTGGTCATCGTGGTGGGATTGATTGTCCTGCGATCCACCAAGAAACAACGCGCGGGCAGGATTCTGCTGCTGCTGGGACTGGGGGGCTGGTTTCTTTCGTCCATCGGCCCGGTGGCCAACGCCTTGGTGCGCCCGCTGGAACGGGCCTATCCCCCCCTGCTGCCCATGGCCAGCCTGCCGAGCGCGACCTTGCACGATGGTTCACCCGCACCCCATTGGATCGTCGTCTTGGGCGGAGGGAACATGGAGGTGCCGGCCCTGGCGCCCCTGCAACAACTGTCACCGGCGGCGGTGGCGCGCCTGACCGAGGGCATCCGTCTGCTGCGCCTGTTCCCTGAGGCGAAACTGCTGCTCTCCGGCGGCACGGTGCATTCCCAGCTGCTGGCTGACGCGGCCCTGAGCCTGGGTTTACCTCGCCAGAGAATCGCGCTGGCCCCGGATGTCCTGGACACCGCGGACGAGGCGCGCGCGCTGCACACGGTGCTGGGTCGTGAGCCCTTCGTGCTCATCACGTCCGCGGCGCACATGCCGCGATCCATGGCCATGTGCCGCAAGGCCGGCATGAACCCCATCGCAGCGCCCACTGAATACCTGGGCGATTACGAACCCTGGTCCCCTCGCGACCTACTGAACCTGATCCCGCACGCCGGCGCGGCCTTGCAGGTCGAACGGGCGCTGCACGAATACCTGGGTCTGGTTTGGGCCAAATTGCGCGGCCAGGTGTGACGGCAGCCGCACGCATGCAAGCTTCGTGTAATCTTCGTCCAGCAAAGGAGACAACCATGCCCCACCCGCTCGCCGGCCAACCGGCTCCGTCCTCGCTGCTCATCGACGTCGAGGCCTTGCACAAGGCGTACGTCAGCCAGGAACCCGACGTAGACGATCCCGAGCAGTTGGTCAGCTTCGGCACCAGCGGGCACCGTGGAACCTCGACGAACGGCTCGTTCAACGAAGTCCACATTCTGGCCATCACCCAGGCCATCTGCGAGTGGCGACAACGCGAGGGCATCACCGGTCCCCTTTTCGTGGGCAAGGACACCCACGCCCTGTCTCGCCCCGCCGAGCGCACCGCCCTCGAGGTGCTGGTGGCCAACGGGGTGGACGCGGTCATCCAGCGCGACGACGGGTACACGCCCACGCCTGGAATCTCCTGGCTCATCCTCACGCACAACCGCGGCCGCACCAGCGGCTTGGGTGACGGCATCGTGATCACGCCCTCGCACAACCCGCCCGCCGACGGAGGCTTCAAGTACAACCCACCCAACGGCGGCCCGGCCGACACCAACGTGACCGGCTGGATCCAGGATCGCGCCAACGCCATCCTGCGCGGAAAGTGCGCCGAGGTTCGCCGCGTCCCGATCGAGCGCGCCCTGAAGGCGGTTCGTCAGCAGGACTTCGTGGCGCCCTACGTGGCCGACCTGGCCAACGTGGTGGACATGGCGGCCATCCGCGACTCCGGCATCGCCTGCGGGGCGGATCCCTTGGGTGGCGCCTCGGTGGCCTACTGGGGCCACATCGCCGAGATCTGGAAACTGAACCTCACCGTGGTCAACCCGGCCGTGGATCCGCGCTTCGCCTTCATGACGGTGGACCACGATGGCAAGATCCGCATGGACTGCTCGAGCCCGTTCGCCATGGCCAAGTTGGTGGACCTGCGTGGCCAGTATCGCGTGGCCTTTGGCAACGATCCCGATTCCGACCGGCACGGCATCGTGGTGCCCTCGGGATTGATGAATCCCAACCACTACCTGGCGGTGGCCATCCGCTACCTTTTCTCGAACCGGCCCCGCTGGTCGCCCAAGGCAGCGGTAGGCAAGACCCTGGTGTCCAGCGCCATCATCGATCGCGTGGTGGCGGCCCTGGGGCGCAAGTTGGTCGAGGTCCCCGTGGGCTTCAAGTGGTTCGTCGACGGCCTGGTGGACGGCAGCCTGGGCTTTGGCGGGGAAGAGAGCGCCGGGGCCAGCTTCTTGCGTCTGGACGGCACGGCCTGGTCCACCGACAAGGACGGCATCATCCTGGCCCTGCTGGCCGCCGAGATCACCGCCCGCACCGGCAAGGATCCGGGCGAGCACTACCGCGAGATCACCGCGGCCCACGGCCACCCCATCTACCGACGCATCGACCAACCCGCCAGCGCCAAAGAGAAGTCACGGCTCAAGGCGCTCTCGCCCGAACAGGTCAAGGGCAACACCCTGGCCGGCGATCCCATCACGGCGGTGCTGACCAAGGCTCCGGGCAACGGCGCCTCCATCGGCGGCCTGAAAGTGGCGTCGCACAACGGCTGGTTCGCGGCGCGCCCTTCGGGCACCGAGAACATCTACAAGATCTACGCCGAGAGCTTCAAAGGCGAGACCCACCTGGACCAGGTGATCGACGAGGCACGCACCATGGTCACGGCCGCCCTGCAAGGATGAGCCGCACCTGAAGCCCGGTGCCCTCCGGCCGCTCAGCGGCTGGAAGAGGTGCCGGGGAATATTCCGCCGTAGCGAGTGACCGGAGTCGTGGTCCCTCCGCTCTGCCCGCCGGACAGCATGGGCGCCGCGTACTTGGCCATGAGGCCTCCCGAGCTGGCGCCCGCGTCGGGCATGACCGCCATGTAGGGCGGAACGTTGGTCGCCAGGCCGCCCGTGCCACCGGCCCCTGCGTCGCGGAGAGGGGCACCATAGAGAGAGACGGCCCCACCGGCTCCGCCCGTCCCGGTGACCCCGCCGGTTCGGATGGCCCCGCCCGTCCCGCCGGCCCCGCCGTTTCCGCCGCTCATGGGTGCGGCGTACTTGCCCCCATGGCCGCCCCAGCCGCCCCAGCCCGCATCGGGCAAGCTCGCCATGTAGGCCGGGCGGCTGCTCGGCAGACTGCCACCCGAGCCGCCGGCACCCGCGTCGAAGACAGGAGCCGCGTACAGGGTGACGGACCCGCCAGCCCCGCCGGAGCTGCTGGCGCCCCCCGCCCCTGCCGAGGCGCTTCCACCACCGACCCCACCCTGCCCGCTCTGCCCGGCCACCGCCACCGCGTCCCCTCCGGCATCCGGGCTGGTCTCTTCCTCCGAAGCGCCGCACCCGATGAGCGCCAAGCCAATGCCCATGGAGGCAGGCACGACCACGAGACGAACCGTGTTGCGCAGAAAGGCTTGTACGCGCTCTCGAACCTCGTTTTCTTTCATGGCCCACTCCTCAGACAGACGAATCGACGAAGGGACAAGTAAGGGTACACCCGTGCGACCTGACTCCGAACCATCCTCCGCCACAAAGTCGCGGACAGTGTGAGCCGGATCACCCGGCGAGCCGCCCCTGGATCTACAATCCGGCGCATGGATGAATCTCCGCCACGCGAGAGCGGCCCCTTCGCCGTCACCGCCATCGGGTGGGTGGTGTCGCCCTACCATCGGCGCTTCGGGACACCCCACCAGGCCACGGCCGTGGACTCCGACCAGCCGGCCATCCTGCGCATGGATGCCGAGCGCATTCCCCCGGTGGCGTTCACCGACCTGCAAGGGTTCGACCATATCTGGATCGTGAGCTGGCTCCATCGTGGCGGGACATGGGCTCCCATGGTGCGGCCGCCCCGTGGCACGCGCGAGCGGCGCGGCCTGTTCGCCACGCGCTCGCCCGACCGGCCCAATCCCATCGGGCTCTCGGCCGCGCGCCTGGTGCGCATCGACGGTTGCGACCTGCACGTTCGCGGCATCGATCTGCTCGACGGAACGCCCATCCTCGACGTCAAACCCTACCTTCCCTACGTGGATGCTTTCCCCGACAGCAAGGCCGGCTGGGTCGACGCCATCTCGCCTTCCGCCCCGCAGATCGCCAAACGACCGCCCAAATAGGCAAGCATCAGCGGAGCAGCGCGAAACCGGGGACCGGAGGATTACTTGCCCACCGTGCTCGTCGGGGGCATACCTGGACGCAGTACCTTGTCTATCCAAGCTGCTCCCAAGCTTGCCGTCAAGGCAGGCCTCGTGTTCTTGTTGGGCTGCAACGTTCGCTCGGCGACTTCCCTACCGGCTCCCCAGAGCCCACCGCCCGCGCCGCCCGTAGCCCCTGCCTCGCCCGGCAAGGCTCAGCCTCCCCAGGCAGGTGCCAAGCCGACGGCGGCTGTCGATGCCCAACCGGCTCTGCCCCGCGACGATCGCGCCCTGGTGATCCGCGACGGTCAAGAGAGCTGGACCAGCGCTTCGGGCGCGGCCCGTTCGGGCTACACCATCGTCGATCTGGGCAACGAGTGGACGCCCACCATCTTCGCCGAGCACCACGGCCCCGACGGCCAGCCGCTGCCCAACCGCTACCGGCGCGTGTTCATCGGCCTGGCCAACGACACCCTGGACGAGGATGGCGAGCCCTTGACCGCGGGCGAGAAGAACTACCTCGAGCTGTATGGCATTCCGCCTTCGTTGGGCGTGCTGCGCGCCCGCTTTCTGGACGACGATATCCACGCCTGCCACGACAGCGCGGACATCGCCGCCATGGAGGCGGTGGAGACGGTCGGCTACGTGGCGCCCGAAAAGGTGAAGAAGGAGGCGCTGCGCCTGGCCCGCCTGGAGAGCGAGCTGGAGACCGCCCGCAAGAAGGCGCGCGTGCAGACCCTGAGCGAGTTGGCCACCAAGGAGCCCAAGCTGGAGCCCAAGGTCAAACTGGTCGAGCGCCGAGCCAAGGAGAAGCTCGCCATGGCTGAGGTGGAGAAGCGCCTCGAGTGCGCGGGCATGTTCAAGCGCGGCGTCAAGCATACGCCCGGTCTGTATGACGATGCCATGCGCCTGGCGGTCCGCCGTTTTCAACAGAAGCACATGATCTACGAATCGAACTACCTGCGCGCCAAGACCATGGACGCCCTGGCACGACAGCCCTTGCTCAACGACCATCAGGCACTGCTGCGGGTCCTGCGCGAGCGCGTGGTGGATGCGGCCGGTATCCTGGAAGACGGCAGCACCGACACAAAGAACGGTCCGCCCAGCTACACGGGCAGCAACGGCAAGACAAGCACGGTGCGCAACCTGGTTGATGAGTTGACCAAGAGCGCGGCGGAGCAACTGGGGCTCGACACGCCCGAGGGTGCCTTGGCCTTCTTCAAGCGCCACGCGGCGTCGGATTTCAGGGATCTGCGCGCGGCCATACGCCTGCCCGCCCTGCCCGACTACTACGGCCCGGACATGGACCTGTCCATCGTCATCGATCGCGGCGACGTGTGGTACGACCTGCCGTGGGATGCCGCGGGCGTGCGTCAGCCCCAGCCGCGCAAGCGCTACCCCAGCTTCCATGTGTACGTGAAGCACAACAACCAGCGCATCCCGCTGGCCCGATGGCGCACCACCATCGGGGGCTGGCGGGCCGAGCAGGCCTCGGACGGCTACGAGTACTATCGCTACAAGGGTTCGGACGTCGGGCCGCGGGTCATTCGCACCGTGACGGCCGGTCCGGTGTGGATCGCGCCCGAATCCACGCCCATCCGCAGTCTGGTCAAGGCCAAGACGATCAACGGCGTATGGCAAAAGGTCGTCAACTACGACGAGCTGGGCCCCGGGTACCTGTCGGCCTACGGCTTGATCGCCGGCTACTTGGTCACCCCCGGCAAGAACGGCAGGCCCGACTGGGACAACGGCATTCGCGCTCACGGCTCGTCGGAGTACCTGTCCATGTACAGCTCCGAGGGCTACTCGCACGGCTGTCACCGACTGCCCAACCACCTGGCCATCCGGCTCTACTCGTTCATCTTGCGCCACCGCCCCATGCGCATCGTGGGGGATCAACCCGTCAACATCGCGCGCCAGTTCCTGATGAAAGACGACGTCTTCGAGATCCGCGTGCCCTCGCGCGGGTACCAATACGTGTTGGACCCGCCGCTGCCCGTGGATGTCCTGGAAGGCGACATCAAGGGCACCCTGAAAAAGCCGGTGACGGGCTACGTGCCCAAGCCCGGCGTGCGCTACCCTGGCCCGCCCCCAGCCGTCAAGGATGGCGCCGATGCACGCGCGGGCGGCGCGGGGCCAGCACGCGCAGGCGGCGCGGACGAAGGAGGCACGCCATGAGATCGTCCATGACCGGTATCATCCTGGCGGCCATGCTCGCCGCGCCTGCCACGGTGATCGCCCAGGGCGCGGCGAAGCCATCAGCAGCGGGTGATGCCGCCCCCGTCAAGGCTCCAGCGGTCGAGACCGCGCCCGCCAAGGCCGAAGACAACGTGCGCATCACCCTGCAGACCGTCCCGCCGCGCAGGGCCTTGGTCAAATGGGGCAAGAAGACCCTGGGGGTGATCCCCGTGCCCAAGCCGCTCATCGTGGTGCGCCCGCGCGACAGCGGCCCCATGGATCTGGTCATACGCGTGACGGGCTATCTGCCGGTTCACACGCGCGCCTACACCTTCTCCGACAACCGGTTGGCGGTCAGGCTGACGCCAGTAGAGGAAAAGTACAAGCTCTTCGGCTACCGCGAGGAATTGCCGCCCGAAGGGGAGGCAGACGCCGGGGCCGCGCCAGACCCGAGCGCCCCCGCCCCGGTGCCCGCCCAGCCTGCGCAGACGCCGCCGCAGGCGACAACCCCTCCGTAACTGTTCAGTCCTCGAGAAACGCCAAGACCTTGCTCAGAAACATTTCGGGGGCCGTGGTCATGGCGGCGTGGCCTTGGCCTTGTAGGACTTCGACGCGGCCGTTCTGCAGGGCAGCGGCGGCGGCCATGGTGGAGTCTCGCATGTACTTCGGGCTCTCGGTTCCAAGGAGCAGCAGCGTGGAAGCCCTGACCTTGGAGAACCGCGCGGGGTCAAAGCGGTAGCGCTCGGCCATGCGGACCTCGCGCGGCAGGGTGTGGGCGGCCTGCAAGCGGATCTTCCAGGTGGACGACTTACGCAAGGACTGCACGTCGGCTGCACTACAGCCCACCACCACGCGCAGGAAGAGCTCGACCAGGCCGTCGCGCTCGTCTTTCTGCAGCAGCTCCTCCAACTTCTCCACTATGCGCTCGCCAAAAAGCGTCCCAATGTCTCCCATGGGCAGCGGCGGTTCGTAGAGCACCAGCTTGTCTATGGCCTCGGTCAGACGGGAAGCCTCGAGCGAGCACACGGCGCCATACGAGTGACCCAGCAGGTGCACCGGGCGCCCCAGCGATTCGACCACCGCCACCACGTCCTCGAACTCACGCTCGATGGAATACACCGGCCCGTCACCGCTCGCGCCCCGGCCACGTCGATCCATGAGCAGCAGCGTGAAGTGCTCGGCCAATCGGACGATGCCCGAGCCCCAGCGGGAGTGGTCCAGTGAAGAACCGTGCACCATCACCAAGGGCGGGCCATGCCCGCGCATCTCATAGGCGATGGGGGTGCCGTCGGCTGATTGCACTTTGTGCATGGAACGCATCGGTGCGTGCTAACCTCGCTTCGGCCGGTTGGGGCCGGCGAGAATCTACGACAAATGATCCCGATCAGCGACGATAACCCTACCTTGCGCTTTCCCGTGGTGACCGTCGCTCTGCTGGTCACCCTGGGCGCGGTCTGGGTGCTGGTGCAAGGCGCGGGCTTCAGCCCCACCGTGCTGGCCGCCAGTGTGTGCAACCTGGGCTTGGTGCCGGGCGAGCTGACCGGCCGCGCGCCCGTGGGGCAGGCGGTTCCCTTGGGCCAGGGGCTGCTGTGCGTGGTCGACAACGAGCGCATCAACCTGTTCACGCCGGTGACCTCCATGTTCCTGCACGGGGGCTGGATGCACCTTCTGGGCAACGGCCTGTTCCTGTGGGTCTTCGGCAACAACGTGGAAGACAGCATGGGACGGCTGCGCTTCCTCGTCTTCTATCTGATCTGCGGCCTGGTGGCGGCGGGCGCGCAGATGGCCATCGATCCTGCTTCGCCGGTGCCCATGGTGGGCGCGTCGGGCGCCATCTCGGGGGTCTTGGGCGCTTACTTGATGCTCTACCCGCGCGTGCGGGTCAACGTGCTCTTCATCTGGATCATTTTCATCCAGATCATTCCCTTGCCCGCCTATCTCGTCTTGCTGTGGTGGATCGGGTTGCAGCTCCTTTCAGGTCTGCCCCAGCTCTCGTCGATGCGGCCGGATGTCTCGTCGGGCGTGGCGGTGTGGGCGCACATCGGCGGGTTCTTCGCCGGCTTCTTGCTGGTCAAGCTGTTCGAAAACCGAAGTCTGGTCCGCGAACGCACCTTGGAACGCAGACGTATCCACCCCACCCATTGGTAGTCCACATGATCAGATTCCTCTTGGCGGGACTGCTCCTGCTGGCTCCTGCCTCGCTACACGCGGCCCAGACCTGTGCCGAGGCGACCGACGTGCGCATCTGGTCGTCGCCCGAAAGCCCCCGTGCCGGCTCGCCCTTGCGCCTGATGGTGGTCAGCGAGAACGCGGTCGAGGGCCGCATCACGGTCAGCCTCGCGGGCAAGTCGACGCAAACACTCGAAACCGTCCGCCGTGGCGGACCGCCCTTCAGCTTTTCCGCCGAGCTGGCCTCCCCCCCACCCGGTTGGGTGCGCGTCTCCTTGGTCTCGCAGGGCAAGACCATCTCGTGCCGTCGTATCTCGGTCGCTCGACGAGGCAAGGACGGGTCGCGCCCAGCGCCAGGTCCAGGGGCTTGGGCGGTCACGCGCTCCTGGAATCGCAACCTGGAGAACCTCTACTCGGCCTGGATCGAGCGTCTGTTCGACGCCCCGCCCGACGAGGCCCTGGGATTTCCTTCGCTCGCCCCCGTCCTGCGCGACCGCGGGCGCAACTTCTTGTGGGGGCATCTGGGGCTGCGCGAGGACGACGCCAAGAACCGGGCCGCGCCGCGCGCCGAGCCCGACTGCGCCGATCTGCCGTACTACTTGCGCGCCACCTTTGCCTGGAAGATGGGCCTGCCCTTCGGCCTACGCGACTGCAACCGCGGCAGCAGCGAGCGGCCACCAACCTGCGGCCCGCTCATCACCCAGGACACGCCCATCGAGGGCAAGGATGAGCTCGATCGCTTTCGCCGCTTCCTGCGCATGCTGGCCAACAAGGCCCACTCGGGCAGTGCGCGCACCGCTCTGGACGACGACGAAACCGACTTCTACCCGGTCAAGCTGACCCGCGAGGCCCTGCGCCCCGGCGTCATCTACGCGGATCCCTACGGGCACATCCTGATGATCAGCCGCTGGGTCGACCAGGAGGGCAACAAGGGCGGCCGGCTCTTCGCGGTGGATGGTCAGCCCGACAACTCGGTGGGGCGCAAGCGTTTCTGGGAGGGCACCTTTCTCTTTGCCAGCGACGTGAAGAGCGCCGGTCCCGGCTTCAAGGCCTTCCGCCCGCTGGAGAAGGCAGCCGATGGCACATGGACGGTGCTCGGCAACCGCGCGCTGGAGAGCGATCGTCGCTATGCCCCGTTCTCCCGCGAGCAGGCCACGCTCGCGCGCGAGGAGTTCTATGCGCGCGTCGCCAAGCTGATCAACCCCAGGGGCCTGGATGCCCAGGCCGCGTACGAAGAGACCCTGAACGCCCTAGTCGAACAGTTGGAGACCCGCATCGGCTCGGTGGACAACGGCGAGCGCTTCATGCGCGAGAAGGGAGACCCGGTGGTGCCCATGCCGGTGGGCGCGAAGATCTTCGAGACCGTGGGACCGTGGGAAGACT
This sequence comes from uncultured Myxococcales bacterium, assembly GCA_964535465.1. GTDB lineage: Bacteria > Myxococcota_A > Polyangia > Fen-1088 > Fen-1088 > Fen-1137. Next base: position 32,497 of record CAZHUY010000031.1, read on the forward strand.
TCGCCACCCCCTCGCGCGACATGCGCCTGCTCATCGCCATGGACGTGCTGGCGCGCCTGCCCGGTCGCGTGTCGGCCCACCCCGAGCTCTTCGCCCTGCAAGGGAAGAAGCCCGACCAGGTGCGCACCGAAGTGGAAAAGCTGCACCAGCGCCGTATCCAGGAGCGCTCGGTCGAGTACCGACGCAGCGACGGGGCCCCCTTCAAGCTGACGGTCGCCGACGTGTACAAGCGCCGCGGCGGTTTCGAGATGGCCTACAACCCCAACGACTGCGTCGAGATCCGCTGGGGCGCCGACGTCCACAGCCCCGACTTCGCCACCTGCAAGCGCCGGGCGCCCGACGACCAGCGCGCCCGCATGCAGGAGTATCGTGCCTGGTTCCGCGAAACACGACGCCCCCCCCGGTAGGCGTCGCCGCCACGATGTGGGCTTGTGCCCACCTGGGAGCACGAACCTGCTTGCACCCTATGAAATGTTTTCCTAGTCGGCGGCCCAATTACCTTATGATCATGAGGGAATCTCCCGAGGATTTTTATGGCCGCGCCTTTGCAAGTACACACCAGGGGCCCCATGCAACCCACCGGCAAACGTGAATCTGGATTCACCATCACCGAGCTGATGGTCGTGCTGGTGATCATTGGGATTCTGGCGGCGGTGGCGACCCCGTCTTTCACCAAGGACAGCACCGCCCGCAAGGGCCGCGAGTTTGCCCGCATGGTGGCCCAGACCATGCAACGCACCCACCTCGATGCCATGAGCACGCGGTTCCCCCACTTCGTCATTGTCTGCAGCGGCCGTCTGGAGATCTGGCGAGTCATGTTGGCGCCACCGGCCGCGCCCGTGCCCCAGTTGCTGCGCACCCTGCCCTCGCCTTCCTATGATGAGAACGGACCCAGCCTGAGAATCTGGGATGCCAACACCAGCGCCACCGTCCCCACCAGTCAGCCCAGCAGCAGCCCGGCCGATGCCCAGATCGCTACCGTCTTCTTCACTCCGAGCGGCAATGCCAGCGACGATGGTGGAAGCGCCATGCCGGCAAATTGGCAAATCTTCATACGTAACGAGGCTCTTGGCCCCAAGCATCCCGACGGAGGATTCCTGGTCTCCATCACGGGACTCACATCCTTCGTGTCGATGCGCAACTTCGAGTTTGCCCAATGAAGCGAGAATCTGGTTTCACCTTGGTCGAGGTTCTGGTGGCGCTTCTGCTGGGCGCGGTGGGGCTGCTGGGCACGCTGGCCGTGCAACAAGCGGTGATCGGAGCCTCCAAGGCGGCCAATGATTCCGCCGTGGCCCTACGGCTGGCCAGTCAACGCCTGGAAGAGTTCAACGCCTACCTGACCACGGGAAACCCGCAGAACGCACCGGCTGGACAGCCCGCCCTGCCCTGTGGCCCCGCCCCGCTCAACGGCCAGCCCTACTGCGATCAACTGGCACCGAGGGTCTCCGATGACTTTGGGGATTTCGTTTACCTGAATTCCGAGGGCGCCGTGCTCGGAGGCTCCCCGACCGCTCCGACACCGGAGTACCGTTGGGGGCGCAGGGAGCGCGTGTCCAGAGGCCAAGGCGCGGGCACGCCCTACGTTATCTCGGTTCAGGTCACCTACAACTCGGACACCGGGACCCCCAAGACGGTTCAACTGGACATGGAACGGAGGAAGTCGTGGTAGCCAGGCGCTCTTCCACCGAGCGCGGCTTGACCCTGGTCGAGCTGATGGTGACCATGGTCATCGCCTCCATCGTGGCGACCGCGACGTTCATGTTCTTCGCCGGCCAGCAGCGCGTCTACGAAACCCAGACCAAGCTGCTCAACGTCCAGCAAAACGCCTGGGCCTCGATGGAGGTGCTCACGCGTTTCCTCCGCGCCAACGGCTCGGGTATGTACGGCTGCGTGAGGCCAGTCGGAGGCATCGTCCCCTCACCTCCCCTGAACCGCTTGACGGGAGCCGCGATCGATCTCAGCGACGATCCGCCGGTCAGCATGAACCTGGGCACGGGTGCTCTGGTTCACAATTTCTCCGTCATCCCCAACGCGGGTCTGCGCGCCTACGACAAGGCAAACAATCAAATGATTCGCATCCCCCCGCTTTGGATCGTGGACAACGTCGATCCTGCCAGCGATGCCTCGGCCGCTGGCATCGTCGAGGGCACCGATGTGCTCACCGTGGCTTTCGGCAATCGTTCGTCGGGAACCCTCTTCGATTCGCCGCTCGCGCTGCAGGTGGCCAACACCTCGGCCGGCGAAATCCGCATTCCGGCCGCCAACTCACCCATGTTTCAGGCTGGCGAATTCGTCATTCTGGTCGGCGAACCGGGCATGGCTGGCAACCTCAGCGACATCGGCTGCACCCTATTCCAGGTCACGAGCACGGCGGCTGACCGGGTCACGCTGGCGACCGACAACAACACGACCTGCGCGCCGGGCGAACCCTGCACTGGTTCACGCTGGAACCCGAGCGCCACTGTGCCCGGGATGGTCCCGGCGGCGTACGAGGCCGCCGATCCGAACAGCCCCAACACCGGTGTCCGCAATTTCGGCGAGCTGTGGTGGGTGCGTTTCGCCATTCGGACCGCGGACAGCGCGGGCAACGGCATCGCCCACTACGGCGAGGCGGGTAAGATCCAAACCATCCCGGTGCTGACCATGGAGCGTCTGGACGCCACCACGCCCACCCAGCCCATGGTCCTGGCCGAGGGCATCGAGGATCTGCAGGTGGCGTTTGCCTGCGATCTCGATGGCGACGGCGATCTCGTCGAGGTCCCCGACACCGCGGATGAATGGACCCTCAACGTGGCCAACGATCCGGTTCCCCTGACCAACGCGGCCAAGTGCAACCAACCGTCCGCCGTGCGCTTGACCCTGGTGGCGCGCTCGCTCACCCCGGACACCGGCATCAACGCCGCCCTGATAGGCAACAGACGACCGGCCGCCGAGAATCACGCGGCGGGCGCTCCCGACCAGTTCCGTCGACGAGTCCTGACCACCACGGTTTACCCACGCAACAACTGAGGTGATGAACCATGACAGCCACTCATCACAAAGCGCAGGCTTCCCATAGACGCGGGGACAGGGGCGCGGTGCTGGTCGTGGTTCTGCTGGTCATGATGGCCCTGCTGGGCCTGGGTCTGGCCGGGCTGTACCTGACGACGGGCAGCATCCAGATGAACGCCAACATCAAGATGCGCAGCGAGGCCCTCTACATGGCCGAGGCTGGCATCAACAGAGCGCGCAGCGTGCTCAACCGCACCATCGCGGGCAATCCGGACTGGTCGCCCGATCTCGAGCGCATGTTGCACGGTGCGAGCCCCCTCGGCGTATCAGTGCCTCTCAACGTGGCTGACGAGTTCCCCAACCCGGACGACGGGTGCTTGGCCGCCGGAGGAGTAGGCCGAGGCGCCTATCTTCGCGATGAGCCGAACAACGTCGGAGCGCAATGTGACAGCAGCTCCGCCTACATCAACTGCAGGCTGCCGGACCCGGCATCCCAGTTGGGAAGGTACACGCTGTTCATCCGCCAAGACCTGGCCGAGTGCCGCCTGGGCGGGAATCTCCCCACCTGCGAGACCGACGTGAGCGGCAAAGAGGGCGCGACCGTGTGCACGGACGGCATCGGCAACCCCGTCACCACCAACGGCGTCGTGGTCATCCGATCCGAGGGCGTGGCGTCCGATAACCGCACCAAGGTGGTCCTCGAGGTCACCATGGCCCGCAACAACAACGCCCCCATCGTGGACACCCACCTGGCCTCGGTGTGCCCCGCGGGCCAAGCAGGCTGCGACGACAACGCCTCGGTCCAGCAGGGCATCACGGTCAGTGGCGCGCTCACGCCTCCCCCGCCAGGCGCGGCGGGCGCCTCGGGCACCTCGGGAGCCGCGGGCGCGGGTGGCGCAGGCGGCAGCGCCGGCGGCGCGGGCGGCGAGGGCGGCACCACACCGCTTGCGGGCGCCAGCGCGGGCGCCTCCGCCGCGGCCGGTGCGGGCGGCGGCGGCAGCAGCAGCAGCTCGTCGAGTTGCCCCATCGACCAAGTGATGTGTGGCAGCTCCTGCTGCGATGGCACCTGTGTCAGCGACAAGTGTTGCCCGAAGGCGAATCACTGCAACAACATCGCTATCATCGGCAAGTACGGCGTCTGGGGTTACAACGGTCAATTCAATCAGTGGCTGGCGACGCACAGCTCGGAATGCAACAACGTGACCACTCTCGATATCGAAGTTGGCCCAGGCTGGACATCGACCTTGAACAATTACGGAATGCTCATCGTGTTGGACCTCTTCCACTCGCAAGCTGAACTCGATGTTTTCTATAGCAAGCCGTCGAGGCAAAGGGATTACAAAGGCTACGGCAGCAAAGGTCTCCAACGAATCCTCTCGGATGACGAGGTCAGCATCGTCACGGCCTGGGTCAGAAGTGGAAGAGGTCTCATGACCACGGCGGGCACTTCCGACGTCCAGAGCGAATTGACGAACCCTAACAAGCTGCTCGCGCCCTTCAGAATCCAGTACGACCCCACCATGCCGAAGTCATTTCTCAAGGGCACCCAATTCCCCTCCGGTCGTATCAATTGCTGGATCAGTGGCGGCATGAGTGACTGCCAGTGGAAGTTCCTTCCCGCAGCGCTCAACATGTTGCAGGTCGCCAACTTGCAGGTGGACGCGGGCTGGGCCCTCAAGGCTCTGGGCTGGGGTCCCGTCGCATTCGCCGAGCCTCTGTGGAGCACGAAGTACTACAGCTGGGGCAAGGCCGGCATGATCATGGACAACGACTCGAACGTCTATGGATCGCCGGCCGGAAAGGGCCGGGTGGTTGCCTGGAACGACGAATGGCTGACCTACAACCAGGACTGGTCTCCCGACATGGTGAACCATCCTGAATGTCCGGCGAAGGAGAATCCTGGCAGCCCCTACTGGGTGAATACCCTCAACTCCTGCACGCAGACCTTCTGGAACAACATCGTCAGCTGGCTGAGAGCGAGCTGCAATTAGTCCCAAAACGAGAAAGCCCACGACCGCCGATCCTGTGATCGGCCAGCCGTGGGCTCTGCGTTTCGAGTCGACGTCGCGGCGTCGACCCTTCGCTTACATCATGCCGCCCATGCCACCCATGCCGCCCATGCCGCCCATGCCGCCGCCGTGGCCATGGCCACCGGCC
>CAZHUY010000032.1:0-37606 GCA_964535465.1 uncultured Myxococcales bacterium
ATGCCTACCGCTCTCGCTGGCTGAACCCGTCAGATTCCCTGAGACGAGGTACTAGCGCTGCGGGACGCGGCCCGCCGACGTTCATCCTCGGAGACGAGATCAGGAAGGCAGCAACGAGCGCGCGAGCGAGAGCAACTCTTCCGGGTGGAAGGGCTTGGAGAGCAACCTGGCCGAGCCCAGGCGTTCGACCTGGCTCCGCAGTTGATCGTCGCCAAAGGCCGTGACCACGATGATGGGCATGGTGAGACCCGCATTGCGCGCGGCCAAGGAAACCTGAAACCCTGTCATCCAAGGCATGCGCACGTCGGTGATGAGGAGGTCGACCGGCCGCTCGTCGGTCAAGAGCATGATCAAGTCTCCGCCGCTGGCGGCCTCGGCCACATCCGCCCCCAAGGTCTCGATCAGCTCCCGGATCGCCGCCCGCATATCGTCGTTGTCATCCGCAATGACGACACGCCGACGTCTGCTCTCTTCATGCATCGAGGGTCTCTCCTTCGAATCTAAGCAAAGCCTACGATATGGATGTGATTTGTTCACGGGGCGTTTCGCCCGTCGGACAGACTCGCTTCGACATCGTCGTGCGCCGAAGGACCGGGTGCGTCACCACCCACCACCGCCTCATTCCAAGGTCGCGCCTCGGCGGAAACAAGCGGCCTCTGGGGCCGCGGCCGTGGCATTATCGCGCTCCGCTCATGGGGCGAAAATCCAAGACCGGCAAAGCGCCATCCAACGAAAAAAGACCCTCACCAAGAGCGGTGCTCCCCTGCCGTTTTCCCGAGGATGCGGCCTTGGCGGTCAGCGGCCGACGCTGGATTGGGCCGCTGACGTCCTTTGTCGGACTGCTGGCTCTCTATGGGGTCAGCTTGGCACCCACCGTGGTGGGGGGCGATAGCGGCGAGCTGACCACCTCCGCGCTGACCGGTGGGGTCCCGCATCCCCCTGGTTATCCCGTGTTCGCGCTGCTGGCCCGCGCGTTTGGCGTCCTGCCCTTTGGACCTTCCGTCGCCTGGCGCGTGAACCTCATGTCGGCGGTGGCCATGGCCATGGCCGGCGGGTTCTTGTGTGCGTCGGTGCAGCGCTGGACTGGCAAGTTGACCGCCGGTCTAGTGGCCGTGGCGCTGTTCGGGACCAACCCGGTGGTGTGGCATTACGCCTGCACCGCCGAGGTCTTCGCGCTCAACGCCTTGTTCGTGAGCCTGGCGCTCTGGCTCTGGCTGCGTATCGAGACATCTCCAGGGAGACGCGACGTTCTTGTCTTGGCCTTGGTCAGCGGCCTTGCCATGGGCAACCACCACACCTTCGTGTTCATAGGTGCACCTCTCGTCCTGCGATCGCTGTGGGTCGCGCGGGGTCAGCTGCGTGCCTCGGGCATGGCCCTGGCGATTCTCTGCGGGATCCTGGGGCTCTCGCCCTACGTCTATCTGATCTTCGCCTCGCGCTCCTCGGCGCTGGTGTCGTGGGGCGACCAAAGCACCCTGGCCGGGCTCATCGGCCATGTCTTGCGACGCGAGTACGGCACGTTCAGCCTCGGCAGGGCCGGTGCCAAGACCACGGCCTTCGTGTCGAGCGGCACCTTCTTCCCCACCTTGTCCTTGATGTTGGCCGGCTCGCTGCGACGATTGTCGGGACTCGGCCCGCTCTTGGCCCTGTTGGGTCTGCTGCTGGCTTGGCGCCGACGGCCCGATCGCATCCAGGTGCGGGTGCTGTTGGCGGTGGTGCTGGGTTACGCCGTCGTGTTCTGTGCGATGTCGAACCTCGCCACCGACAAGCCGCTCTATCGCAACGTGCTCTCGCGCTTCTTCATCCAGACGGATGTGCTTCTCGCCCTGGCCGCAGGCATCGGCTGGGCGAGCCTGCTTCGCCGCCTGGAGCAACGCTGGAGCTCACCGTGGCTCGCGCGTCTGTCACTGGCCGGCGTGGTCGCGCTCTTCGCGGCCGGGGTGATGATCCACTCTGATTCCAGCCAACGGCGCAACACCGTCTTTCGCGACTTCGTCACCACCGCGTTCAACTCGCTACCGCCCAACGCCATCGTGGTGACCATCGGCGATCACCTGACCGGCGCGGTCTTCTACTATCGGGAGATCGAGAAACTGCGCCCCGACGTCATCCACCTGGACGAGCAGCTGCTGGGCTACCGCTGGTATTGCGACCGCAAGCTGCGCCAGTATCCCGACCTGTCCATGCCGGCCGGGGTCTACCTGCCCGGCGGCTTCAACATCAAGCAACTCATGTCCGTTAACCCCCAGCGGCCGCTGGTGGTGCTGGATCGGCTAGGCGCGTGGGACCAAAGCTGGAAAGACGGCTACAAGTTGGCCACCGTGGGTCTCATCCATCCGTTGGTTCCCTCGGATCGCTATCCCACGTTTCGACAATGGGTTGAGCGCGATCGCCAAGCCCTGGGCAGCTACGATCCCCTCCCGGCGCTGCGCTACCCCAAGGGCACGTGGGAGCAGATACTGGGGGAATTGGGGCTGGCCATGCAGGTCGCACGGGCCCAGCTGGCGCTGCTCTTCAGCCACGAGAGCGGCAACGCCCGCGAGCCAGCCCTGATGGCCACCCACCTGCTCGAGGAAGTGGTACGCATGGCCGGAGGCTCAACGGCCTTGGACATCGCGGGCGAACCAGGCTTGCCGGCCCTCGAGATTCACCCCAACGTCTACAAGAACCTGGGCATCGGCTATCAGGTTCTCTCGCACTTCGATCCCAGCTATCTGCCCCGGATTGCCAAGGCCTGGGAAGTCTTCGTCAAGACGGCCCCTTCGGACGACCCGGACCTGAAGGCGGCCCGCGCCTATCTGCGGACCCAACCTCCCCGGTAAATTCTGGCGGCTTTCTCAGAGACGACAGAGCATCAGACCTCGGGACCTCTCGCCGTCTTCCCTGCCATCCTGCTCCAATATCCCCGCGCGGTTAACACGGTCTGTCAGGCCCAATAAGGACGCGGCGACACTTGACCATGAGCGATATGACGTACTATCTTAAGCCTTTGGTGTAACGACCACTGCAAGGCCGTTTTCCGCTTTCGCACCAAGCAAACAGAACAAGGAGAACGAGCGACCGATGAAAAAGTCCGATCTGGTGGACCTGGTGGCCCAGCGGCAGAGTCTGCCCCGCCAACAGGTTGAAGCGACGATTGATTGCCTGTTGGATGCAGTGGGCGAGGGCCTGGCCAAGGGAGAGAAAGTCGACTTCCGCGGCTTCGGCGCATTTGCCGTTCGAGAGTCGGCGGCACGCAGTGGGCGCAATCCACGTACTGGCGAGACCATCCAGATCGCGGCCCGTCGCACGCCCACGTTCAAGGTGGGAAAGGAATTGCGTGACCGCGTGAATGGCGAAAGACCGGCCGACACGGTGCCACCTGCGGTACCGTCGGCGCCGCCTGCCGCGCAATAAGGGGAGAACGCGAGGCCTTCATGGGAACCCGCCTTTTCGTAGGCAACCTCTCCTACCAAGTCACCGAGCTGGAGTTGAAGGAGGCCTTCACCAGCGAGGGTATCGAGGTCCGCAGCGTCCGCTTGGCCTGCGAGCGCGAAACCGGCCGCCCCCGCGGTTTTGCCTTTGTTGAAACGGCGACCGACGAGGGCGCCAAGCAGTCCATCGCCAAGATCAGCGGCCGCCTGTTGCAGGGCCGCCCGGTCATCGTCGAGGAAGCGCAGGCCCGGCCGGCTCCGGGCGCTCCACGACCCGGTGGTCCTCCACGTTTCGGTGGGCCCAGGCCCCCAGGCCCGGGTCCCGGCGGAGCGGGTCCGCGCTTCCCGGGCTCGTCGGGTCCATCGTCGGGTCCACCGCGCAGTTTCGGCCCGCCGCGACCGCCCGGAGGTGGCCCGTCATTCGACCGACCCGGTGCAAGGCCGGAGAGCCGCCGCGAGCGGCCTGAGAAGAAACGCTCGTCGCGACCCAAGCCCGAGGAACGCGAACGCGGCAACTGGCGCTGGAAGGGCGTCATCGACGAGGATTGAGCGACCCCGCGGATAGCGAGCTCGAGGAACCCCTGGACGAGGCGCCCGCGCCGCCCCGGGAGATCATTCCGCTACGGCTGCGCGTGCCACCCGAATGCGATGGCTGGCGGCTCGACCACTTCCTCAAGCACCGCATTCGGCGCCTGTCGCGGACCAAGATCCGCACGGTCATCGAACAACAGGTGCGCCTGGCGGATGGCCGCCGGGCGCGGCCGGCGCTGGGGGTGCGGGCGGGGGAGACCGTGGTGGTGGACAGGCCCGCGCCCGTCGAGCCCGAGGTCCCACGCCATTTCTCCATCCTGCTGGAGGACGAGTGGTTCATGGCCATCGACAAGCCGGCCGGCCTGCCCATGCACACCACCGCCAAGTTCTGGAAGAACACCCTGGTGGCGCTGTTGCGCGAACGCTTTCCCGACCAGGCGCTGCAGATCTGCCATCGCCTGGATCGAGAGACCTCGGGGGTGCTGCTGGTGGCCCGTGGGGGCGAGGCCGCTTCTTTTCTCAAGAGCGCCTTCGCCCAACGCAAGGTGAAGAAGAGCTACCTGGCGCTGGTGCATGGGGTGCCGGCAGAGAGCACCGGCGTGATCGATCGGCCCATGCGGCTGCTCGACACCAAGACGCACGTCATGATGGGGGTGGTGCCGGACGGCCTACCCGCGGTAACCCGTTATCAGGTGGTACGCGCCTTCCCCGAGCATGCCCTGGTCGAGGCCTTGCCCGAGACCGGGCGACAACACCAGATCCGCGTCCACCTGGCGTCGTTGGGCCATCCCATCGTGGGCGACAAGCTGTATGGCGCCAGCGCCAGCGAACAAACCTTCATGGACTACTGCGACGCTGGGCTCACCCCGGAGCTGCTGGCCGCCTTCGATGGACTGCCTCGCCACGCCTTGCACGCGGCTCGCTTGTCCTTTCCCCACCCGCACACACACGACTTGATCACCGTCAACAGCCCGCTGCCCGCGGATTTGGTCGACTACATGGCCGGACTGTAGGGCGACCGCGTCATGCGGACGCGTTCTTGACACAGGACCCGCACAGACTGAAGCTTCTCAGGCTCTAGGATTCACGGGAACACAAGGAGATCACATGCGTACACTGGTAACCTGTCTTGGAATCGGAATGCTGCTGCTCGCGGCTTGTGATGGCGATGATAAGGATGGCGCCGGCGGCGCTGGTGGCACCGGCACTGGCACTGGCACTGGCACTGGCACTGGCACTGGCACTGGCACTGGCACTGGCGTCACCATTACGCCTCAGGGAAGCTGCGCCAACCTGACCTGTCTGAACGAGATGGTCAACGTGATGAACAAGTGCCAACCCTCTGGAACCTGTGTCACGCAGCAAGCGGGCATGGGTGCGAACGTGTGCTACTCGAATGGCGTGAAGATGGGCATGACCATCGCTTCGATGAGCCCCATGTCGATTAGCATGACCGTGAAGGAAGGCTCGTCGACCTGTTACTCCTTCGACATGAGCGAGACCGAGTACACCATCAAGAACGCCTCGGGCAAAACCGTCGCTACCATTGGTCTGACCACGACGGCGAGCGGCGGCTATCCCATCACCTGTGGAGACGGCACCACGGGCACGCTCGACTCGTCCTGTGGCGACGCCACGGGCACGGCGCCCAGCTCGGACATGACGTCAGCAGACGATTGTACGACGGGCACCTGCTCGCTGTAAGCGAGTCGTTCGACGCTCACGAGCGGCGAGGTGGGGCAACCCCCTCGCCGTTTTCATTTTTCGAGGTCCGCGAGCGGGCCTTGCTTGGCAAACAACGAATCCACCCGGGCGCTGACCCGCGCATCTTCAAGCAAGAGCGGCGCGTGTTGTGGCTTGCGACGGGCGTCGATGACCAGCGAGCCCCGGCAGCCCCAGTGTTTGTGCAGGCTAGCCGCCTCGATGCCGGCCACGTCGACAGCGGGGTTGGATCGCGTGAAGGTGATCCAGAGAAAATTGTCGAGGCTGCGGCTGCACAGCTCGCTGTCGTCGACCAGGACCAGCAGGGGGAACGCGTTGATGGCGTGGTCCGCGCCCAAGGCGGCGCAGAACCCTATGAGGTCCTTCGCCACGCCGTCGCGGTCGGGCACGCAGGCCGGGGCGCCTATGGCCAGCACGCCCGGCAAGCACACCCGCGCATCATGGAACCCGTCGGGTAGGGTCAGACCGGCGGGAAGTTGGGCGGGCAGGGCTCGGCGCGGCCGGCCCGTCGCGGCCACCACCAATTTGGATCCCTGGTTGAGCCCGCTGCCCGAATAGTCGAGGGTGTCGATGGTGGTGCGCGTGTGAAAGTGCAGGTCGCGCTGCCAATCCACACGCGCCAGCATGTGTTGCAGGAACGCGCCGACATCGTGGATGTCGAGCTGAGGATCGTCGTCGGCCGCGGTGATGAACAGATACTTGGCCAGCGAGAGCTGGCCATTCCCCAGGATGGCGTGGGCCTGGGTCAGCAGCTCTTGCGGCCTTTGTCGCTCCTCGAAGGGCGTGTAGCGCTCGCTACCCAGGGCCAGGAGCAGCGGGTGAGTCCCGGCCGCATCCACCGCGTGCACCGCGTGCACCCCGGGCAGCACCGTCGCGATGAGCGGCTCGGTGATCTCGTGAATGAGCGCCGCGAACACGCTGTCCTCTTGAGGCGGCCGCCCCACCACGGTGAAGGGCCAGACCGCGTCCTGCCGGTGGTACACGCGACGGACCCGCAGCACGGGGAAGTCGTGCGCCAGGCTGTAGTAGCCCAGGTGGTCGCCGAAGGGTCCTTCGGGCTTGCGGCGCTGCGGATCGATCTCGGCCAGGATGCAGAAGTCGGCGTCCGCGTGCACCGGCAGGGACCACCCCTGCTGGGACGCCAGGCGCACCCGCCGTCCGCCCAGGGCGCCGGCAAAGGCCAGCTCGGGCATGCCCTCGGGCATGGGCATGACGGCGGCCAGCGTGAGCGCGGGCGGTCCCCCCACGTAGATGTTCACGCGCAAGGGCTCGCCGCGACGAAGAGCCGCGGCATGGTGCACGCCCACCCCGCGGTGGATCTGATAGTGCAACCCGATTTCCTCGTCGGGTTGATACTCGCCGCCGGAAAGCTGGACCCGGTACATGCCCAGGTTGGAGTGGGCGGAACCCGGCCGATCGGGATCCTCGCTGTAGACCTGAGGCAGGGTGATGAAGGCGCCACCGTCCTCGGGCCAACTCTTGAGCTGGGGCAGATCGGCGATGCGGGCCTGGCAGGCGAAGACCGGACCGCCCGCCACACGCTTGGGGCGCGTGTGGAGCAGGGTCAGGGGCACCCCGGCGTAGCGCAGCGGCCGCTTCCAGGCCGCGCTGGGATCGAGGCGGAGCTCGGCCAGGCGGCGAAGGCGCTCAAGCGTGTCACGAAAGATGAAACGCGCGCGCTCCATCGTGCCGAACAGGTTGCCCACCATGGGGAAGCGGCACCCCTTGACCCGCGTGAAGAGCAGCGCCGGGCCACGCGCGCGGTACACGCGGCGCTGGATCTCGGCGACCTCGAGATGGGCGTCGACCTCGACGTCGACGCGGCGGAGCTGGTCGGTTCGCTCCAGGTCGTCGAGGCATTCCCTGAGCGAGCCATAGACCATGGGCGTCTAGCTCATGGAACAGCCGGGGCCGCCACGCTTGCAGCACGACCCGCAGGGGCCGGAGTCGGGCGCGGACTCGGCACGACCGACGGAAACCGTCGACAGGATGCGTTCCACCTTGGGCGACTGGCAAGCGGGGCACACCACCTTCTGCTCACCGAACACCAACTCCTCGAATTGCTTGGAGCACTTTTGACAGACGTATTCATAAAGCGGCACGATGCTCTCCTTGACCGCGAAGGCTAGCACGGCGGCTGACCGTGGCGTGGCTTCGAGGCGCGTCATCGGAACACCCTGGTTCTTGCCTTTGCCCGATAGATGCCGCAGCCTGCGGATCGGGACGGACGAGTCCGTCGAGGACAAAGCCGACACGCCGCGCCGTAGAGTTTTTTTGTGACCCGAAAATCCTTTCGGGTTCCTCAATACCTTGAGGGCAGAGCCCTGAGGAGTCGCCGATGAAGAGAGATTTCCCTAAACAGTCACCGAGTTTCGCTACCCCTGGCGCCACCCGCCGCTTCCGTTCCGCCCGCATGGCGGCGATGGTTGGTCTGGGAATCGCCATCCTTTTGACAGGGCAGACGGCGCGGGCGGCCGATTTCTCCATCACCGTGGACGCGGGAAAGTCGGTCTCCGGCAACCCCCACTTCTGGTCCGCCTGCGTGGGCACCGGCACCGCCAGCCTGACCCTGCGGCCGGACCTGCAGACCCACTACAAGCTCGGCCAGCGCGAGCTGGGCTTTGAGCGGGTGCGCGGCCACGGCGTACTCAACGACGACATGGGGATCTACAAGGGGGATGGAAGCTACGACTGGAGCAAGTACGACACCTACTTGGCGGCCATCAAGGCGGCCAAGATGGTCCCGCTCATGGAGCTCAGCTTCATGCCCAAGGCGCTGTCTTCTGCCGGAAACGACCGGAACCCGCCCAAGGACTACGCGGCCTATCAGAAGTTCATTCAGGCGGTGGTGCAACACACCGTGGACAAGATGGGCAAGGAAGAGGTGAGCAAGTGGTACTGGGAGGTCTGGAACGAGTGGAACTACTCCGGTTTCTGGACCGGCACCGGGGATGACTACAACAAGCTTTACGCTGCCGCGGTCGCCGGCGCGACCGCTGTACTGCCCGAGATTCTCATCGGGGGCCCGGTCACGACCCAGGGTTCGACCACCCAGATGACCTCCTTCCTCAACTACACCAAGACCAACAATCTGCGCGTCACCTTCTTGTCGTCGCACGCCTATTGCGGGGGCGAGCAGGACACCGCCGACGCGAGCTTTGCCGTGTCCGACAACGACGGCCGCGTGGGTGTGATCACCAAGGCAGGGTTTACAACGGACAAGATGCCGTCCTTCAACACCGAGTGGAACTCGTCGTACTCCGGCCAGGGGGGCAGCACGGCGGCCAACGTGATGAGCATGGACACCCACGCGAACGCCCCGTTCATTATCAAGACGGTCAAGTTGCTGGCCGACAAGACCGTGGGCGATACGCCGGCTGCCCCCATCTTCTCTTACTGGGCCATGTCGGACGTCTTCGACGAATACGGTGGTGCCCCTTCCGGGTCCTACATCTTGGGTAAGACCCCGAACGGCACGCTGCCCTTTGGCTCGGTCTTCGGTCTCACGACCTTCCAGGGCATGCGCAAGGCGGCCTTCAACGGCTTCAAGATGCTCAACTACCTGGGCGAAAAGCGCCTGGCCGTGACCGGCGGCACCGGGACCAAGGATGGCGTGGACGGCATGGCCGCGGTGTCGGCCGACGGCAGCCAGGTGCAAATCATCGTCTACAACTACTACGCGAAGGTCCTCACAACCGGCACCGACAACGTGACCGTCACCGTCGACAATCTGCCGTTCGCTGGCAAGGAAGCGTACATCACGCGCTTCGCCATCGACGAGAAGAACGCCAACCCCTACAGCGTGTGGGTGGGGCAGAACAAGCCCTCGGCCCCCACGGAAGCCAACTGGCAGGCCATGCGCAAGGCCCAGCACCTGATGCCGGTGGAGGACGTCGCGAAGAAGACCATGGAGAGCAAGTACACCGCGACCTTCGCCATTCCCAAGCAGGGCGCATCCATGATCATCCTGAGCCTCAAGCGCCCCTTGACCGGTCGCGATGCCAAGGTCGAGATCGAGGGAGAGGACTACGACGGTCAGTCCGAGGTCACCAAGGAAGACAGCGCCGACGAGAGCATGGGGCAGGCGATCTCTGCCAAAGCCAACGGCTGGGTGTACTTCGAGAACGTCGACTACACCGATGAGGGTGTGGACACGGTCCAGTTGCGCGTGAAGAACGCCGCCGAGACCAGCGTGGAGCTGCGCGCCGAGAGCGAGACGGGAACCTCGCTGGGCAAGTGCACGTTGCCCGCATCCAGCTCGTGGGCCACGCAGACCTGCAAGCTGAGCGCGCCGGTGACCGGCGTGTCGAAGCTGTACCTGATGTTCTCCGGTGCGGCCAACCTCAACTGGTTGAAGTTCTCCGGCGCGGGCGGCACCCCCACGGGCGGCTCGGGCGGCAACAGCGGCACCGGCGCGGGCGGCAGCAGCGGCGCGGGCGGCACCGGGGGCGGCGGCAAGGGTGGAACCTCGGGCGCCGGCGGGAGCACGGGCGGCGGGACGGGCGGCGGCGGAGCCAAGTCCGGCGGAACCTCGGGCGGTGGCGGTCAGGCCAGCGCCGGATCCAGTGGCGGCGCGAGCGGCAGCTCGAGCAAGTCGTCGGGCGGCAGCTCCGCTCAGAGCTCGAGCAGCGGTGGTTCGAGCAGCAGCGGCGGCAAGAAGGCGAGCAGCTCGTCCAGCAAATCGGGAAGTAGCGGCGGCAGCTCGGGGCAGGGCAGTTCGGCCAGCGCGAGCTCGAGCAGCGAAGCGAGCGGCAGTTCCTCCGGGTGTAGCTGCCGCGTGGGCAGCAGCGGCCACGGATCGCAAGGGACCTTCTCCATGCTGGGCCTTCTCCTCGGCGTGCTCGCGCTGGGCAGACGCCGTCACATGGCGCGTGCCTCGCGTGCCTGCCTCGCCCTGCTGGCGACGGCCTACGCCTCTGCCTGCGGCTCGGGTAGCTCCGAGTCGACCGCCGAGAACGGCGGGAAGACCGGTCAATCGGCTAGCGCCTCGGGTGGTGCGTCCTCGGCGGCGGGCGGCTCCTCCAGCAAAGCCTCCAGCGCGTCCACCAGCGACAAAGGGGGCTCGTCGGCGATGGCGAGCTCGTCTGGCAAGGGTGGCTCGTCGGGGGGCGGCGGGGCAGGGACCGCGGGCGCCGGGGGGGGCGGAGCGCGGACCACCGGTGGCACGGGCGGAGGCGCGGCTGGTGCCGGAGGAAACGCGACGGGTGGAGGTGCGGCCGGTGCCGGAGGAAACGCGACGGGCGGAGGTGGTGGAAACGGGGGCCAGGCCGGCAAGGGTGGCACGGCTGCGGGCACGGGGGGCAAGGGCGGCACGGCCGGCACGCCGAGCAGCTCGACGGGGACCCCGCCCCCCACGCTCAGCCTGGTCACCACCAAGGCAGGCGCCGAGTGGAAGACCGACGGACAGCTCAAAGAGGTGACGACCAACGCCGATGTGACCGTCAACGACGGATCCCCGGCGCAGGACTGGGAGGGTTTCGGCGCCGCCTTCAACGAGAAGGGCTGGTACTACCTCTCCATGCTGAGCGAGGACGACAGGAACAAGGCCCTCAACATGCTCTTCTCGGCCGACGGCGTCAACTTCGCCTGGGGGCGCATCCCGATGGGCGCGTCGGACTACGCGATGGATCGCTACACCTGCAACGAGACCAAGGACGACACGTCCATGTCGAAGTTCTCCATCGATCGCGACAAGGAAAAGCTCATCCCCTTCGTCAATGCGGCCAAGGCCATCAAGACCGACATGCGCTTCTGGGCCAGCCCCTGGACCCCGCCCACCTGGCTGAAGAACGGACCCTTCAACGACGATTTCCCCGACGATGGCGGCAAGATGAAGACCGACGCCACGTCGCTCAAGGCGTTGGCCGATTATTTCGTCAAATTCGTGCAGGCCTACGGCGAGGAGAAGATCAACATTGAAATGGTCTCTCCGCAGAACGAGCCTGGCTACAGCGGAACCTATCCGACCTGCGGCTGGGATCCCACGGCCTACGCGAGCTTCGTGGGTAAACACCTCGGGCCCGCGCTCAACGCCGCCAATCTCTCTGTCAAGATCATGCTGGGCACCTTCAATGGCGGCACGGGCGATACCGACATCGTCAAAGCGGTGATGGGCGACACCACCGCCAAGCCCCTCATCAAGGTCCTGGGCTACCAGTGGGGCATGGACCCCAGCGGCGCCAAGTCGTACGGCGTTCCCATCTGGCAGACCGAGCACAAGTGCGGCAACTACCCCTGGGAGACCTACAACGACAAGAAGGCGCCCAACGACCAGGCCTATGCGGTCGAGAGTTGGGGCCTCATCCGCGACTGGATCAAGAAGGGTGTCACCTCGTACAGCACGTGGAACGTGGTGCTGGACACCATTGGCCTGGGGAACGATTCGAAGCGGATCTGGCCGCAGAACGCGCTCCTGACCGTCGATGAGGCAGCCAAGAAGCTGGTCATCACGCCCACCTATTACGTCTTCCGTCACTTCTCGCAATTCGTGAAGCCGGGCGCGAAGGTGGTCGGCACCACGGGCGGCGATGCCGTGGCCTTCAAGAACCCCGACGGAAGCATCGTGACCGTGGCCTATAACCCTGGCGCGGAGAAGACCATGACCGTGGCCGCGGGAGGCAAGAAGCTGCAGTTCACCATGCCCGCCGCCGGCTGGGCCACCGTGATCGCGCGCTGATGGTGCGACGAGCGCCGGCCTCTGTCTAGCCCACAGGCTCCGCGCACTCGGCGCGGACCACGTCGTCGATGGTCTCGCGACGAGCCACCAGGGTGGCGCGCTCGCCGTCCCACAGCACCTGGGCCGCGCGCCCCAGCGAGACGTAGTTCGAGCTCATGGCCGAGCCGTACGCGCCGGCGTCGTGCAGGACCAGCAGGTCGCCCGGCTCGGGGCGAGGCAGCATGCGGGGCACGATCGATTCGGCGCCATCGCGGGTGAAGACATCGCCGCTCTCGCACAACGGCCCGGCCACCACCATCGGCTCGGGGGTACGCTGGGCGCCCGCCCCCACCACCGAGATGTGGTGGTACGAGCCATACATGGCCGGGCGGATCAGGTCGCAGAAACCGGCGTCCGTCATGATGAAGTTGTGCCCCGGGCCTTTGGGGTTGGTCCGGGTCTGCTTGATGTCGTGCACCCGGCACACCAGGGCGGCCATGCCCGCCACCGGATAGCGGCCCGGTTCGATTTCCACACGTATGGGGCGGCCGGCGACGCGGGCGAAGCGGGCCACGGCGTCTTCCAGCACCGGGCGGAACCACGCGAGGTCGTAAGGCTGCTCGTGGGGCCGGTAGGGGTGGGGGATGCCGCCGCCGAAGTTGACCGCCATGACGTCGGGAAAGGCCGGCAGAATGCCCTCGAAGAAGTCCACCAGCTTGCGCATGTTCTGATCGAACTCGCGAGGCTGCGGACCCGTGCCGATGTGGGCGTGCAGGATCTCGATGCGCAAGCCCGCCTGAGCGGCGGCTTGGCGAAGACCATCGAGATCCTCGTGCCAAACCCCGTGCTTCGAGGAGGGGCCCCCGGTGTCGCACGCCTGAACATGGCCGTGTCCAAACCCTGGGTTGGCACGCACCGCGATCGGGCCGCGGTAGCCCGTCGCCGCCAACTGCCGAATCATTCCCGGAGATCCCAGGTTGGGCAGAATCTGGTGTTGGCGGAGCACCTCCAGCGCGTTGTCGCGGAACACGTCGGCGGTCAGCATGATCTTGGGCGGGGTCAGCCCAGCCGGAAAGCCGGCCCGCAGCGCGCGCAGGACCTCGTTCCCGCTGACCGCGTCGATCCACAACCCTGCCTCCCGAACCAGCTCCAGCACTCTCCTACAAGAATTGGCTTTCATGGCGTAGCGCGCGACCACGGGCAGACCGGAGACCAGTTCCTGCAGTCGAGCGAGATTGGCTCGCAGGATCCCGGCATCGAGGAGATAGAAGGGCGTGCCCACGCGGTCGGCGATTTGGCTCAAGGGATAGGCATCGAGATTCATGAGGCCGAGGATACTAGTCGAAAACCGCCGTGGTATCGATGACCAGGACTCATGACCCTGCCGCATTGCTGCCTCTCGTGGGCGCATCGCGTGATCCATCAATTTGTCGACGCCGCATTGATTAACCCGAGCAGCTCCAATAGACTGGCGAAGTCGAGCGAGGCGGATGTCTGGGCAGCTCAACCGCGTGTTCCACCTCTCGACAGCGAGGCATACCTTGTCTGAGCATTTTCGACGAACCGACCCCCGATACGCACGGCGCCTGGAAGTGGAGGTCCTCGCCGGCGAACAACGCACGGTTGCCACCACGCGCAACATTTCCCTAGGAGGGGTGTTCGTCGAGACCGCGTCGCCCTTCCCCTTGCAGACGCGTCTGCAGATACGCTTCCGTATCCCCACGCAACCCGAACCCATCGAAGTATCGGGCGAGGTCCGCTGGGTCGAGCCAGGCGAGGGCGATCAGCTCCCGGGCATGGGCATTCGATTCCAGGGACTGCGCGCCCGCGAAGTGTGGGCGCTCAACCGCTTCTTCCAGGGCTGAACTACCTCAGGGCCGCGGGGAGAAGGGGCGAGCTCGAGCCCGTGTACGTGACCCATAGCTGATGGGCCGCGCGGGTCATGGCCACGTGAAGCAGCCGGCGTGAGTGATCGTTCGCCGGATAGGAGTCCTCGGTCACCTCCAGCAGGATCACGATGTCGAACTCCAGGCCCTTGGTCTGCGCCACGTCGGTCACATCGATCCCGGCGCGGAACGAGAAGTCCTGATCGGCCACCAGGCGCAGCTCAGGCACCTCGGCCGCGGACAGGGCCTCGTAGTAGAGGCGCGCCTGCTCCGCGTGGCGGGCGATGAGCGCCACCGAGGCCAGCGGTTCGCTGTGGACCAAGTCACGCAACGCCTTGGCAAGGAAATCGGTGCACTCGCCGGCCGAGCCAAAGGCGAAGGCCTCGACCGGGGCGCCACGCCGGGGCGCCACCGGCCGCACATCGGCCGCGTGCGGACCCAGGACGTGCAGGGCGCTGTCGACGATCTCGCGGGTCGAACGGTAGCTCACGCGCAGGGGCTCGACCCGATCGTGGGCGATGTTGAGGTCGGCCAGCATCTGCGTCCAATCGGAGAACCCGTGCTCGGGCATGATGGCCTGGTTGGTGTCCCCGGCCAGCGTGATCGATCGGTGCCGGTTGGTGCTGTCCAGGAGCACGGCCAGCTCGATGGGCGCGAAGTCCTGCACCTCATCCACCATCAGGTGGTCGTAGAGGATCGGCTCCTTGCCGCCCAAGGGACCCCGTTGCATCTGATGAATGCGCAGCAAGAGCGCATCGTCTTCTTGGTCCAAGGCCCAGCCTTCGTCACCCTGGTTCCGGGTCTGGCGAAGCCGTTCGCGCGTCACGCACCAACGGTGAATTGTGTCGATCTGGCCCTCGCTGAACTGGCCGGGCGCGTGTCGGGCGAAACCGTCGGCCAAGCCTTTGCGGTCGGTGAGCAGGGCTGCCCACTCGCCCACCACGTCGCGTGTGCGCGCGCGCAGCCGAGCGCCCGCCGCTTCGATGGCGGTGCGAGCCGAGGCGGAGAACGTGCTCTGCTTGAGCCAGCGAGCCAAGGCCGTCACCCGCGCATCCACGCGACCGCTCGTCTCGTCCCAGGCCGTCAACACCGCCGACAGCTCGGGTCGCTGGGCCAGGGCGGATTCCAGCTCGGCACGACACCAGGCCGCTTTCTCCGCCTGGCGCTCCTGCAGGATCTTCAGCATGGCGCCGTGGGACTTGGCGCGCATGACCACGGGAGGGGTGTCGGGCGGCGCTTCACCCGGGAGACGATCCAAGCTGGGGAACATGCTCCGGCGCATGGATTCCGACCAGGAGGTGAAAGTGCGCACCGGCACGCCAGGCACATCCAACGACGGAAGCACCTGGGAGACGTAGTTGGCCAGGGCCCGTTGGTACACCACGACCAACATGTTCTTGGGTCGAAAGTGCTGAGGATCAGCGAACGCCAGGTAGGCGATGCGGTGAAGACCGATGGTGGTCTTGCCGCTGCCCGCCGTGCCTTGCACCACGATCAACCCCGCGCTGGGCCGGCTGATCAAGTCGAACTGGCGCGGATCGATGAGGGCGGCGATGGCCGGCAGAAAGCGATCCCGGCGCCTGCTTCCATCGGCTTCGAGCCCCAAACGGGCGGGGCCGCGGCCATCGTGCTTGACCGCCGTGGGCTGGGCGGGCTCGGGCGGGATCACCTTGGGGAAACCATCGCGCCCCACACCCAGCCGGGTCTGTTGCGCGTTGACCGCCTTCCACTCCTCGCTGCCACAGCCCGCGACCAGGTCCCGCGATCGCATGCCACCCGGCGCAGCTCGCTGTTGATGATGGACACCGTCCGCCGTGCCAGCACCTCACCCTCGACGATGCGATCGCCCAGTTGTTCTTCGTAGCAGTCCCCTTCTTCGTAACGGTAGAAGAGCCGCGAGACGGGCGCGTTTCGCCAATCGACGATCTGCACGCCGCCGCCACGCTCGACGAAGCCCCGTTGTCCGATGAGCACGTCGCGACGCTTGTTACCTTCGAGGAGGCGCAGATGGGCGAAGTAGGGCGAGCGGCGATCCACGGGCGGGCTGTCACCCTTGCCACGCTGGCGAGAGAGCGCCTCGATACGGTGCATCTCGGCCAAGAGCGGGCCCTGATCCTCGGGCTTGGCTTCGGCCAGAGCATCGCGCAACTCGATAAGGGTGCCGGCGTCGTCAACCAGGCTGCGCAGCCGCGTCGGTTGCGCGTCCAGCTTGCCGAGCACGACGCGCAGCAAGTTCAACTCCTCCGACACCTCGGTGGGAGGAGAGGCCGAGCTTTCGGCGAGATCGGTTGGCTGTGGTTCGTGGCTCACGGTGAAGCGGATGAGTGTACGAGGCCGGTGGTCCAGGGACAATGCCGTCCCTTTCGACCTGCAATGGGAGTACCCAGAAAACGACTTTGTGACGGCGCATGGGAAACCCCGGGAGGTGATTCTCCCTCCTCCAGGAGCCCGGCCGGCCTGCGCGGCCTATGGGCTCGCCGTGAAACGCAGGGTGAAGGTGGTGCCCTTGCCCACCTGGCTCGCCACCTCGATGCGACCCTTGTGGTCCTCGACGATGCGCGCGGTGATGGCCAGCCCCAGGCCGGTGCCATCGGGACGACGAGAGAAGAAGGGTTCGAAGATGTGGTCCAGATCCTCCGGCGCAATCCCGATGCCCGTGTCACTCACGCTCAGCATGACCTCGTCATCGCGGTTGGTGCGTTCGCGACGGGCGACGACGATGCGGATGTCCCCACCCTTGGGCATGGCGGCGGCGGAGTTGCGCAGGAGGTTCCACAACACCTGACGAAGCTGTCCCGAGGCCCCTTCCATGGTGGCACCGGGCTGCAGATCGGTGGTCACACGGACCTCGACCGGCCGGCGCTCCTGTTCGAAGACCTTGGCTATCTCCGACACCATTTCGCCCAGGTCCAGGCACTGGCGGTCCTCGGTGCGGGGGCGAGCGTAGTCGAGCAGGCCGGAGATCAGAACGTTGACCCGATCCACCTCGCGAACCGCGATGTCGATGAGCTGCTGCGCTTCGGGGTCGACGCACGGCTGGTTGCGCAGAACCTCCACCGAGCCCGAGATGCTGGCCAGGGGATTGCGAATCTCGTGCGCGATGTTGGCGGCCAGGCGGCCGATCCCGGCCAGGCGCTCGGCCCGACGAACGGCGGTCTCCATGCTGCGTAGCTCGGTCAGGTCCTGGAAGTGAATCACGCGCCCCACGATCATGCCGGTATGGTCGGACAGCGGGGTGGCCGAAACCTCGAGGCAACGGGGCGTGCCATCGGTGTGCAGCGCCTCGACTTCTTGGCGGCTCACATGACCGGGCGAGAGGGCATCGAACGAAAACGCCGCCTGGCTGGGCAGCAGATCCGCGAATCGCTTGCCGATGGGAGCGGGCAGGGGAATCCCGAGGATCTCGCACGCCGCTCCGTTCATGGTCGTGATGGTGCCGTCCAAGGTGGTGGTGAGAAGGCCCGACGACAGACAACGAATGGTGTGCTCGTGCAAGGAAGCCAGGTCGCCCGCCATCTTTTGGTGTTGGACCAGACGCGCGCGGGCTTCGCGCGTTTTGGCGTAGAAGCTCATACCCAGGGCCGCCACCGAAAGCACGCCGGCCAGAAACACCACGAGACGGAAGACGAGTTCTTCGCGCGTCAGGTCCCAGGGAAAGACCGTCTGCCCCCGGATGGGGGGCAGGATGTGCAAGTAGCCAAGCAGCGAAATGCCGACGAAGAGCAGGGCGCTGGCAATGGCCACGTTGCCCGGTCGGAGACGCTTGGGCAGAAGGCTGACCGCGATGACATCGACCAAGAAGAGAAAGGTGTATCCGCTCTGTGCCCCGCCCGTGGCATGAACGAGCAGCGTGACGAGTACCAGATCCACGCCGATCTGAATGTCGATGAAGCGCGCAGGATCTCGGATACGTTTCAGCCCGAGCGCGTAGGCAAGCGACGCCACATAAGTGGTGGCCAGCAGGGCGAAGACGAACCGCCCGAACGGTTCGGAGAGCGTTTCGACGCTCCCCACCGACAGCGCCACGATGACCACGGAGAGCATGAGCACGGTGGCCAGCGCCGTGCGCACCAGCATCAGATAGGTGACAGTCCGCAGCGTCTCCTCTCGACGGTCCTCGCCCTCGAGAGGCGGGGTCGGAACCCCCGCACCCTGGCCCAGGTTCAGCCCACCGCTCGGCTGCGCCTCTCCCGCGCCCTGGAAAGGCAAGCCCATCCGAACGCTAACCGCCCTTGATGTTGCCGGCCATTTCGAAGATCGGCATGTACATGGCGATGACCAGACCGCCGATTACGGTGCCCAAGAACACCATCAGCAGCGGCTCGATGAGGCGGGTCATCGAAGCCACCGCCACGTCCACCTCTTCTTCGTAGAAGTCGGCGATCTTCGACAGCATGGCATCCAGCGCGCCGGTTTGCTCGCCGACGCTGATCATCTGCACGACCATGGGAGGCATGAGGCCAGTCTCCATAAGGGGCGTGGCCAGGTCCTTGCCCTCCGAGATGCGAGCCCGCACGAACATGATGCCGTCATTCACCACCACGTTGCCCGCGGTCTTGGCCACGATCTCCATGGAATCGAGGATGGGCACGCCCGAGGCCAGCAGCGTCCCCATGGTACGGGCGAAGCGCGCCACCACCGTCTTGCGCAGGACCGGGCCGAGCACGGGTAGCTTCAACAGCATGCCGTCAAAAGCCTGCCGCCCTCGGCGCGAACGCAGGATCAGCTTCGTCGCCGTGAAGAGGACCGCCAAGCCGATGAGGATGAACGGTAGGTAGTTGCGCATGGTCCACGACAGATCGATGACGAACTGGGTGGGGGCGGGCAGCTTGCCGCCACCGAAGTCCTTGAACATCTTCTCGAACGTGGGGATGACCTTGGTGAGAAGGACCGTGACCACCAGGGCGGCGATGATCAGAACCGTGATGGGGTAGCCCATGGCGCCCTTGATCTGGCGCCGGAGTTTCTGGGCCTTCTCCAGGTAAACCGAGAGGCGCTGCAGGATGGTGTCCAAGATACCGCCCGCCTCGCCGGCCGCGACCAGGTTGACGAACAGATTGTCGAAGATCTTGGGGTGGCGGCGCATGGCATCGGAGAGGGTCAAGCCCCCCTCCACGTTGGTCCGCACCTGTCCCAGGATCTTGCCGAAGCGCTTGTTCTCCGACTGGCTCGAGAGGATGTCCAGACACTGCACGATGGGCAGACCGGCATCGATCATGGTGGCGAATAGCCGTGTGAAGATGACGATGTCGTTGACCGAGACGCCGGTGCCGATGTTGAGGGTGAACTGCCGGGGTTGCTTCTTCACCATCACCGGCTGTAGCTGTTGGAGCTTGAGCTTGTTGTGGACCGCCTCCTCGCTCTCCGCCTCCATCACCCCTTTCTTCACGTCACCGGTGCGGGTGCGCGCTTCCCAGGTAAATGCTGTTAGCTGTGCCGCCATGGGTTATCCCCTTCCCAGGGCCGGTCGACCACCGAGACCCGGACGGCCGCCCGGGTTGGCCCCTCCGGCCGAGATGATCTGCTCCAGCTCCTCCGGATCCGAGCTGTGGTTCACGGCCTCCTCGAGCGTGATGAGGCGACGCAGATACAGACTGGCCAGGCTCTGATTCAGCGTCTGCATGCCCGACTTGCCCTGGCCGATCTGCATGATCGAATAGATCTGGTGGATCTTGTCTTCGCGAATGAGGTTGCGAATGGCCGCGTTGGGCACCATCACCTCCAGCGCCGGAACGCGCCCCTGACCCGTGGCCCGCGGCAACAGCGCCTGACTGATGATGCCTTCGAGCACGAAGGAGAGCTGCGCGCGAATCTGCGACTGCTGGCTGGGGGGGAACACGTCGATGATGCGGTTGATGGTCTGCACCGCCGAGTTGGTGTGCAGGGTCGCGAAGCACAAGTGACCCGTCTCCGCGGTCACCAGCGCCGCCTCGATGGTCTCCAGGTCGCGCATTTCGCCGACCAGCACCACGTCGGGATCCTGACGAAGGATGTACTTGAGCGCCTTCTTGAACGACTCGGTGTCGGCCCCCACTTCGCGCTGGTTGATCAGGCACTTCTTGTGCGGGTGCAAGTACTCGATGGGATCTTCGATGGTGATGATGTGCTCGTGCCGCTCGGAATTGATCTTGTCGATCATGGCCGCCAGGCTGGTCGACTTGCCCGATCCGGTGGGGCCGGTCACCAGGACCAAACCGCGCGGCTTGTTGCACAGCTCTTCGATGACCGGGGGCAGGCCCAATTCGGCGAAGGTCGATACCTTGAACGGTACGGTACGAAACGCGCCGCCCACCGCCCCTCGCTGCATGAAGAGATTCGCCCTGAAGCGCGCCAGCCCACGCACGCCGAAAGAGAAGTCGAGTTCGTGATCCTCTTCAAAACGCGACTTCTGGGTGTCGGTGAGCACCGAGTAACAGAGTTGCTTGGTATCCACCGGACCCAGGGGGTTGACCCGCAGGGGCACCAGCACGCCATCGATGCGCAACTGGGGAGCGCTGCCCGTGGTGATGTGCAGGTCGGAGGCACCCTGCTCCACCATGGCTTTGAGCAGTTGTTGCAGGTTGACGGTCAGTCCCTGTGGGGGTGGCGTCTGGTTGGGGTTGGCGTCCAAGCTGAATCCTTTAGTCTGAAGCCGTGATGCGGGCGACCTCATCGACGGAGGTAACACCCTCACAAATCTTGCGAATTCCCGACATGCGCAAGGTGCGCATGCCCTGGCGAATGGCCTCGGCCTTGATCTCCACCGCGGCAGCGCCCTGCAGGACCAATTCCTTCAGGGCATCCTTGAAAGGCATGACCTCGTAGAGGGCCACGCGACCCTTGTACCCGGATCCGCCGCACACCTGGCAGCCCACGCCGCGTTGGCAGGTGGCGGTGGCAATCTCATCATCATGCGCGCCCAGCGCCCTCAGCTCGTCCGCCGGCGTTTCCACGGGCTGCTTGCAGGCGTTGCAGATCTTGCGAACCAGACGCTGGGCCTGCACCAGTTGCACCGACGCCGTCACCAGGAAGGGCTCGACGCCCATGTTGAGCAGGCGGGTGATGGTGGAGGGCGCATCGTTGGTGTGCAGGGTGGACAACACCAAGTGGCCCGTCAGCGAGGCGTTGATGGCGATCTCCGCCGTCTCGAAATCGCGGATCTCACCGATCATGATGATGTCGGGGTCTTGGCGCAGGAACGAGCGCAGAGCGGCGGCGAAGTTCAGCCCGATGTCCTCGTGCATCTGCACCTGGTTGATGCCAGGCAGGTTGAACTCGACCGGATCCTCGGCCGTGCAGATGTTGTCTTCGGGCTTGTTGAGCTCGGACAGCGCCGAATAGAGCGTGGTGGTCTTGCCCGATCCGGTGGGCCCGGTGACCAGGACCATCCCGTAGGGGCTGTCGATGGCCGTCTTGAAGTCATTGAGCTGGTCCTGCTCGAAGCCCAGCTTGGTCATGTCGAGCTGCAGGTTTCCCTTGTCCAAAAGACGAAGGACGATCTTCTCTCCGAACAACGTGGGCAGGACGGAGACGCGGAAGTCCATTTCCTTGTCCTTGCCCACCTTGAGCTTGATGCGACCGTCCTGGGGCAATCGGCGCTCGGCGATGTCCAGGTGGGCCATGATCTTCAGGCGGCTGGAGAGCGCCGCCTTCAGCTTCACGGGCGGAGCCATCTCTTCGTGCATGACACCGTCGATGCGGAAGCGGACGCGATAGCTCTTCTCGTAGGGCTCGACGTGAATATCCGAGGCCCCCTTCTGGATGGCGGAGAGCAGGAGGTGGTTGCACAGCTTGACGACCGGTGCGTCGTCGGCCGCGCGTTCCAGGTCCATCAGATCGGGGTTGACGTCCGAGGCCTCTCCCACCTCCACCGAGTCCTGGATCTCATCCATCACCTTGTTGAGATCCAGCTCTTCGCGCTTGTTGTAGTACTTCTCGATGGCCTCCGAGATGCCCACATCGGACGCCACCACGGCCTCGATGTTGTAGCCGGTGACGAATTTCAGATCGTCGATAGCCAGGATGTTCGACGGGTCCGAAATGGCGACGATCAGGGACTGACCCGCGCGGTTGACCGGCACGACCCGGTGCCGCATGGCCACATCCTTGGGAACCAACGCAATAACATCAGCGTCGATGTCGAACTCGGAGAGATTGACCGCGGGAACGCCGTACTGCTTGGACAGGAACTGGGTCAGATCCTCTTCCGGGATGGCCCCTGTCTTGATCAGAGCGTTCCCAAGTCGGTCCCCCGACTTGCGACTTTCTTCTTGCGCGCGTTGGAGTTGCTCCGGCGAGATGATTTGGTCTCGCAGTAAGAGCTCTCCCAGTCGACTCATGTTACCCCCATGGACCGTCGACAGAACCGAGCGGCTCCTTTAACGGAATGTAAAACAGTAACAGGGGGTTAGCCGGGTGGCAAGAGGGGACCGGGAACCGAGCCGCCCGGACAAGCGGCTAATTGGCGAAGGGATCGACCCAGCCCTTGGCGGGTTTTTTGCTGGCCGCGGGCTTGGCGGCGGGCTTGGCCGCAGCCACCGCTTTGGCAACAGCCGCGGGCTTGGCGACAGGCTTGGCGGGGCGGGAAGCCTTCGCGTGATGGACCTTCGGCTTGGCTTCCGGCTTAGGCTCCTCAGCCGCGGGCTCCTCGGCCGCGACCTCGGCCGACTGAGCTGGCTCGGCAGCAGCGGTGGGCTGAGCCACGGGCTTGGGCTCATCGCTGGGTGCAGGCAAGGGCACCACCTCGGGTGTCGGGTTGGCGGGTTGCGCGGCCTGGACGGGCGCCGCCTGCGGAGCCAACGGCTGCACCTGCACCACCTTCACCTTCTCGATCTCCTTGGTCGGAGCCGACGCACGCCCGAGCAACACACCCAGGACGATCCCGCCCAGGACAATGCCGCCGAAAACCGGATAGGTGGCCTGGACGATCTTGCCCGGCAACACGGCGAACTTCGGTGTCTTCGCGGGACGGACCTGGGGCTCGACCACCGGCGTGTCGGGCAGAAGCGGCTGCGGAGGCGGCGCGGCCGGCAGGATGTAGCTCTCGGCACCGCGCGCCGCAGCCTCCTGCTCCTCGGCCAGGAGAGGATTCACGGTCACCACGGTACGCTCGTCGGAGGCCACCGGACCGGGGGTCACGTTGGACGGGAAAAGGCTCTCCACCGGCGAGGACACATGCACCGGATTGGGCGTGGCCTGAGAAGCGGCAGGCTCCTCGACCGGAGCGGGTTGCGCAGGCAGCACCAGCTTCTCCAGTAGGTCCTCGTAGGCCAGGTTGCTGCCCAAACCCGCTTCAGCCTCCGCGGGCTCTTCCGTGCTCGGCTCCTCGCTCACGGGCGGAGGCGGAAGGTAGGCATCGAGATTGGCCGGGCTCGGCGTTTCCATGGCGACGTCGAGGGCTTCACCGACAGCCTCGGACACCTCATGGGATTGCTCCGGGTCACCGTCGGAGGGCTCGCTGGAAGGCTCGCCAGCTTTCAGCTCGTCCATTTCGAGAAGGCCGGAAATCTCTTCGATGGCGTCGTCGGGGGAATCAGTCTTGCCGGTGCTCCCTGGCCCACTCGTCATGGGTAAATCCTTTCCTTCATTACGATAAGCGATCCGCTAGGGAACAGCTTGGTGGAGTTGCGAGTTTCCCGACCTGCCCCTTCAATGTCAATCCTTTGTGTCGCCGGGCCAATAGGGGCCGGTCTTCATTGTGTCGACGACCTGCCGGGCCTGTTCTATCCTGCAGCGCCGTGAAACAGTTCTCAATCTCTTGTCAAACCGTGTCAAAATGAACCGACCAAGGCGCAATGTACCCGCTGGCATGCGCCGCGGCGCACCCGGACTCGTGGTGCGCGAGGGCTCGTACCGGCTTCCTGATGATGTGGCCCGCCGCGTTCATTCGGGCCATCCCTGGGTCTTTCGCGAGGCTCTTGCCGGCCGCGCCATGAACGAGGCAACCGGCACCTTGGTCGACTTGACCTCTGGCAACGGGAGTTTCCTGGCGCGCGGGTATGTGGACAAGGAGCACGCGGTCGCAGTTCGGGTGCTGTCCCGCGACCCAAAGGAGAATCTGCATCCCGGCGCCGGTGCCATCGCCAGCCGTCTGAAGCGGGCCGTGCAACTGCGCTGGCTGCTGCTCGGTCCCGAACGCCCGTCGGCGCTGCGCTTATTCGCGGGTGAGAGCGAAGGCTTGCCTGGGGTCACCGTGGATCGCTATGGCGACTTCGTGGTGGTGCAATGGTACTCGGCCGGGGCACTCCCCTGGCGGGACGAGCTTCTGGATGCCATTACCGAAGCCCTCCAGCCGCGCGGCATCTACGAGCAGAAACGCCTGCGCCCCTTGGGCGGGCAAGCCCCAGCCGAGCCCGCGGTGCGTGCGCGCGGTGAGCAGGCTCCGCTCGAGGTCGTGGTGGAAGAGGCCGGCTGTCGTTTCGCGGTGGACGTGACCGCGCCGTTGAGCGTTGGATTCTTCCCCGATCTACGCCTGGGTAGGGATTGTGTGGCCCGACGGGCCGCCAATCGCCGCGTGCTCAACCTGTTCTCGTACACCGGCGCCTTTTCTGTTCGCGCCGCCAAGGCGGGTGCCGCCGAGGTGGTGGCGGTGGACACCGCGCCCAAGGGACACGCGCGCGCCCGGCGCAACTACGAGCTCTCTGGTCTGGACCCCGCCCGCATGGAGCAGGTGACCGGGGACGCGGGCAAGACGCTCGAGCGCTTCATCTCGCGCCAGCGGCGTTTCGACATCGTGGTGTGTGATCCGCCGACTTTTTCCCACGGTCAGGGGCCGGGCCAGACCTTCGCCGCCGCCGCGGACTTGGCCGGGCTGGCAGGCGCCGCGGGTGCGGTGCTGGAACCCGGGGGGCTCTTGGCCTTCGCCAACAATGCCGCCAAGCTCTCCGCCGCCGAGGTGGACAAGGCCCTGGCCGAGGGTGCCGCCCAGCGGGGATTCGAGCTGCGCATCGTCGAGCGGCACGGCCTGCCCCCTGACTTCCCGGTGCACCCTGGTTTTCCCGAGGGCAACTACCTGAAGTTCGTGCTGGCCGTGCGCGTCCCCTGACCGGCCTTCAAGCTTGGGCAGCACGGCCGGGATTTGGCCGTAGACTTGGGGTCCTCGAGACCTCCCGATGCCCACGCCCTTCAAGCTGCAGACCAATCTGAAAGCCACCGGGGATCAGCCACGCGCCATCGAAGAGCTGGTGGCCGGCGTCAAGCGAGGCGATCCCTCCCAGGTGCTGCTGGGGATCACGGGCAGCGGCAAGACCTTCACCATGGCGCATGTCATCGCGCAGGCGCAACGGCCGGCCCTGGTAATGGCGCACAACAAGACTCTGGCGCACCAGCTCTTCGGCGAGTTCAGACAGCTCTTCCCCGACAACGCGGTCCATTTTTTCGTTAGCTACTACGACTACTACCAGCCCGAGGCCTACGTGCCTGCGACCGACACGTACATCGAGAAGGACTCGCTCATCAACGAGGAGATCGATCGCATGCGCCACGCGGCCACCTACGCGCTGCTCACCCGGCGCGACGTGATCATCGTGGCCTCGGTGTCGTGCATCTACGGCATCGGCGCGGCCGAGGCCTACCTGGGCATGAAGGTGGATCTGGCCACTGGAGTCGAGGTGCGGCGCGACGCGGTCCTGCGCCGCCTGGTCGAGATTCAGTACGAGCGCAACGACGTCGATTTTTCGCGCGGCACCTTTCGCGTGCGCGGCGACGTGGTGGAGATCTTTCCCGCCTACGAGCGCGAGAAGGCTCTGCGCATCGAATGGTTCGGCGACGAGATCGAGACCATCTCCGAGGTGGATCCCCTGCGCGGCAAGGTGCTGCGCAAGCTCGACGAGGTCTCCATCTTCCCCGGATCGCACTACGTGACCCCGGCCGACCAGTTGGTGCGCGCCATGGACGGCATCAAGGTCGAGCTGCGCGGTCGCCTGCAAGAACTGCACGCCCAGAACAAACTGGTCGAGGAGCAGCGCCTGCAGCAGCGCACGCTCTACGACCTCGAGATGCTGGAGCAGATGGGGCGCTGCAAGGGCATCGAAAACTACTCACGCCACCTCTCCGGCCGCCAGCCCGGCGAGCCTCCGCCCACCTTGCTCGACTACTTCCCCGCGGATTGTCTGACCTTCGTCGATGAGTCGCACCAGATGGTTCCCCAGGTGGGCTCGATGTACAAGGGCGATCGCTCGCGCAAGGAGACCCTGGTGGACTTCGGCTTCCGGCTGCCTTCGGCGCTCGACAACCGCCCGCTGCGCTTCGAGGAATGGGAGGCGCGCGTGCGCCAGATCATCTTCGTGTCGGCCACGCCGGCGGAATACGAGATCAACCGCGCCGGTGGCGTGCTGGTCGAACAGATCATCCGGCCCACGGGCTTGCTCGATCCCGAAATCGAGGTTCGCCCGGTGGCTTCGCAGGTCGACGATCTGCTGGGAGAGATCCGGCAGCGGGTGACGGCCGGCGAGCGTGTGCTGGTCACCACCCTGACCAAACGTCTGGCCGAGGATCTGACCGAGTACTACACCGACCTCGGGGTTCGCGTGCGCTATCTGCACTCGGACATCGACACCCTCGAGCGCATCGAAATCCTGCGCGACCTGCGCCTGGGCGAGTTCGATGTGCTGGTGGGCATCAACCTGCTGCGCGAGGGGCTCGATCTGCCCGAGGTCTCGCTGGTGGCCATCCTGGATGCCGACAAGGAGGGGTTCCTGCGGGCCGAGCGCTCCCTGATCCAGACCATCGGTCGTGCGGCCCGCAACCAGCACGGCAAGGTCATCATGTACGCCGACCGCGAGACCGAATCCATGCGACGGGCCATCACCGTCACCCGGCAACGGCGCGCGATGCAGGAGGCGTACAACCGCGAGCACGGCATCACCCCGAAGACCATCAGCAAGGCCGTTCAGGACCTGGCGGGATCGGCGCAGGACGATTTCGTCGACCTCGGCAAGGCGGCGCTCCCCAAGAAAGGGAAACGCCAGGTTCCGCTCGACGAGCTGCCCGCCCTGATTGCGCGCCTCAAGAACGAGATGATGGACTGGGCCGAGAAACTGGAATTCGAGAAGGCCGCGGCCGTCCGCGACCGCATCCACCAGCTCGAACAGCTCCAGTTGGATCTCACCTAGCAGCAGTCTGCCTGTCCGCTTCCTGCCTTCCTCAGAGGTTATCGGTACTCGAGGTCTGTCACAGCTTGCGGTAACCGAGCCGCCAGATGTGGAGGCCCTCCTGCTCGCATTGCCGTTCGCGCCACGAGCGCGCAGCAAAGGGCGTGTCGCGCAGGAAGGTCCAGGGCTCGCGCATGTTGGCGAAGAGCGGATCGCGATCACCCTCCAAGGTCGCCATGGCATCGAGCGCGAGCTCGAAGATATCGGTGTTCACGTAGACCTCGCCCCCCTCGACCAGCAGGCGACTCAGTTCGACCACCAGCTCGGGCGACATCACACGGCGCTTGTGCTGTCGGGCCTTGAACCAAGGGTCGGGAAAATTGAGGAAGAAGCGACTCACCCGGCCCGCGGGAAAGATGCGCGGCAAGTCCACCGACATGTTGGCGAACACGCAACGCACCTGGTGCAGGCCCGTGCGCTCGCAGATGGCGTTGGCCTCGGCCACCAGGTCCCGGCGGATCTCCACGCCGACGTAGAAGCGATCAGCGTCCTCCTGTGCCCGGGTCATGAGGTAATGCGCCTCGGCCGAGCCCAGCTCCACCTCGACGTGAACCCCCGGCGGCAGGTTCAGGGGCTCAATCGCGATCTGGAAGAAGTTCGACTTGAGCGGGTTGACGTGCTGACGAATTCGCATCGCGACGCGGGGGCGAACCCGAAATTGCGCTAGGCCTTGGCCGTGGCGCGGCGGTCGAGCCAGTTCACGTAGAGCTGCTGCAAGATGCCCAGCAAATAGCTGGTCAGCGTGTAGGTGGACAAGCCCGCAGGCAGGAACAGTGAGAAGCCGGTGAACATGATGGGCATCATGATGGCCATCATCTTCTGCTGCTGCGGATCCGTCCCGGCCGGGGACATGCGCATCTGAAGGAACATGACGACGCCCATCAACAAGGGCGCGGCGTAGTAGGGATCCATGGCCGATAGATCCGCGATGTAGAGGAAGGACGAGCGGTGCAGCTCGACGGCGTAGTTCAGGGTCGAGAACAAGGCGATCCAGATGGGCATCTGGATCAAGCTGGGCAGGCACCCGCCAAAGGGCGAAACGCCATGGGCCTTGTACATGGCCATGGTTTCGGTGCCCAATTTCTGTTTGTCGTTCTCGTACTTCTTGCGTAACGCGGCGATCTTGGGCGCCAGGCGCTGCATCTTCTTGGCGGACACCAGCGTCTTCTGCGTGGGGTAGAAGGTGATCAGCTTGACGAACAAGGTGAGGAGGATGATGGCGATGCCCCAGTTGCCCGACAGCTTGTGGAAGAACTTGAGCAGCGCCAGCATCGGGCGGGACAGCACCGCGAAGGTGACGTCCACGGTGTTGGCCAGATGAGCGTCCTCGCCCCCGGGCCGAATCGCTTGCAGGTCGCTGGTGTACTTGGGGCCGGCGAAGACCTCGAAGGCATACTCGGTCTGTTCGCCTGCATTCAGAGTGCGCGGCGCCAGGGACAAGAAGGCCTCTCCGATTTCGGGACCCAAGGCCCGGGCCCCGCAGCGACGTTCCCGCGACGGGTTCTCAGGGTAGGGCACGACCGCGATGGTGAAGAACTTTTCACCGACCGCCGCCCAGCGAACGTCACCCGGAAGGTCCATCGGATCCTTGATCAGCGACTCCACCGACGAGCGGTGGACCTTGTCGTTCACCCAACACACTGTCTCGGCCAGGTTGGCTGAGGCGTAGTCGAAAAAGCCGCCGCCCTTCTTCTCGGGATCCTGGCGCCCATAGAGATGAACCGTCAGCCCGTGCGCCTGGGCCTTCTCCGTCTTGTTCTTCACCGACATGGCGAATTTCAGGCGGAAGCGGTCGGCCTCGGCAAGGTAGCGTTTCTCAAGGGCGACGGCGTCAGTCTCAGCGCGAAAAACCACGGTATTGGAATCCGGGCGTTCCGCCGTCCATGCCAATTCGTCGG
This sequence comes from uncultured Myxococcales bacterium, assembly GCA_964535465.1. GTDB lineage: Bacteria > Myxococcota_A > Polyangia > Fen-1088 > Fen-1088 > Fen-1137. The sequence goes on from CAZHUY010000032.1 coordinate 29,236, forward strand.
GCAAGGAGAAGTCGGCCTTGGGGAACGTCGTGTGCAGAGGCGCCCACTCGGGCTTACTGGTCTGCACCAGCGTGATGCCGCTCGAGGGGTCGCGCTTGTTTTCGAGGAACTGCGGCTGTTTCAGTCTCACCTGCCGAAGCGTTCCGCCCCACGTCGAAAACACGAAGCGGGCGTTGGGCGTGTCGAGGGCAATCTCCTCTTCGGGGGCGCGCGGCGTGGCCGCGGCAGGAGGCACGGCCGGCGCCACCTTAGGCGCCTCTGGCGCAGAGGCGGCTGCGGGTTGCGTCGAGCTCCGTGAGGTCTGCGCTGGCTGGTTCGGTGGTTGCGCCGGAAAGAGCGCGGACCAGCCCCAGAGCACACCTACAGAAAGGGCGATGGCCAGCAAGAGCCGCTTATCCATGGTTCACGATCCCCTTCTCGAATGAGGTATGCCGGCCGGAGCTGGTGGCACGGGATCCCACCCTCCAGCCGAAAATGGGTGACAGCGTAGCAGACGCCGCAAGGCCAAGTAGCTTCCCCTGGTCAAGCCCCATTCCTGGATGGCCTGCTCCGCGTAAACCGAACAAGAAGGCATATACCTGCAAGCTGGGCCTATGACGGGCGACAGGACCGCGCGGTAGGCGCGCAGAACGGCGCCGGCGCAAAGCGCAGTTATCCGAGAGCCTTGCGAGGATGCAGCGCTCACGGCGAGCCTACCCTGCGCATCAGATCGGACATCTCGCGAGCCGTGCGATGGTAGCTGCTCTTGGCTTCGGAAGGCCGCGCGATAAGGACCAGATCGAAGCCAGCAGGGGCGGGCGGATCCAGGCGACGATAGCCCTCACGCAGCCACCGCTTGACCCGGTTGCGAACCACGGCGTTGCCTACCTTCTTGCTCACGACAAGGCCCATTCTGGCTCGCTGTCGTGGATTCTGCAGCGGTCGTGCAAGAGCATAGAGCACGAGGCTTTGTCCCGGCAGACGCCGGCCTCGATGCTGCACCGCCAGAAAGGAAGAGTGCGCCCGCAAGCGATCCATGCGGCCGAACCTTTCCTGGCGGCCCTTGTCGCTCACGGAAGCTACTTCTTCGCGATCGTGACTGTCAGCTTCTTGCGCCCTTTGCGGCGTCGACGACGAAGCACTTCGCGGCCTGCGGCCGTGCTCATGCGTTTCCGAAAACCATGGGTTCGTTTTCGGCTCTTGCGGTGTGGTTGGAAAGTCCTCTTCGACACGTGATCCTCCGGGACCCTGAGGGGGACCGCTGAACTAGCATCCAAGCTGGGCGGTGTCAACGCCGCCCTGTTCCTTTCTCCTTGGGGCCGCTTGACGTGATCGCCGGGTCAATGAGGAAAAACCCTCGTGATTCAGCGAAGCAACGTCGCCTTTGCGCTCAAGGTCAGCGGTCATTCCGTCGAGAAGAACCTTTTGGCAATCGCCGTCACACTCTCTTCTCGACGGACATCCCGGCGCCCCCTTGGACTCAGCGCGCTTCTGCCCGTCGCTGATTCCGTTCCCCAAGAGGCGCCAGTCTCTCCAGGCCGCATCTTGCGCTGGTTTCCTCGCCTGCCTCATCGTCCGGTCCCTAGATCACGCATGGATCGCAACCGGGCCTTGTCTGGTGTGCGATTTCTCCAGGGATAGCGAACCATTTGCGGGAGTTCTGCTCTCCGCTCAATTGCAGGGACGCTTGCGGCCTCTCCTGCACCGAGGAAATTGTCCCGAACTTCCGCAGGTTTGCAAAACTCGGTTTTTGCCCCTTGTCGGCAACGGTTCGGATTGGTACTTAAGCCGCCGGCCAATTCGGCCGCGCCCGTCGGTTCTGGGTGAATAGGGCCCCCTGGGCGCGACCATAACTCTCTGTGGACAAACAGAGGGTATTGGCGTGGAACCATTTGTGATCTTTTGGTTTTTCCATTCGGCATTGTTGTGGATAGAACATGATTGAGCTCTGGGGAGACGCAGTCCGCTCGATAGAAGAAAGGGTCAAACCGGCGAACCGCGATCAGTGGTTGCGTCCGATCGAGTGTCTGGCGATCAAAGACGGACGGATTCGTCTGCGAGCGCCGAACCGCTATCACAAGGAATGGTTCGAGGACAACTTCCTCCCCTCCATTCTCGAAAACCTGCAGTCCCGCGCGCAAACCTCGTTTTCCGTGGAATTCGAGTTTCCCGAGGAGTCTGGAATGCCTGCCAGGTCCCAGGAGTCTTCTGAAAGAACGGTCGCGGAGATTCCCTCCTGGCGCCCTTCTCCCACCGGTCTCGATCCTCGCTACACCTTCGACAAGTTCGTCGTCGGCAATCGCAACCAGTTCGGGCACGCGGCCGCTCGCATGGTCGCCGATGCCCCGGGCTCGAAATACAATCCCCTCTTTCTCTATGGGGGTGTGGGGCTAGGCAAGACCCACCTTCTGCACGCCATCGGCCACGAGATTCACCGTCAGCATCCTGACTGGCAAATCACCGTCGTGACTTGTGAGCAGTTCGTCACCCACTTCATTCGGTCGATGATGAACCAGCGCAAGCAGCCCAGCAGCATCAGCTTGATGGACGAGTTCCGGGCTCAATACCGCGAGAAGCCCGATGTCCTGCTGGTCGATGACATTCAATTCCTCGCCAACAAGGACAGCTCGCAAGACGAGTTCTTCCACACCTTCAACGCTCTCCACCTGGCCCAGAAGCAGATCGTCCTCACCTGCGACAAGCTTCCCGCCGAGCTGCCAGGAGTGGAAGAGAGACTGCAGAGCCGCTTCGCCTGGGGACTGATCGCGGAGATCGGTAATCCCGACCTGGAAACCCGGGTTGCGATCTTGCATCGCAAGGCCGAGAGGGAAAACATCCCGCTCGGCGACGATGTGGCCCTGGCCGTCGCCAGCTTGGTGAGGTCGAACGTTCGTGAGCTGGAAGGCGCCTTGCTGCAGCTTTCGGCTCGTTCTTCCATCACCGGTCGACCCATCGACAAGGCCTTCGCCGAGGAAGTTCTTCAGGACTTGGTTCGTTGCGCTCCTAAGGGCCTCAGCATCGAAGCCATTCAGCGCGAGGTATCGACCTACTTCGACGTCAAGCTTCACGATCTGAAGGGACAGAAGCGGCTGCAGGCCGTGGCGCGTCCACGCATGATCGCGATGTACCTGTCACGCAAGCTGACCGGGGCTAGCTACCCGGAAATTGGGAGCCGTTTCGGGGGCAAGGACCATTCGACCGTGATCAGCGCGGTCAACAAGATCGAGAGCCTAGTCGCTCAGGATGCAAACCTGCGCAGCGTGATCAACACGATCGAAAGCCACCTGCGCCAGCGTTAGTCCCCAAAGTGTTCCGTCCTTCGAGCTGGGTACTCGCGTGCCCGGCTCGATTTGCGTTTGGCCAATGTCTTGGCCTCCCGGCCATCGAAAAGGATTCTCAAGGATTCCTTCGTGGACATACTTATCAACAGTTGACTGTGTATAGGCTTGGGACAAAGCTGTGGTCGAAAACTTGACAAGATGAAATGTGGGCCAAGTGGGATTTGTTCGTACAGAAACACCAGGGTTATCCCCAGGCTGTTTTTTCGATTTCTCGACGGAGAAACGAAACTTTCAAGGAATCCACAGGGCCTTATACTTCTCTCTTTTTGATCCTATCTTTATGAATTCAGAACGTCCGGTGACGATCAAACAGGACAAAGGTGCGTGATGGATTTTCGAATCGAAAGAGGAAGTCTGCAGAGGGGTCTCTACCTTACGCACGGCATTGCTGACCGAAAGGGGACGTTGCCCATCTTGGCCAACGTCCTGATCCGCAGCGAAGGTCCGGACAGGATCTCTTTCGCGGCAACCGATCTCAAAGTCGCCATTGTCGTGTCATTGCCGGCCAAGGTCGAACAAGAGGGTGGCGTCACGGTGGCGGCTCGACAGTCCTTCGAGATAGGCAAGGGGCTGGCGGGTGACGAGGTTCAGCTACGGCGAACCGAGAACAACTGGCTCGAGATCGAAAGCGGGCGGGCTCACTTCAAGGTGGTGGGCATGAGCGAGCGGGACTACCCCAAGCTGCCCTCGGTGGGCGAGGCGGAGTTGAGCCCGGTCGATCCAAAGGTCCTCTGCGACATGATCGGGAAGACGGCCTTCTCGATCTCCCAGGATGACACCCGGCCGCATCTGGCCAGCGTTCTCTTCGAATCTGACGGGACGAACGCCTGCATGGTCTCAACCGATGGGCACAGGCTGTCTAAGGTCGGCAAGGCCATGGCGAACGGTCCCAAGCTCGCCTCAGGCGTTCTCATCCCACGCAAAGGCGTGGCCGAGATACGGCGAGCCATCGAGGGGAGAGAAGCTCCGTGTCAGATCGGCGTGTATCAGGGCTATTTCGTGCTGAAGGCCGATGACGTGACGCTGACGGTGAAGCTGGGCGAAGGGCAATTCCCTCCCTACGATCAGGTCATTCCCAAGGAAAACGACAAGATCGTGACCATCGAGAGAGAGCTGATACTGGAGTCCCTGAAACGTGTCTCGATCATTGCGTCGGACAAGACATGGGGGATTCGTCTGAGCCTCTCCAAGGGCTCTTTGGCCATCGAGGCGGACAATCCTGACCTGGGGAACGCGCGCGAGAAGCTGGATGTGGAATACAAAGGCTCTCCTTTGCAGATCGGTTTCAACGCTCGCTACTTCATCGATCTCCTTTCGGAAATGGGATCGAAGAACGTCAATCTCGAGTTGGGCGAGGATCTCGATCCAGCCGTGATTCGTCCGGGAGACGACAGCAACTATCTCGGCGTGGTCATGCCCATGAGGCTGTAAAGCAGCAGCGAACGGTTGGCATCGGTCGTCAAATGACGGATCTACGTCGCTTCCCTGCCCGTCCGTCACATGCGTCGACTGCCGTCGCTGCGGCTGGGTGGTGAAGACCCTTGAAGCTCAGGGAGCTGCGGGTACGTGGCTGGCGGAACCTCGCATCGGTAACCCTGAAACCGGGTGCCGCGACAACGGTCCTCTTCGGACAAAACGGGCAGGGAAAGACCAACCTGCTGGAGGCGGCCTACACGGCATTGTGTTTTCGCTCGTTCAGGACGAACAGCCTGTCCGAGCTGATTGCCTGGAACGAGTCGGGAGCGACGGTGGAAGCCGACATCACGGTTCGGGAGATCGATAGGACTCTGAAACTACAGGTCATCGAGGGCCGAAAGCTGACCCAGCTGGACAACAAGGCGGTCAGGCGGGATTCGAGCTCCCTGGTAGGAGTGGGGGCAGTCTTCTTCGGACCCGAGGATCTGCGCTTGCCCAAGGCTGCTGCCTCCGAGCGGCGGCGGTTCCTGGATCGAGCCGTCTTCGGCGGGTATCGACCGTATTTCCGCGAAGCCCAGGCGTTCGAGAAGATCCTCAAGAGTCGCAATGTTCTGCTTCGTAACGGCGCCAATGACGCCACACTCTTGGCGAGCTACGACGAGCGCCTGGCCGAAGCGGGGGCACGCATCGTGGTGCGACGGCGTGCGCTGGCGGAGTCGCTTCGGCCTATTTTGCGCAACACCTTCCAGAAGATTCACAGCGAGATACCTGTGGATGTGCTGTACCGCAGCGACTCCCGGATCGAAGAGGCGCAGGGCGAAGCCCAGATAGCCCTGGCCATCCAAGAGGGACTCGCGGCCCATCGCATGGTGGATGAGAGAAGGGGTTTTACTGGATTCGGTCCGCAGACCGACGATCTGGAACTGCGGATGGCCGGTCATCTTGCGCGTGAGCACGCGTCGCAAGGGCAGCTTCGATCCTTGGTCCTGGCCTTGAAGGTTGCGGAGCTGGAGCATCTGGAAAAGGAGCTCCACGAGCCACCGCTGCTGTTGCTCGACGACGTCGCCAGTGAGTTGGACGAGGAGCGCCGCAGGAGGCTCTTCGAAGCCATGGCGGCGCTCGATTGCCAGAGTCTGGTGACCGTAACCGAGCGCGAGCATTTGCCAGCGCTGCAGGGTTGCGTCGACTACGAGGTCAGGCAGGGAAGTCTGCGCCTCGCCTAGCTTTTTCCGTGCTCTGGTTTTCCTTTACTCGCCGGGTTCATGGTGCTAATTAACGGTAACTTCTTGGTTTTTTGACATGGCGGCGGATCCCAATGATGCCCAGGGCCAAGACGCCGCCCGGGCTGCAAGCGAATACAACGAGGAGAGCATTCAGGTCCTCAAGGGCCTGGAGGCCGTGCGCAAACGGCCGGGCATGTACATCGGCGATACCGATGACGGCACCGGGCTGCACCACATGGTCTACGAGGTGGTGGACAACTCGGTGGACGAGGCGCTGGCCGGGTTCTGCAACCGCATCGGCGTGACCGTCCATTTCGACGATTCGGTGTCAGTCGAAGACAACGGACGCGGTATTCCGGTGGGCGAGCATCCGACGGAGAAGCGCCCCACCGCCGAAATCGTCATGACCGTCCTGCACGCCGGCGGCAAGTTCAATCACTCGAACTACAAGGTTTCGGGCGGTTTGCACGGCGTGGGCGTCTCCGTGGTCAACGCCCTGTCCGAATGGCTGAAGCTGGAGATCAAGCGCGACGGCAAGGTCTACTACCAGGAGTACCGCCACGGCGATCCGGCCACCGGGCTCGACGAGATCGGCGTCTCGGAGAAGACCGGTACCAAGGTCACCTTCAAGCCCGACCCCACCATCTTCAAGGGCGTGAACGAGTTCAGCTTCGAGATCCTTTCGCAACGCCTGCGGGAGCTCTCGTACTTGAATCGCGGCCTGACCATCTGTCTGGAGGATGAGCGCAGCGGCAAGTCTCACGAATTCCAGTTTGCCGGCGGCATCGCGCAGTTCGTGGCCGACCTGAATGTGTCCAAGGTTCCCGTTCACGAGAAGCCCATAGCGGTCGAAGGCGAGCAAGACGGGACCCAGGTCGAGATCGCCATGCAGTGGAACGACTCATACCAAGACGCGATCTACTGTTTCACCAACAACATCAAGAACAAGGATGGTGGCACGCACCTGACGGGCTTTCGCGCCGCCTTGACCAGGACCATCAACGCCTATGCTCAGCCGGCGGGGCTGCTCAAGGATCTTAAGAATGGTCTGGGGGGCGACGACATCAGCGAAGGCATGACGGCGGTGGTCTCCGTCAAGCACCCCGATCCCAAGTTCAGCAACCAGCCCAAGGACAAGCTGGTGTCGTCGGAGGTCAAGGGAATCGTCGAGCGTGTGGTCAACGAGCGCTTGGGCAGGTACCTGGAAGAACATCCGCGCGAGGCGAAGCTGATCATCGAGAAGGCCGTGTTGGCGGCACGCGCCCGTGACGCTGCTCGCAAGGCACGCGAGCTGGTGCAACGCAAGGGCGCGCTCGACGTTTCGTCGCTGCCGGGGAAGCTGGCTGACTGTCAGGAGAGAGATCCAGCGTTGTCCGAGCTGTACATCGTCGAGGGCGACAGCGCCGGAGGCTCCGCCAAGCAGGGCCGCAACCGTAAGGACCAGGCCATTCTGCCCCTACGTGGGAAAATCCTGAACGTAGAGAAGGCCCGCCTGGACAAGATGTTGTCTTCGCAAGAGATCGTGGTGCTCATCACGGCTCTGGGCTGTGGAGTCGAGAAGGAAAAGGAGATCGACAAGATCCGCTATCACCGCGTGATCGTGATGACCGACGCTGATGTCGACGGCAGTCACATCCGCACCCTGCTACTGACCTTTTTCTATCGGCATTTCCCCGAGGTGGTCGAGCGCGGTTACCTGTACATCGCGCAGCCACCGCTCTACCGGGTCAAGAAGGGCAAGCGCGAACTCTATCTGAAGAACGAACAGGCCCTCGAGGAATTCCTGCTGGAGAGCGCCACCGAGAACTTGACCCTACTGCCGAGCAACGGCGGCGAGGCCATTGCCGGGGAGAGACTGCGCCATCTGGCTCGTCAGGCTGGGCGCTACCAACGGCTTCTCAAGGCGCTCGATCGCAAGTGCGATGCTCGCCTCGTCGATGCCATCGTGAAGGCGGCCCACCTGTCGAAAGGGGACTTGCGCGACTCGAAGATCCTGGCCAAGGCGCTGAACCGGCTCGAACAGTACTTCGATGCCTACGCTCCCGAGCTGAAAGACGTGGTGCTGAAGCTGGCGCCCGACAGCGAGCACGGTGGTTACCGAATCGAGGCGCCGGTTCGGCCGGCGGGGATTCGGAGGCCCACGGTCATCGACTTCCAGTTCCTCGATTCCCCTGAGTTCGGCGATCTGACGGCGGTGTATCAGGAACTGGGCGTGCTCGGGCCGCCCCCCTATCGGCTCGAGGCGGGGACGGACACGGTCACGTTCAACCGGCTGGAGGATCTCGCCCAGCACGTGCACGAGGTGGGCAAGAAGGGTCTGCAGATCCAACGATACAAGGGCCTGGGCGAGATGAATCCCGAGCAGCTTTGGGAAACGACCATGGACCCGGCTCGCCGCACGCTGCTGCAGGT
>CAZHUY010000033.1:0-37069 GCA_964535465.1 uncultured Myxococcales bacterium
GTGGAGATTGCTGTGGTTTCTGCGATAGGAGGACGATTGGGGACGATGACAAGCCTCGGCACCTGCGCTCGCCCGAAGCCCGACAAAGTAGTGGACTCCCCAACCTCGCAAAACGGCTCGCCATCGTTTGCAGAAAGTGAAGGGGACCCTCCCCCCCAAAAAGGGTCTGGAAAAATGACTCCGTGTCAGGCCAGGCAGGCTCGGCGATCCTCCTGCCGCACGGTCCCGCCGAACCCGCACAATTCCGTCATTGTGAAACTTCTGCGTCACGCGGGACGGTCGGACCGCCACCATCGGCTGTGAACCAGCATTCCCACCAGCGACGGCATGGTGTTTACTCGCTCTTGTTCCCGCAACCTCCGCCCCATGGGCGCCCACCAAGCAAGATGACAACAGAAACGAACTCGGAATGGTCCCCGGCCTCCTGGCAGGACAAGCAGGTCGTGCAGATGCCGGTGTATCCGGATCCGCATGCGCTACAAGCGATACTGGGCCAGCTGGCGACACTGCCCCCGCTGGTCACCAGTTGGGAGATCGAGAACCTCAAGGTCCAGCTGGCGAGCGCCAGCCGCGGAGAGCGCTTCCTGCTCCAGGGAGGAGATTGCTCGGAGAGCTTCTCCGATTGCGAGTCCAACGCCATCGTCAGCAAGCTCAAGATCCTCCTCCAGATGAGCCTGGTGCTGGTGCAGGGCGGGAAGAGGCGGGTCATCCGCGTGGGCCGCTTCGCGGGCCAATACGCCAAGCCGCGCTCGTCCGATACGGAGACGCGCAACGGGCAAACCCTGTCCTGCTACCGGGGCGACATGATCAATCACCCCGGCTTCACCCCCGAGGAGCGTACGCCGGATCCGCAGCTCCTGCTTCGAGCCTATGAACGTTCGGGCCTCACCATCAACTTCATCCGCTCCCTGATAGAAGGTGGGTTCGCGGACCTGCGCCACCCGGAATACTGGGAAACCGGCTTCGTCTCACGCTCGCCGCACGCGGCGGAGTACACGCGCATGGTGGAGACCATCGGGGAATCCCTGCGCTTCATGGAGGCCATCAGCGGCAGCCTGATGGCGGACATCGGACGGGTGGACTTCTTCACCAGCCACGAGGGTCTGCACCTGCATTACGAGCAGGCCCAGACCCGTCGACCGCCGCACCGGCACGGGTGGTACGACCTGTCCACGCACTTCCCTTGGATCGGCGAGAGGACGCGCCAGCTCGATGGCGCGCACATCGAGTTCTTTCGCGGCATCGTCAACCCGGTGGGGGTGAAGATCGGACCGCATGTCACGCCCGACGAGGTGCTGGCGCTGGTCGAGCGCCTCAACCCCTACAACGAGCCTGGCAAGCTGGTCTTGGTCCACCGCTTGGGGGCCAAGCACGTCGAGCGCGCTCTGCCCCCCCTGGTCGAGATCATCCGGCGCAACCGCAAGCACGTGCTGTGGTGCTGCGACCCCATGCACGGCAACAGCGAGGTCACCGCCACCGGCATCAAGACGCGCAGGTTCGAGAACATCATGGCCGAGCTCGAGACCTCCTTCCGCGTGCTGGGCGAATGCGGGACGCACCTGGGCGGCGTGCATTTCGAGCTGACCGGCGAGAACGTCACCGAGTGCCTGGGCGGGGCCAGCGGCATCACGGAGGCCGATCTGACACGAGACTACCGCACCCAGCTCGATCCGAGGCTGAACTACGAGCAAGCCATGGAGCTGGCGCTGGTGCTGGCCAGGCTGATGTCGCAAAGGGTGAAATAGCCAGCCCGTCTCACAGGCTCACGGTCAATGACCACAGGCCATCCTTGTCGGACTTGACCCGTCCGCGCACCACGAAGGTCACCAGCAGCGATGGCCTGTCCGGGCACGCCGGGCCAATCTCGGTGGCGCGCGTGATGGGCCCTTGCCACCTCAGGCTAAGCGGAGACGAGCCCGCGCTCGGGCAATCCGCGCTCACCCAGAAGGCGGACACCGGCGCGGCCAGCGTCTGCTCCTGGCCGGAGCCCAGATCGTAGAGCACCAGGTCGCCGGTCAGATCCTGGGGAGAGAAGCGCACCAAGGCCAAGGCATGCCCCTGGCCGACGGCCACGCTGTCGACCGCCTCCGCCAGCCGCCTGACCGCGAAGTCAGGGGCGGTGGCGGCGTACAGGTTGCCTCGATCGGCGGTGTGCACGAGGTTGATGCTGCTCTTGCCTGCCATGGGCCGCGCCCAGAACACGACGCTGTCGGTGTCCGCATCGAAGCTCGAGCCATCCAGCAGACTCTCCTGCGGCGTCAGGAGGCGCGCGGACGCCGAAGGCTCGGGGCTCAAGGCGTCGATGGCCGCCACCATCAGGCGGCCCCCCATCATGGCGTCCTCGAACAGCAGGTATCTGCCGCTGGGGAAAAACTTCACGCCCGCCACGGCGCCGTGCAGAGGCGCGAAGCTCGGGCCGGGGCGCATGAGAGATCGATAAAGAACGCGACACCCGGCCTCCTCGGCCGCGCAGGGTCGTTCGCCCAGCAATCCCACGTCGCCCGCGGGGCTCCACAGCAGGTCCGAGGCCCCGGGCCCCGGTCGGGGTGAGGCCTGGTTCACCTCGAGGGCCTGCACGTCCAGTTGGTACACGATGCCGGCGTCGGGGCGGCGGTTCTCGGCGTAGTAGAAGTGCCGGCCGTCGGGCGAGAAACCCAGCCAGGAAACGCACCCCGCGCACCCTCGGTCGGCCAGCGGCAACACGATCTTGTCCCGCAGCGAGGGCAGCCGAAGCAGACGATCCCGCGTCTCCCCCTCGGAAGGCGACGACGACGTCACGTTCTCGCGCATGACGGCGTGGGTCTGGTCGGCCGAGATGATGAACCGGTCGGCCAGCCGATCGGCCGCCTCGGGCGCATCATCCGAGGTCTTGAAGGATCGAAGTATCCCGGACTTGCCGAGGTAGTACAGGCGACCATCGGGGGCGAGCGAGAGCTGGGCCAGCTTTCCGAGATCACGCTCCTCTCCGGAAGGCAGGTGCAAAAGGAGAGTGGTCTCGCCCTGGCTGAAGAGGAGCTCGTCCCCCTGCAGCCCCACGACGGTCCCCCGGGTCGAGCGCAGCGGACCGGTCGAGAGCAGGCTGAACACGGACAACCCCGTGGGCTGCTCGGCCACCAGGTAACCGGAAGCCGACTGCCATGTGGTGCGGGTCGACATCTGCGCCCACACGACCTCGGCCCCTTGCCCGTCGAACGGGGTGGCGTGCAGATTGGCACCCTCCGCGGCGAGCCTGTCGAACAAGACCAGCGGCCGCTGTTCCGCCCACACGAGGAAAGGAGCGTCGATGTCCCTGCCCTGGGCCAATTGCGTGCCCATGGTCCGACCTTCCAGTGCGCAACCGGTCAGCACGGCCAGGGCGAAGAGAGGAAGCCTGTTCATGTCACAACCAAGCCCTCACGCCCAACGCGGGCAACACCAGACGCACGCCTTCATGTTTCAAGGTTCCGTCCTCCTGACGCCACACGCGCCCCTCTTGCTCGTTCACCAGCACGTTGCCCAATTCCAGGTAAACATCCAGCACGAAGCGGTCCAGTATGAAGCGTTTCTCGGCACGGATATCCACCTGGAGGAACGGCGCCAAACGCATGTAATCGACGGTGCGTTCCCGGTTGTCGGCGACGGGATAGGGCCGGCCGGTGTTGTAGTGAAGGCGTCCACCCAGGGTCCAGCGCCGCGGCAGGCGTACGTTGGCCAGCAGGCTGAGGATGTGGCGCTGGTCCCAATCCGACGGGACCACCGGACCGTAGTTGCCCAACAACCGCTCGGAGCGGGACCAGGTGTAGGAGAGCCAACCGTGGACGCGATGGCCGAAGTCCCGTTTCAGCAGGAGCTCGATGCCGTAGCTGCGCGATTCGCGGCTCTCCAGGATCCCCTTTTGCGGCTCGACATCGAAGATGGTGCGCAGATCGCTCAATCGCCCACGCTGCACAAAGGCGGTGGCCGTCGCGGTGAAGATCTCGCCGGCCTGCACCTCCACCCCCAACGAGCCCTGCCGGGTGCGTTGGATCCCGATGCTGGCCAGGCCAAAGCCCTCGAAGCCAGGAACGGAGGTCGGGAGGCTGGGCATCTGGGCGAACGTGCCGGCCGAGGCTCTCAGCCACAAGTAGCTGCGCGCGCGCCAGGCGGCCTCGAGACGTGGCTGAAGGGCGTTCTCCGTCCTTCCTTCTTCGACGAAGGTGTCGATGCGCAATCCGGGAATCAACGACCAATCCGCACTCGGCTGCCACCTGGCCGCCAGGAAGGCGCCCACGGCGTAGGCGGTGCGCGCACGCGAGATGTCGGACTGGTCGACGCTGGCCAGATCGGATTCGGGCAGGAATCTCTGCAGGTCGGCATCCAACCCCGTCTGCATCTCCAACGTGGAGGCCAGGGCTCGCACGTATTCCAGACGCGGCGTGAGCAGGTACGAACGCACGGTCATGGGCGCGATCATGAAGTCCTGCAGGTCCAGAAAGGTGTGGTCCGTGCCGAGCGCGATGCCGGCCACCAGCCGCCCGCCGGCCAGGCCACCATCCCACGCCAGACGCACGCGGTGAAAATCGAGACGGGCCTCGGTGCCGGCCTGATCCTTGCGGCGCAGGTGATCGGCCGCGCCGAAAGCCAACAAGGTGACCCGTCCCGGTCCCAGGACGTGGTCCGCGCGCAACTGGTAATCCCAATAGCCGAGCTGATAGTCGGACGAGAAGCGCGAGATCAAGAGCCCGGTGTACGAATAGCGTCCGGCCACGGCCACGCTGCCCTTGCCGTCGGGCAAAGGCGCGGTGACCAGCGCGCCCGAGTCCAGCGCGCGCACATCGATCACGGCGCGGGGACGATCGACCGGTGGGGCTCTGGTGCTGGCCGCGACCACGCCCCCGGCATAGCGACCGTACTGCACGGGATAGCCGCCGGGATGAAAGCTCATCCGGTCCAGGAGCAGCGGGTGGATGACCGACGGACCCAAGGCCAGGTGAAAGAGCGACGGCAGCTTGATTCCGTCCAGGAGAAACCCGGTGTTGCCAGGGTTCGCGCCGCGGATCGCGTAGAGCGGGAAAGGCCAGAACACGTTGGCTACGCCGGGCAATGATTCGAGGGTTCGGAAGGGATCGGCGGCCGCTCCCGGGGCGGCGGCGGCCTCTTCCCCGCCCAAGGGAACGCCCTGACCGACCGGGCGCGCGGTCACGACCGTCTGGTAGCGCTCGCCGCTCTCCGCCGGTCGCAGCAGGACGCGAACCTCACCGGGCAGCGGCACTTCGAGCGTGCGGGTCTCCGCCTCGAAACCGGGGCACGAGATGCGCAGACGGTGGCGCCCGGGCATGAGCTGAGAGACCGCCACTCCGTCGAGATCGCTCTCGGCCACCACGCGGCCATCGATCCGCAAACTGGCGCCGGCCACCGGCTCGCGCGTGCCTTGGCCGTGCACCACGACGCGCAGGACAACGGTCGCCATGGCGTCGCCAGGGGGTTCTGGTTCCGCATCTCGGACTTCCCACCCGCTGTCCTCGCCGTGGTCGGCCAGCGCGTCTTGCTCGCAAGGATTGGCGTCGTCGGGCCCATCCACACCAGCGTCGGCGTGGCCAGCCGGGGCCGCAAACAGGAGCAAGAGCGAGAGCGCGGGGACAGCCATCAAGGTGGACCACACAAATGAATCAGGGGGCATGATTACCGTCGAAAACGCTTCGAGATGCCAGACGGATCTTGCGTTGGGATAGCCCAGCTCGCTCCCCCGCTCGAACCAGGAAGCGGGAGCCACCGACCCCGCGTGCCGGCCGGACTTGCCATGAATTTTCGGGGCTTTCACAGCGTCATTGGATCTAAGATGAGGGACGACCCTCCCTTAGCAAAGGACGCCTAATGCAAAGCACCCTGCGACTCATACTGGCCCCTCTCCTGATTTCCGCCGTGGTGCTCGTGGGCGAGACAGCCTCTCAGGCTCAACCTCCGCCGGCCGCACCGCCGCCCGCACCGCCGCCCGCGCAGCCGATCCCTAGCCCACCCGACATTCCCCCTCCGCCCGGCTATGCGGCTCCGCCCAGCTACGCGACGCCGCCGAGTTATGCGACCCCGCCCGGCTATGCGACGCCGAGTTACGCGACCCCGCCCGGCTACGGATCCCCGAGTTACGCGCCCCCACCCGGCTACGCGACCCCGCCCGGCTACGCGCCCGTCTATGGCTATCCGCCTTCCTACGCAACCCAGCCGCCCGTCTATGGAGAGCACAGCGGCCTCTTCGCCCGTCTGACCTTCGGGTTTGGGTACCTCAATGCTTCGGCCCCCGATGTCAGCTACTCGGGAGGGGCGTTTTCCTTGGCGGGAGCGTTCGGTGGCGCGATCGCCCCCAATCTGATCATCTACGGCGAGGCAGCCTGGACGGGCTTGCCTCAGCCCCGCATCTCGGAATCCGGCAGGTCCTCGTACACGGACAACAGTCTGACATTCCAAATGATCACGATAGGCCCGGGAATCGCCTACTACTTCCAACCGGTCAACATGTACGTCTCGACCAGCGTCGGATTCGGGATGTTCGACCAGTATTCGAGCGATCCGTATTCCTACGATCCGTATTCCTACGATTACGAGTACCACGACAAGAGCGATGTCGGCTTCGGCCTGTCGGCGGTCGCCGGCAAGGAATGGTTGCTGATGAGGGACTTCGGTCTGGGCCTCGCGGTCCAGTTCCACATGGCCTCGGCCCACCACCCGAGATACGGCCAGATCACGGGAACCGGTTTCGCCATGTTGTTCTCCGCCACCTACAACTGACGTCGGCCGCCTTCGTGCTAACCTGACGGCTTCGTGCAACCAGTTGTCATCGTCAATCCCCGCTCGGGCGGCGGGCTGACCCAGCAACGCTGGGCCGGCCTGCTGGGCCCGCTCACCGACGGGCTCGGCCCCTTCGACACGCGCTTCACCGAAGGCAAGGGCGATGGCCGTCGCATCGCCCACGAGGAGTGCGCGGCCGGTCGCGGCCTGATCGTGGCGCTGGGCGGGGACGGCACCATCTCCGAGGTGGCGGACGGAATCTTGTCCGCAGGCGGCAAGGCCGAGCTGGGGGTCATCCCGCGTGGCACCGGCGGCGACTTCCGCCGCACCCTCGATGTGGAACGCGACATCGTCAAGGCCGCGAGCCGGGTGCGCAGGGCCCCAGGCCGGCCCATCGACGCTGGCCGGATTCGCTACCTGGCCGACGACGGAACCCAGGCGCAACGGCACTTCGTCAACGTAGTCTCATTCGGTTTCTCCAGCGACGTTGCCCGTCGCGCCAACACGTCATCCAAACGCATGGGCGGCAAGGTGGCCTTCCTATCGGCGACCCTGCGTTCGCTGGTCAGCTACGACAACGCCCAGGTGGTCGTGTCCGCCGACGGCAAGCCACAACGGCGCATGCAGCTCCTCCTGGGCGCCATCGGCAACGGCCGCTTCTTCGGCGGTGGCATGAAGATCTGCCCGGAGGCGCTCCTGGACGACGGCTGGTTCGACCTGGTCACCGTGGGCAACCTGTCCCGCGCGGTCATCATGGCCAACCTGCACCGCCTGTACAGCGGCGACCACCTGACCATGAAAGAGGTGCAAGGCGTTCGGGCCCGCCGCATCGACGTCGCCCCCGCCGACGCCACGGCCAAGATCCCCATCGAGATCGACGGCGAAACGCCAGGGCACCTGCCGGCCAGCATCGAGTTATTGCCTGGTGCGTTGCGTGTGCGCGCCTAAAACTCGAGAGAAACGCGTCTCCCCCGAAACCCGGAAAATCACGGCAGACTTGAAGACTTGGCGCGCTTGATGCTACCGTGGTCCATCCCTGTTGGGATGCGCCAAGGATGCAGATACACATAGCCAAGGCCGACATCACCGAGATGGCCGTCGACGCTCTCGTTAACCCGGCAAATTCGCTGGGAATAATGGGGGGTGGTGTAGCTGGCGCCTTGTCGCGCAAAGGTGGCCCTTCCATTCAGAAGGAAGCCATGTCGTTGGCTCCCATCGCCATTGGAGCGGCGGTGGTGACCTCGGCCGGCAAGCTGTGGGCCAAGTTCATCATCCACGCGCCTACCATGGAGGAGCCGGGGGTGAAGGTCGGCGTCGAGAACGCACGACGCGCCATCCGCGCGTCGCTAATCGCCGCCGCCCATCGCGGCTTCGAGGTCATCGCCATCCCCGGCATGGGCACCGGGCTGGGCGGTCTGGATCAGGCCGAAGCCGCCCGCGCCATGGTCGACGAGCTGCGCGCGCATCGCCAGCCCAAACCCAGCACCGTGTACCTGGTCGACACCAACGACGACTTCCTCGCGTGTCTCGAAGAGGCTTGGCGCTCCGCCACCGGTTGATTTTCGTGTCCGTGAAACAGTCCTGAAGGAGGCTCTTGTGAAGATCCTTGTACCCTGTAAGCGTGTTCCCAACCCTGACCTGAAGCTGAAGGTCATGAACGGCACCGTCGATCTGGCGGGCACCACCTGGCAGTGCAATCCCTTCGACGAGTACGCGGTCGAGGCCGCCCTGCGCCTGACCGAGAAGGGAAAAGGCGGCGAGCGCGTCGGCGAAGTCGTGGTGGTCAGCATCGGCCCCAAAGATACCTCGGCCCAGTTGCGCCAGCTGCTGGCCATGGGCGCGAGCCGCGCGATTCTGATCGACGGCGATGACGGCGCCCTGGATTCCGACAAGGTCGCGCGCGTCCTACAAGCGGTGGTCAACGCCGAGAAGCCCGATCTGGTGATCACGGGCAAGCAAGCGGTGGACGGCGATGACAACCAGGTCGGGCAGATCCTGGCCGCGCGCCTGGGATGGCCGCAAGCCACGTTCCTGGGCAGCATCGTCTTGGCCGCCGATGAGAAAACCGCGACGGTCACCCGTGAGGTGGACGCCGGCGAGGAAGAACGCCGCGTGCGGCTGCCCGCCGTGCTGACCGTGGACCTGCGCATCGTGGCCAAGAAGGCCGTGCGCAACGAGGCCCTGGCCCCCGCCAACGCCGAATGGGACGACACCCAGCGTCTGGCCTCGCTCAAGGGCATCATGGCCGCCAAGAAGAAGGAGCTGAAGGAGATCACCGCCGAGTCGCTGGGCGTCTCGGGCGGAATCCTGGTGAAGACCACGCGCCATGAAGCCCCGCCGGTGCGCAAGGCCGGCGTGAAGGTGGCCTCGGTCGAAGAATTGGTTGCGAAGCTGCACAACGAAGCGAAGGTGATCTGATGTCGGCGACACTCGTTCTACTCGAAACCACAACGACCAATCTTCGTTCGGCGTCCCTGCCGGCGATCACGGCCGCCCGCAAGCTGGCCCAGGCCAACGGCGGTCCGCTGGTGGGCGTGGTGATCGGCTCGGGCGTCGGCGCCGCGGCTGCGGATGCGGCTCGTTTCGTCGACAAGCTCCTGTGCTGCGACAACCCCGCCTTGGGCACGGCGCTGGCCGAAACCTGGGCGCCGGTGCTGGTATCCGCCGTCAAGAAGACAGGCGCCGTGGCGCTGGTGGCCTCGGCCACATCGACAGGCAAGGACGTGCTGCCGCGCGTGGCCGGTCTGTTGGACGCGGGCATGGCCAGTGAGATCGTGGCCGTGAACGGGGCCAAGGCCTTCCGCCGGCCCACCTACGCCGGCAACGCCCTGACCGACGTCGAGGTGTTGACCCCCATCGTGGTGGCCACCGCGCGCCAGACCGAGTTCCCGCCCGCGCAGCCCGCCGCCAGCGCGGGTCCCGTCGAGGCGCTGGATCCCGGCCCCATCGATGCGCTCGGTTCCGAGTTGGTCGCTCTACGCGTGAGCAAGAGCGCCCGCCCGGATCTGGCCGAAGCCAAGGTGGTGGTGGCCGGCGGTCGCGGCATGAAGAACGCCGAGGGCTTCAAGGCCCTCGAACAGCTCACTGACCTCTTGGGCGGAGCCCTGGGGGCCAGCCGCGCCGCGTGCGACGCCGGCATGGTGTCCAACGATCTGCAGGTCGGCCAGACCGGCAAGGTGGTCGCCCCCGAGCTGTACATCGCGGTCGGCATCTCGGGCGCCATCCAGCACCTGGCCGGCATGAAGAGCAGCAAGGTCATCGTGGCCATCAACAAGGATCCCGAGGCCCCCATCTTCCAGGTGGCGGACTATGGTCTGGTAGGGACCTGGGAATCGACGGTGCCGCCGCTGACCCAGCAAATCAAAGCCATCAAGGGCTAACCCTTAGCCATCCCATCCGCGAAGGGGCACAGGACACTGTGCCCCTTTGCGCGTTTTGGGCGCGCGATCAGGAGGACACCGGCGGAGGCTGTCGCCCGGTTCGACCTGGGGGCATCCCATATGCGGAATGTTCTCCACCACGGCTTTGACGATCGACGCGGGAGAGACGACTGAGGAAATCGGCGAAGCGATTCGCCAACACGTGTTGGGGACGCTCAAGCGGCGCGGGGTCGTGGTGGGGCTCTCCGGCGGCATCGACAGCTCGGTGGTGGCGGCCTTGGCAGCCCGAGCGCTGGGAAAGGAACGGGTGCTCGGCCTCTTGATGCCCGAGCGAGACAGCGCGGACGATTCGCTGCGCCTGGGGCACCTGGCCGCCGAGCATCTGGGCATCGCCACCCTGGTCGAAAACATCGGTCCGGCCTTGCAGGCGCTGGGGTGCTACGCGCGCCAGGAGCAAGCCGTTCGCCGGGTGGTGCCCGGCTACGGCGAGGGCTGGAGGTGCAAGCTCAGCCTGCCTCCCATCGTCCATAGCGATCGCCTGAACGTCTTCCAGCTCACCACGCACGCGCCCGACGGTCGGCAAACCACCTCGCGCATGCCTCACGATGCCTACCTGCAATTGGTGGCCGCCACCAACTACAAGCAGCGGGTGCGCAAGATGACCGAGTACTACCACGCCGATCGGCTGCACTATGCGGTGGCCGGCACCCCCAACCGCCTGGAGTACGACCAGGGGTTCTTCGTCAAACAGGGCGACGGAGCCGCGGACCTCAAGCCCATCGCCCACCTCTACAAGACCCAGGTGTATGCCTTGGCCGCCTATCTGGGAATCCCCGACGAGATTCGCTCCCGGCCGCCCACCACCGACACCTTCTCCCTGCCGCAAACCCAAGAGGAGTTCTACTTCGCCTTGCCCTACGACCAGATGGACTTGTGCCTCTATGCCGTCAACAACGGTGTTTCCAGCGCCGAGGTGGCGGTCGGCTTGGGTCTGGCCATCGCGCAGGTCGAACGGGTTTTCCGCGACATCGCGCAGAAGCGCCGGGCCACCCAGTACCTGCACGCACGCCCGTTGCTGGTGCACGCGGTGGCCGAGGTCTAGGACGAGGCGGCCATGGACTTCGCCAAGGACCCGCCGACGACCACAACCGCAAGGACAAGAAAGACGGAGCCGGCCAGATGTCGAACAATCAAGATGTTGCCCAGACCATCAAACACTTCATCACGACCAACTTCTACCTGTCCAACCCGGCCGGTCTGACACCCCGGGCTTCGTTCTTCGAACAGGGTATCGTCGATTCCACCGGCGTCCTCGAAGTGGTGAGTTTCCTGGAGGAAACCTTCGGGATTACCGTTCACGACAGTGAGATGATACCGGAGAATCTGGACAGCCTTCAGGGCCTCGAAGCCTTCGTCGAACGAAAGCTGTCGGCGATGTCTCCCCTGCGCCTGGTGCCCAACCAGGAGCCATCGTCTCGCTCCCCCATCCCTCACTCGGATTCACTCGCCCCCATCATGCTGGCAAGGGGTGAGAACGATCCGAGGTAGCCAGGTAGAAAAGGGGGACGGTCATGGCGCGGGGTACGTTGGCGCGCGATCTCGAAAAGTACTACCGCATCGAATTCGAAACCTCGAAGCCGAGGATCGGTCAGAAGCTCGGCTTGTGGTTGAGTCACTTCGGGCTCCACTGCGTGGTCTGCTACCGTTTCGGGCAGTGGGCGACGCGCTTCCGCCGACGCCATTTTCTCCTGGGTCTGCTGCCGCGCGTGCTCCACGGTCTGCTCAACTTCGCCGTGCGGATGGTTCACCACGTCGAGCTCAATGTGTCCGACATCGGTCCCGGCCTGTTCATCGGACACGCCAGCAACATCTTCGTCGGGGCCCAGTCCATCGGCGACAACCTGAGCATCACCCATAACGTGACCATCGGAATCGGGCACTCGGACGGAAAGGAGGGCAAGCCCCACATCGGCCACAACGTCTGGATCGGCACGGGCACGGTGTTGGCCGGGGCCATCCGTGTGGGCGACAACGTCACGATAACCCCCGGCACGTGCTTGTCCCGTTCCATTCCCGATGCTTGTCTGGTGGGCGGCAACCCTGGTCGGGTTCTGGCCCATGATTACGACAACCAAAAACTCATGCCGACCGAACAGAAGCCGCCCTTGCCCGCGCCCGTGGCCGCGGAGTCCAGGGCCCTGGCCGAGAGCAAATGACCTGGGGCTCTAAAGCTCGGCGGCCTCGATGCGCCGGTTGCGTTGGCGCCCCGCCTCTGTGTCGTTGGGGGCGATGGGCCGTTCGTCGCCATAGCCGATGGTGATGATGCGGTCGGCTTCGATGCCCTTCGAGATCAGGTAGTCGCGGCAGGTCTGCGCACGCTTCTCCGATAGGACTTGGTTGACCTTCTTCTTGCCGACGTTGTCGGTGTGGCCAGAGATCTCGAGGCGCGCGCTCTTCTTGTGGGCCATGAATTCGAATACGCTGTCCAGGCGGGCAAAGGACTCGGGGCGTAGGGTGGCTTTGCCGGTGTCGAAGTTGACCCCGTCCAGGATGAAACGCGTGGCGGGCGGCACCGGCACGATGATGGGAGGCGGCGGGGCTGGCCGTTGGTAGCGCAGCGTGAGTCTGATGCTCTGCCTCGGCTCGTCGGTCACCGTAACCTGGGCGGCGATATCGCGTATGCCCAGCGACAGGTAGACCAGGTCGTATTTCTGGCCGACCGGCACGAGCACTTCGGTGTAACCCTCGGCGTCGGTCTCTTGCGTGTAGTACTTCTTCCCGTCGGCTCCGGTCAGGGCGATGACGGTCCCTTTGATCGGTCCCTTGTCCTTGTCGACCAACGTGAAGCGCAGCGCGGCCTCGGTGCGCGTCGGCTTGAGCTTGGCACGCTTGGCGCTCTCCGCGCGCGTGGCTTCATCCGATCGCCGAAGCTGGAATTCC
The DNA here is from genome assembly GCA_964535465.1 of uncultured Myxococcales bacterium. Lineage (GTDB taxonomy): Bacteria > Myxococcota_A > Polyangia > Fen-1088 > Fen-1088 > Fen-1137. Next base: position 13,062 of record CAZHUY010000033.1, read on the forward strand.
TCGTTCGCGCTTCCACTTTGGCCGGACTTGGCGGGCGCCGCGGCCCCGGACGAAGCCTGCGCTGGCGGCGCCGCCTGGGTGCCGCGCGCGCCGCCCACCAGAGTTGCAAAGGTCACCGCCGTCATGAGGAGCAAGTTCGAACGCATCTTCATTCTCCGATGCGGCGACGCTATCACGGGGCGAATCGGAGCGACAGAGTCCCCGACCGCCGCTGCTATGTGGTGACCAGGGGCAACAACAACCCCACGATCTCCGCCAGCGCCGCCAGGGCGAAGAGGGCCGTGGCCCAGAACGCCAAGCTGGCGCGCGCTTCCTGTTCCAGCTCATGCGTCCGCAGGATGCTCCAGGCGCGCCAAGCCGCGATGGGAGCCAAGAACAGCAGGACCAGACCGACGCGCACGGGTAACCCCAGAGCCGTCAAGAGCGGCAAGGCCGTGAAGGCCGCGAGCGCGGCCAGGGCGTGCCAGCGCGTGGCGTGCTCGACCCCCAGGCGCACGGCCAGGGTTTTCTTGCCCGCCAGCGCATCGCCTTGTGCATCGGGCACGGCCACGGCCAACAGCATGGAGAACAGCAGAAGGCTGGCCGGGACCATCACCAAGGCCAAGTGCCCCAGCCCCTCGAGCGAGGGTTTGTACAGGGTGAAGCCGAAGAGCGGAACCAGGATTGCCACCACCAAGGTGCCATCCAGCTCGCCCCACCCGGTCGAATGCAGACGCAGGGGCGGAGCGCTGTAGAACCAGGCCAGGACCACGATGACTAAGGACAGCGGCCACAGAAACGGCGTGGGCTGACGAGCCCACAGAGCCCAGACGGCCAGCATGCCCAGCGCGGCCGATAGCCCTGCGCCCAACAGGGCGCTCCAGCGCGGCAACTCGCCCCGGGGTAGAACCCGACTTCCCCCCGCCCAGCGCGTGGGCGTGGCGTTGCAGCGATCCGCTTCGTAGTCGAAGTACTCGTTCGCATAGTGGGTCATGAGCTGGAAGCCGGTGATCGCCATCTGGCCCAGAGCGTAGACCCAGGCATTCCAGCTAGCCCCTTCGACCAGCGCCACCGTCACGCCCAGACCGTACATGGTCGTCCCGCCCACCAAGAACAGCGGCCGGCCCAAGCGCGCGAACGCCCACAACGTGCGCAACAGATGGGTGACGGGCAAGGGAACAAAGCGTGGCTTGTATCCCATGGTGACCCGATAGCTCGGGCTGGCCATCAACACCGCCTCTTCCGTGCGTATCCGGTGGTATAGGACCCAAAGGTGCGCGACAGTGCCCAGCCCCGCGGTGATCCAAGCGGAGTGAACCAACGGCAACGCGAACAGCTCGCAGAAGACCGCCAGGTAGTTGGGATGACGGATCCACCGGAACGGCCCACCCGTGGCCACCATCAGCCGACCGCGCCCGCCCTCGTCGATGGAATCCATGATGGCCACGTTCCAGTGAGCCCCCAGCGACCGAATGGTCCACCAGCGTAGAGCGATGGCCCCCCCACACAAGACGAGCATGGTCACCGACAATAGGGGCCACGCCGGCCTGCGCACCAGCCATGCCTCCAGGGCCGAGCCCGCCAGGATGCCCACGTGAACCATGACCATGGCGGCGAAATGGCGTTCTCGCACCTCGCTTGCGCCTTGCCTGCGCATGCGCACGCGGTTTCGTCGGGAGAGCAGCAGTTCGGCCACGCGGATGGCTCCGACCAGCACGAGCAGGGCGGTGTAGATCGACAGGGTCCAGGTCAGTTCCATTGCAGTAAGCACAGCTCCGCCGAGAGCCCCGGCCCGAAGGCGGCCAGCAACCCGTGGCTGCCGGCATGGGGACGGTGTTGCCTTGTCCAGCGTTCAAGAACGAAGAGCACGCCCGCGCTGGACTGGTTCCCGTATTCGCGCAACACGTCCCAGGACGGTTGCGTGCATGAGCGCGCCAACCCCAACGCCTGCTCGATGCTCAGCAGAATTGCTTTGCCGCCGGGATGTAAAACGCACGACCGCAGATCGCCGCGCGCGATTCCGGCCTTGGCCAGCAAGCCGTCGACCACCGGCGCGAGTTGAACGCGCAGGATGTCCGGCAGCTCCTTGGCCAGGACCACGTGCAAGCCGTCGTCGTGCAGGTCGAACCCCAGCATGCCCACGCTATGGGGAAAACGATGCGAACGGCTGTCCAGGATGCGCAGCTCGGATGCCAGGCGCGCACCCGTCATAAGCGCAGCGGCGGCCCCATCGCCGAACAGCACGGTGGAGACCAATTGCTCGGTCCGGCTGTCAGCCCCTTGGAAGCTGAGCGTGGGCAACTCGACCGAGAGGATCAAGACGTGGGCCTCGGGGTGACCGGACAAGAACTCGTGCGCCTGCGCCAGCGCCGCCCCTCCGCCCAAACATCCCAATTCGGTCAAGGGCACGCGCCGGATGTCCGCGCGAAAACCCAAATCCTCGGCCAGGTAGGCGTCGAAGGAAGGAATCATGAAACCCGTGCACGACGACGTAATCACCATGTCCACCGCACGGGCATCCACCGCGGCTTCACGCAAACAAGCCGCGGTCGCCCGCCGACCCAAAGCGATGGCGCTCTCTCGGTACAGCGCCGTGGTCGCGGACAGCGTGCGGGGACGGCTGAGCAGTTCCAGCGGCAACACGCTGAAGCGCGTGTCGACACAGGCATGGTCGAACAGCTTGCCCACGGCCTCACGGCGGGTGGCCGAGCCGTCCACCATGTCCGACACCACCTGCCTCACGCGAGTCTGCGGCAGACGATGCTCGGGCAGCGCGGTGGCCACGGCCATGATGGCGCTGCCAGGCCTTCGCGATCCAAACACCCCGCGCCCCATCACGATGGCCGCGCCCGCACCGCGAGTGCAGCCATCCGGGCGCAATGGCCGCACTCTTCGCAGCCGGTGGCCGCGCACCCGGCGGGCAGCAACAGCCCCTGCAACGCACGGTTGTCGACCGACCAGGGCAACTCGAGTTTCATGAACTCGCGCGCCCGACTCAGCATGCGCCAGGCACGACGCGGCCCCAGATGCCAAAGCGCATCGACCACCGGCAACCACCTTCGGCGTGGCGGCTGCCCCCGTGGTCCCAGCAACTCCAACAGGTCACCCTCCCAGCGCCGTTGATGGTAGGCGCGCACGCGCTTGACCAGCACTTCGGTCGAGCACGCCCTGTCCACGATCTTGAAGCGCTTGATGCCGCGGCTGCGGTAGCGATCCAGATCCTCCGGTCGGATGAAATCCGCGCGGATCACGTTGACGGGATCCTGACGTTTCTGCTCCATGCACCACCGCGCGCAAACGTCCATGGGCTGCGTCCCCGGGCGGGATGAGTGCGACAGCCGGGCCACGTGGGTGCGCGCCAACGGGCAACGTAAGAGACAGCCGATGTTGACCGGAACCTCGAGAGCAATCCGCGTGCCCATGGCGATGCGTTCGATGGTCGCCAGATCGCGGCACAGGACGTGCGTATCCAGGACGATGCTGTCAGCCCCCAGGTCCTCCCAATAGCGAACCTGCTCGACGGTGGAGGCGCCCACGAAGACCCCCACGCGAACCTGTAGGCGGGTCTTGCGCGCCAGCGCGACCAGCCAGGGGTGGGCCACGGTCACCGCGGTCACCCCCATGTCGAGCGCGCGGGTCATGGTCCAGCGCAACTTGCGTTCGAGCCGCACGCTCTCCTCCAGCCCGCCCAGGCACAGGGGATTGAGCAGGAGGTTGAACCCCAGGTCGGCTTTTCGACAGACGCCCACATGGCGTTCGAGCGCACGCCAGGAAATGGGCGGAACCATGGCCCGCGGACGTCCATGTCCGACCGGCGTCTGGTCGCAGGAACCAAAGACCTCTTCCACGTCCATGCCGGCGAGACGCCCGGGCAGATCGTCGTCGAAGTTGGTCGCCACCGAAAACATCCGCAAGTACACCTCCCGCCATCGCTGGTTGGCGTCTGGTCGTGGTTAGATGTTCGCTTGCCCCTTCCGTGCCAGCCGCGCGCAAGGCCGCAGCGCATGCGCCGGCGGTTCTGCGTTGGAGAAGGCTTGGGGCTGCATGTTTTGCCGAGCCTCCCCGCGCACCAGGCGCTCTCCAGCCCGGGCTAGACAGGCCGGGAAACCAGACTACCTTCTAGAAGAGGAAGGGAGAGGCGTTCATGGCGAAGACGACGAGGGACCACGGGATCATACGAAGGTGGGTGGAGGAGCGCGGAGGCCGTCCCGCCGCCGTCAAGCGCACACGAGGAAGAGACGACGTGAGCCCGCTGTGTATCGATCTCCCCGGATACTCGCCCCGGGAGAGTCTGGAAGCCCTGGACTGGGATGACTTCTTCGACCGCTTCGAACAACACGGATTGGCCTTCCTCTACGAGGACCGGACCCATGACGGCGAACTGAGCCGCTACTCCAAGTTGGTGCGCGAAGAGTCTTCCAGTCGAAAACGCCGCGCCTCCCCCCGTGCGCCAGAGACCGGCGCGCATTCCTCGCAAGGCGGGGTCATGGACGCGGTTGGCCTGCTCCTGGAACAGCACCGCTCGACGGAGGATCTGTTCGACCAGATTCGCGCCACCAGCGACCGGCTAGAATCGCAACGCCTGCTGGGAGACCTGGCCGATCTCCTGGCCCTGCACTCGCAGATCGAAGAGAGATACCTGTACCCCGTCATGGGGCAAAGCAGCGAAACCACCGAGATGGTGGACAAGGCGCAAACCGAACACGAGGAGCTGAAGCGCCTGGTGCTGGAAATCCTGGCCACGCCGCTGGAGAGCGACGAGTTCCTCCCGGAAATGGAGCAACTGGAGGGCCTCGTGGAGGCCCATGTGGCCGAGGAAGAGAAGACCATCCTTCCGCGCATGCGCGAGCAATTCGACGAAGAGCAGCTCACCGGGCTGGCACAGGAGATGACCCGTTGGATGGTGGAGCTGCAACAGCACAGCAGGCCACGCGACACGATTTCCGTCTGATGTTGGAGTCGATGCAGAAGGTGCGCACCTTGCGAGAGCCGCGAGAGCGATATGTAACGGCCGAGCGCGCGGACGCATCAACAGTCCAAACAAAACGAGGGAGTGTCCAGAACGGACCACGATGAGGGGCATCGCGACTCCGACCGCGGGTAAAGCGCCGGATCATTCAGATAGAGAACAAGGGGAGGCATCATGAATCTTATGAGAGGGAAGATTGGGTTAGCTCAGGTTGTGGGTTTGAGCATGTTGGTTCTCGCTGGCTGTGGCGACGACTCGGACAAACGTGACGCAGGGGACGGCGGCTTCGACGGTCGCCAAGATGGGCCCGCGCTGGAGGTCGGCGAGGGCGGGATCGGCGACGCAACTGCCGAGACGGCGGGTGATGGCGGCGCGACCGAGACCGGCGCGGACACGACGGCCGACAGCGTGGGGGATGTGAGGACCGATGCCAGGCTGGATGTTCCGATCACCGGTGACGGGGCCCTTGATGGGTCCCTGACCGATGCGGCCATCGATGCACCGGCGAGCGACGCCACGGGCGACGTCGGCGATGTGGGCCCGCTGGCCTTGCTGGCGACCCTGGGAGGCGATCAAGAGATCCCCTCGGTCGCCACCACCGCGACGGGGACGGCGTCATTCGTTCTCGATCCCGGAAGGACGATGCTCAGCTACCGTCTGGTTCACAACCTGACGGATGCGAACGCCGTGCAGATTCGCTTGGGCAGCGGCAACGAGGCCGGCCCCATGCTGTTCACACTGTCGCCGGTGTCGCTCGACATGACGGGCAGCGTGACCCTTACGCCGACTCAGGTCGCGGAGCTGTTGGCGGGAAGAATGTACGTGAACGTGTACTCGCCCTTGCACCCCGCGGGGGGAATCCGTGGGCAGATCCTCTTGCCGGGTGAAATCTTGTTCGTGGCGACTTTGAACGGCGAACAAGAGACTCCGCCAACCGAGACCACCGCCACCGGCTTTGCCTCCGTCATCCTGAGCGCGAGCAAGGACAGCATCAAGTACCACCTGCAGACGTCTCTGATCCCGACCGGCGCGCACATCCATACCGGGATCGGTGGCTTGCCTGGCCCCATCACCATTCCCTTCACCCCCGTGGCGCCGCTCATTCGCGGAACCGCCGCCATGACTCCCGCCCAAGTGGTCGACCTCGCGGAGGGGCGGATGTTCGTGAACGTCCACACCACGGCCTACCCGAGTGGAGAGATACGCGGCCAACTCCTGTTGCCAGGTGAACGTTTGGCCACGGCCATTCTGTCAGGGGCCAACGAGACCCCACCCGTCATGACCACGGCGACAGGAGCGGCGGCCTTCATCCTGAGCTACGCCCAGGACACGATGAAATACGAGGGGACCTTCACCGGTCTGTCAGGTCCCGCCACATCGGCCACCCTGATCGGTGGCATCGCCGGGGACGCGGGTTTCACCAACTACTCCCTGACCCTGCTTCCGGGTGGCATGTCTATCAAGGGTGTTCAGGCCGTACTGCCCGGCGACGTGGCGGCGCTGATGACATCACCCCCCGGACTGTTCGTGGACGTGAACACCGCCGCCAACCCGAATGGAGAGATCGGCGGCCCGCTCATGCTCCTGGAAATGTGACCCAGGCCCGGCCAAGGACGCGCGGCCCGTGACGAGATCGCGGGTCGCGACCGTCGTCCTCATGCTTCAAGTGGCCCGGCAATCCCGCGATGGCCGCGGAGTTAGGGCGGTCTGGGGCCGTCTTTGGTATCATGGCCCTAATGACTCGACTTGCTTCGGCGGAGAGGGAACGTCCCCTGGCCGACCTCGTTCACCGCCTTGAACGAAACATCGCCCTCATCATCCGGGGCAAACCCGAGGCCATCCGTCTCGCCGTTTTGGCTCTGCTGGCGCGTGGCCACTTGCTGATCGAAGACGTCCCGGGCGTGGGCAAGACCACTCTGGCGCGCGCGCTGGCCTTGTCCATCGGCGGCAGCTTCCATCGCATCCAGTTTACCAGCGACCTTCTGCCCTCGGACATTCTGGGCGTGTCCGTGCTTGAGCAAGCGACGGGCCAGTTCGTCTTTCGCAAGGGACCCATCTTCGCCAACGTGGTTCTGGCCGACGAGATCAACCGCACCACCCCGCGAACCCAAAGCGCCCTGATGGAGTCCATGAACGACGGTCAGGTCTCGCTGGATGGCGCGACCCACCGACTCGAACAGCCCTTCATGGTGGTGGCCACGCAGAACTCGGAAGAGCACTACGGTACCTACCCGTTGCCCGAGTCGCAGATGGATCGTTTCACCATGCGCATCCGCATCGACTACCCCTCGGCGCAGGACGAGCGCGAGATGCTGCTGACGGCGCCCCCGGTTTCCGATGATGCCCTGGCCCAGCTACAACCCGCCCTGTCGTTGTCCGAGGTCTTGCTGCTGCAAGAGGCGGCGAGCCAGGTCCACATGACGCCCGAGCTGGCGGCCTACATCGTGGAGGTCGCGCACGAGACCCGACGCTCGCCTTATTTGACCTTGGGCATCTCGCCGCGCGGCGAGCTGGCCTGGCGAAACGTGGCCCGCGCCGCCGCCCTGGTGACCGGACGCGCCTACGTACTACCCGACGACCTCAAGCAGGTGGCCTTGCCCACGCTGGCGCATCGCCTGGTGCTGGCCAACCAGCTCGAATCCACCGGCCGCGCGCGCGAGGAAACGGAACGCGTGGTGGCGGATATCCTCAATCGCATGCCCATCCCGGGGTAAGAGCGTGGGCGAGCCGAAGTCGCGCTGGCGACGCTGGTGGAAGCCACCTCGAAAGTTCCGCCTGACCCGCGAGGGCAAGTGGTTCATCGGCGCCACGCTGGTGTTGGGGTTCGCGGCCGTCAACGGCGGTATCAACCTGCTGTTCATGGTCTTCGGCATGCTGATCTGTCTGCTGCTGGCCAATGGAGTTCTGTCCGAGACGTGCCTGCGCCGACTGGTGGTGACCCGTCGGCTGCCGGGCTCCATCTACGCGGGCGTGCCTTTCCTGGTGGGCATCGCCGTCCGCAACGCCAAGAAACGGATTCCCACCTTCTCTCTCGAGGTCGAGGACCTGGTGGTGGGCAAACCGGTGGATCGGCGCTGCTTCTATCTGAAGGTCCCGGCGGGCCGCGAACAGGAAACCGCCTATCGCCGCACCCTACCCCGCCGCGGGCTGCACAACCTCTCGGGTCTGCGGGTCTCCACGCGCTTTCCCTTCGGTCTGCTTCGCCGCTCGATGGATCTGGAGGCTCCGGCGCAACTTCTGGTCTACCCCGCCCTGGTCCCTGCGAACCACGCCTTGTCGCACTCGGGGTTGGCGGATCTCGAGGAACAGGCTTCGTCGTCAGTCGCCCGCTGCGGTGAATTCGAGAGCCTGCGCGAGTTCCGTCCAGGCGACGATCCGCGCGACATTCACTGGCGCACCTCGGCCCGGCGCGGGCGGCGTTTCGTGCGCCAGTATCAGGGCCACCTGGGACGCATCGTGATGGTGGCGCTGGACGACAGCCGTCCGGCGGGAGATCCCGGCAAGGACGCGGACGCGCCCTTCGAGGCCGCCGTGTCCATGGCCGCGTCGCTGACCGTGCTGCTGCTGCGCCAAGGCTACCAGGTGGGTCTGGCCACCAGCTCGTCGGTGATCGCCCCGGCGACCGGACAACAGCAGTCGGTGCGCATCCTCAAACACCTGGCCCTGGTCCAGCCGCGGCCCGCGGGCGCGCCCATGGCCATCCCGGCCAGCCAAGGCGTGGCTTTGCTTCGCGTCGTGCAAGGCTCGCCCACGCCCACCGTGGTGGCCGGACGGCCATCGCACGAGAGGCCATCGTGAAGTTCCGTCTGGCCCACAAGCTCATGTCGTACCTGCTGGCGGCGACCAGCCTCGTGTCGTTGTGGAGCGCGGAGATCGTGTCCCCTTGGGCCATGCTGGCGGTGCTGTTCGTCGGGGCCTTGTCCTGGTTCATAGAGGCCGACACCTTCCTCGGTCTGCTCGTCGATCGCGCCACGCTCTTCTTCAACGTGCTTACGGTGGCGCTCTTCACCATCTCGGTGCTGCAGGTCGCGCGCAGCTTTCCCGATGTGGATCTCTCGCCGTTCCTCGCCTTCGTCCTCTTCCTGCTCAGCTTCAAGCTGTGCCAGCGCCGCAGCAACCGCGACTACTTGCAAATCTACATCCTGTCTTTTCTGGTGATGCTGGCCGCAGCTTGGCAGGCCACCAGCGCATTCTTCGTGGTCGGGTTCTTCCTCTACGTCCTTCTGGCCACCTGGACCCTGATCCTCTTCCACCTGCGACGCGAGATTGAAGAGAACTACCTGGTTCGCCGGACCGGCGACGCGGCTGGCGCCAAGGTCACGGTGGCCCGCGTGCTCAACTCGCGGCGGGTGGTCGGGCGCCCGTTCTTCCTGGCCACCGGTCTCGTCGCCATCCTGGTCTTCGGTGGGGCCGCGCTGGTCTTCGCCAGTGTGCCGCGTGTCGGGCTGGGTTTCATCCTGGGCGGTGTACGCCGCCAGACCGGGGTGGTCGGCTTTGCCGATGAGGTCAAGCTCGGCATGCACGGGCTCCTCTCACTCGACAACCGGGCGGTGGTGCTGCGCGCCCGGGTTCCCAACATAGCGGCCGCGCCCAACGACAGCGCGCGCGACGCCAGCCTCGCCTCTCTCTACTGGCGTGGCACGGTGTACGACACCTACGAGAACGGCGAGTGGATTCGCTCAAAGGACGAGCTGACCCGCACCCGCCTCTTCGTCACGCAATCCCCCATCACCGGGGCACGCACCGTCAAGCTGGCCCAGGCGCAGCCCCCACGCACCACGGACTCCGCCGGGGTCACGGAGCAGGACATCGAGCTGATGGCCTTGACCAACGCCGTGGCCTTCGCCTTGGACTACCCCATGGCGCTCGAGGTGCCTGCGCCGCCCGCGGGATCCTTCACCAGCCTCGTGGTGGAGGCACGCTGGTCGGACGAGCTGGGTCTGCGCATGGCCCGCATGACGCCATTCGGGGCCAACCGACGCTCGGTCACCCCTGAATTTTCCGGGGCACGCTACCGCGCCTTCTCCCGGCTTTCGGGCGCGCCGATGGGCGGGCAAGAGTCGGACGCCGTGCTGGCTCTCTACCTACGTTCGGCGCGCTCGCTCTCGCCGCGCGTGCGAGAGCTGACTGAGCGCCTGACGCGCGACCAACCCACCCCCGGAGCCAAGGTTCAGGCGGTGGTCAACTGGCTGCAATCGACCCACCACTACACCGTGAATCTCAAGCGCGACCCCAGCGTGCCCGATCCTTTGGAGGACTTCCTGTTCCACCAGAAGGGCGGACACTGCGAGTACTTCGCCTCGGCCGCCGCCATCCTGCTGCGTCTCGCCGGCGTACCCACCCGATACGTCAACGGCTTCCTGGGTGGCGAGTGGAACGCCATGCAACAGTCCATCACCGTTCGCGACAACCGCGCCCACTCGTGGATCGAAGCCTACCTGGGCCACGCCGGCTGGGTGCGCGTGGATGCCACGCCGGCCACCACGCGCGTGGTTCACATGAACCGCATCCGCCAGGTGATCGATTCGATCGAGATGCTGTGGAACCGCTGGGTCATCGAATACAACGCCAGCCAACAGCTTCACCTGGCGCGCCAGTTGAGCCGCGAGTTGGGGTGGTGGCAGCCGAGCCGAGGGTTGTCCGGCAAGCCTCATCGTTTCAGCAAGAGGCACGCCATGTGGCTGGGCATCGGCGTGGTCGTGATTGTCCTGGCCCTGGCGGCGCGCAAGCTGCCCCGTCGGGGGGGGACTCTTCTGAAACGCAAGAGCGGAACCAGGGGCATGCCGCCGGTGTTCCAGCTGTACGGCAAGACCTTGGATCGCTTGTCGGCGCGGGGGTTTCCCCGCCTGCCGCAGGAGACCCCGCACGAATTCCTGGCCCGCGCCCGCCGCCAATCCCTGGCCGGCACCGAGGCCCTGGAACGATTGACCCAGTGGTACACCCAGGCCCGCTACGGCGAAACCGAAGTCCCCGAGGACGTCCTCGCCATCTTGCGAGGCGAAGCCGCCGGAATCGGCGAGCGAGGCTGATCAGCCGAGCGGCTTCAAATAGTCGTAGCCGCCTCCGAAGAGATCCTCTTGCGAGAGTCCGTCATCCTCGCTGCCCGGGATCAGGTACACGGCGTCGGCCTGCACGTTGGCGAAGTTGAGCAGCGGGAAGCTCGCGACCAATTGCGCGAAGGTCCGGCGGGTGAAGTAATCCGACTCGGGAATGTCGCAACGTTCTCCCAACGTCAAGTCGCTGTTGGAGTCGCGTTCCACCAACACCGCGGCGGTGACCAGAATGTAGTCCTTGGCAGCCGACAGGCGATTGACCTGGTCGGCGGCCTGGCCCATTTCTTCCCTCTCCGACGCCAGCGCGCCTTCGATCTCCGAACACCAAGTCTCGAACTCCTCTTGCGCGTTTCCACCACGAATCAGATCCCAGTAGCCCAGCTCGAACACCGGCATGGCATCGTTGATCACCGCGGCCCAGCGCTTCCAAAAGGAACGCTTCTCGAAGAGCGTCTGCTCGGCCTGTGAGTTGCCGATGACCTGCGCGATCTTCTGCCGCAGCGGATCCTTGAAGAACGCCTTCACCGCGATCTGAACGCCAAAGAACGTGTAGTCCACGAAGATTCCTATCCGTAGCCGCGCGAGCGCGTGCGCCCGAACGAGCCACTGCGAAACGAGCCACTGCTGCCGGCCCGGTATGAAACCCGCCCGAATCCGCTGGGCTTGTGTTTGCCCACGCCTCCCAGACCGCCCACCGAGCGTGACGAGAACATGGTGGGGCGCGAGACCGGGGTGAAGCCGCCGCCGCCCGAGACCGGGCGCAGAGGTCGCGCGGGCAATGTCCGATCGACCGCCGTGCGCGAGGCATAGCCGCCGTAGAAGGAATGGAACCAGATGAAACCGCCCGGGTGCCCGCCGTAGAAGTAAGTGTGGCCGGCAGGCGGCAGGTTCTGGCTGCGCAGCGCCTCGGGGCTGACCGGCGAGAAGTCCGAAAGCGCGATCATCTTGACCGGGATGTTCTGCTTGCCGAGCTCCACCAGGTCGTCGTTCAGATCATCTTCCTCGTGCGCCATGGGCACGTGGGTCACCAGCATCACGCGGCGAACCCCCAACCGAGCCAGCGCCTCGGCCGACGGTACGCGCGCCACATAGCGGTTGTCGAAGCGATCGCTCTGGTCGCGGTAGGGGGCGAGCCGCCGGCTGTCCAACACGAAAGCCGGGCCCGCCGCGGGATCGCGTTGGGCTCGAGCGGCCAGGAAGTCCGGGCGATGGTAGAGCGCCGCGGCCAGGACCTCGTGGCTGGGCACCACGCCCAAGGGATGCGGCCAGTTGTCGAACAGAAACACCGGCGCGAACACGCGCGACACCCCCGCAGCCGCGGCCACGCTCTCGGGTCCCGGCATGTCCAGGATCAGCGCCGTGCTCTTCCAGTCGTCCTCGTTCGAGGTGAACAGCGTCGCCAAGGCCTGGCCCGCCATGTAGGCCGACCCCATGCTGCCCGTGTTCATGGGCAGGAGCTGGCTCGTCACCCCGGCCCCGCGCGGGTTCTTGAGCACGCTAAACAGCGTCGGGACGTAGAAGGGTTCCAGCCGTTGTCCGGGCGCCAGGTCATCGGCCAGCGCCGGCAGACGCTCGGTCCAGGAACGACCGCCCTGACTGTCGGTCATCGACGACGGCGCGATGGTGAACTGCCGCCCGTTGGCGCCCACCGCCCACCCCTCGCGCATCTGCAGCTCGAGCGCATCCATGGAGACCGCTCGGCCCCGCTGTCCCTGCAAGGCCTTGCCCACCACCACCGCGCCCACCGCCACGCCGCCCAACACGAACAGGCCCTTCAAGGCCTTGCGCCGATCCACGTCCCAGCCGCCGGACACGGAGGCCTGCATGTCCTCGTGCCACCAGCGCGCGGCCAACAGATCGTCGCGCGTGATGAACACCTGACGGCGAAAGGTCTTGTGGGCGAGCGGCTTCACTCCCGCACCTCGCCGATGCGCACCGCCGCCGATTGCGCGCTGACATCGGTGGGCCCCGTCGACAGGCGCGCGTACAGACCGGCCGCCGCGCCGGCCACCAGATAGACGCCCAGGTTGCACTGCCGCCCCTGCCCATCGCGTGTCGGGGTAAAGCGCCGCTGCACGATCCATCGCCCCGGCACGGCCTGGGCCAGCGACTGCTCCCAGATGTCCTGTGACAGCGTCTGGCCCACGAGGGTCTCCTCGCCTTCGCAGCCGTAGTCGGACTTCAGCACCCAGTCCTCGCGTTCCCGCCGCAGCCGGCTGGCATCCTGGGTTTCCAGGCGAAAGCTGGGCGGCAGGCACAGCTCGATGGTCTGGCGACACTCCGGGGAAAAGCGCGCGCGCTCTTCCCACAGCAGGGCCAGGCTGCGCTTGCTCTGCGGGACGATGGCGCCAAAAGGATTCAGCACCACCGCGCGGCCTTCCATCTCGGCCGCCAGCAACAGCGCCAGCGGGCCGGCCAACGGCTCGGCGTCGGGGAAAGGCTCCTCGTCCAGCCACACCGGCTGCCGTTCGACCCACCAGTCGGTCTTGTAGTGGCGAATGAAGACGTCGCAGGGCTGTCCCAAGAGCGCGACCCCGTCGCGGCACGCCGCCAGGTTGAAGGGCGAGCCCAACACCACCTTGGCCCCGCGCTCGAGCAGCCAACGCTGGTACAGAGTGATGAGGCCCAGATCCTCGCTCAGCTCGGTCGGGTAGATGATGCCCACCGACACGTCCGCCAGCGACTTGCCCAGGCGACGAGCCGCGAACCCCACCAGCCGGCAGAAGCGCTCCTGCAGATCCTGATTGGAATCCTGGCCAGGAGTCTCGGCGAAGAGCCGCGAGAGCGTGATGGCCTCGGCCTGTCCGCTGGGCGTATCGGCGTTCAACTCGCAGATCATGGGGCCCGTCTCTGTCTGGAAGACATCGGCGCGCGCGATGCCGTGCCAGGCCGGTGCCGCGCACTCCCACATGGCACGCCCCGCCGGCCCCAGAGGGTAGTAGCTCTCGAACAAGCGGCTGTCCGCCTGCACCCGGCGCACCAGCTCGTCATGCGCGGCGGCGAAAGCCTCGGCCGCGCCCGCGATCTCGTCCCAAGCCTCACGGGCCAGGATCAACGGTTGGGTTGCGAAGCGCGGTTTGCCGTCGACCCAGGCATCGGCGATCAGGCCGCCGTCACGGACCCGATGGGCAAAATCCAGGTAGGGATCGACCTCCAGGTTCATGCCATCCCCGTGACCAGCATCGCCGTGGCCAAGGAGCCCAGCGCCTCGATGACAGAGACCACCACGTCACGATCCTGAGCAATGGCCCGGTCCAAGGCCCCGCCCCGCCAGGTCAACGGAAAACCGAGAAAGAGCCGCGCCACCACGATCTGGCGAACCGGATAGAGGGCCAGACACAAGAGCAACGACAAGCCAAAGGCGCGCAGAGCATGGCCCCACCCCAGGAAGGTCCCATCGGCCGCGTGCCCCACGATGATCGACAACGCGATCACCATGCCGGCGTAGCTGATGGCGGCGGCCAGGTTCTCTCCAGCGATCTCCTGATCGTCCGCGTAGTGGGTCAGGAAGCGAAACAGCACCACCAGCGCCATGAGCGAGACCTGGGCAATGGCGAAAAAGGAAAGCGCGATGGCCAGCGTCCCCAACCCGTCGCCCACCAGACAGTGCGCCGCCACGATGCCACTGCCCAGGACATGGGCCGCGCCCGCGATGCCGGCGGCCAGGTTGCCCTGCCTCACCTGGGCGACGAGCCGCCCGCGCAACAGCAGGTGGTTCCACACGAAAGTGGCCAGCGCCAGGGCCGTCAGGCCAGCCAGGGCATAGACCGAGGCGCACATCAGCGCGTAGGACCAAGGCCGCAGGCTCAGGCAGGGCTGCACCACCGAAGGAAGCAGGAAGGCGATCGCCACCAACATGGCCGCGCGCCACAACAGGCGCGCACCGGACCGCGCCTCTGCTTCCTGAACCGCGCTCTTGGCAACACCGCTCTCCGGGCCGGACAGAACCATGGGCCCGAGGGTAGCACGGCACCGAGGGGGATGCGTCAACCATCCCGGACGGGTCTAACGGCACAGCGTCAGCCCTGGCGCAGGGCCGAGGAACCCGTGCCAAATTGGCGCGACAACGGCCGGGGCGCGCGCCAGGCGATCAGGCATAGGCAGCCCCGCGCCCCGCCATCCCGCAACCCCGGGACCTCATTGGAACTTCTATCTGGACTCCCCGGCACGGCCGTTGCAGAAGACTGGCCAACACCATGGTTTCCCGCTGCTTCTGGTCGAGAGCCCTGTTCGGTCTGGCAACCCTGCTCGGGGCCACCCCTGCCCTGGCCCAGACCACCACAACCGCCACCGGCTCCGAACTGACGGCCAGCGATTTTATCGAGATGAAAGTCCAGCGACCGGATGGGGACGACTGGGTGGACTTGGCGAAGGTCGACCAGGATCTCTATTTCAACCAGGCGCGCTGCCAATGTGAGGAAGAGGGAAAGATCAGAATTGTCGTGCAGGTGGCCTCCGCGTCGCGCAGCAAAGTGGCCGCGCTTGCCACCACAAGCTCCTATGTCCGACTCTATGTTGGTATTGGCTGCGCGGCCCTCAACGCGAACAGCGTACCCGCCTGCGCGGGAAGCCAGCTCGGCAGCGACACGAAGCTCTCCACGCTCTCCAGCACCGGGAGTTGGGCGGTCGAAACCAGCGTCAAGAAGCTCTTTGGGAGCAACAACTGTGCTCACCAGGGCGCGACGACGGTCTACCTGTGGATCGATAGCAAGGGTCTCGGGTATCCGGACTCCAGTGTCCAAGGCTCCAGCGCCCCGGCCTTGTCAATCAATCTAGATGGAGCACCTCCTCCAGCACCCAGCGGCGTGGTCGTGGAAGGCGGGAACGAGGCACTCGAAGTCTCCTGGGCACCTACGGATGTCACCAACACCGAGGAAACCGCTGGCTTCGTGGTTTTCTGCATGCGTGGGGACGGCTTGGTCGTGTTTGAGCCAAGCTTGTACGACGAGCAGTTCTGGACGGGGCCCTCCCTATGCGGAAAGGGCACCCTTCTTGGCGCCTCGACGTCGATTTCCAGTCTGGCGGGAAAGACCACGGCCGATGAAGTGCCGCCGCCCCTGGTCTTTCAGACGCTCAACGTGGATTACATGTGCACGGAGCGCCTTTCCGCGAGCGATACCAGCACACGACTTCGTGTTTTGCAGAATGGAATTCCTTACACCGTGGGAGTAGCCGCCGTGGACAAGAGCGGCAACATCAGCCCCATCACCAGCGCCTTCGTGCAAAAGCCCGTAGCCACCGTGGATTTCTATCGCGCCTATCGCAATGCCGGCGGCGAGGCCGAAGGCGGCTACTGCAGCCTGGGCGGCTGGACGGGCCGCCCCGGAGCCATGACCTGCCTGGCCGGGCTCGGCCTTCTCGCACTCTGCTTCCGTCGCCGCCGCCGGGACCCGTCCGGCACGCGTGGTTTGACAGTGCTCCTGGTCCTGCTCGGCGCAGGGTCGGCCCAGGCTCAGCCGGCCGTCACCCATGAAGACGTCGCCCAGGAAGACATCGAGGCGACCTTCGAGGAGCCGTCGCGTGGCTACGCGACCTCCAAGAACCTCGCCTTCGAGCTGCGCTTCGGCGCCTACCGTCCCGACATCGACTCCGAGTTCTCAGGCACGGGTGTCACCCCCTACAAGGACGTCTACGGCGGCGGGCGCCACCTGATGTCGCAGTTCGAGCTCGACTGGCAGTTCTTCCAAGCCTTCGGCTCGCTCTCGCTGGCCGGCGTGGTGGGCTACTACAGCCAAACCGCCAAGGCCTACATCGCCGACTCCGACACCGGGGCCTCCACGGGTGAGCGCTCAGGCGATGACACCAACCTGCGCCTCATCCCCACCGCCGCCCTCCTGGTGTACCGCTTCGACGTGATGGCCTTGCACTGGGGAATTCCCCTGGTCCCCTACGCCAAGGCCGGCCTCAACTACACCTTCTGGCGCATCACCGATGGCAACGGCAACATCCCGCACTACCTCGACGGGCGCGGTTCGGGCGGAACCCTGGGGTGGCAAGCCGCGGCCGGCATCTCGCTCATGCTCGACTTCATCGATCCCATGGCGGCACGCAGCCTGGACATGGAGACCGGTGTGAACCACACCCACCTGTTCTTCGAATGGAACAAGGTCGAGGCCAACGGGCTCGGCCAGTCCAAGAAGCTCCACGTCGGCGACAGCAGCTGGGTCGTGGGCCTGATGTTCGAGTTCTAGCCGGTGAGTGACACTCCCCCTGTCCGTACGCTGCGCCTGCTCATCGAATACGACGGGACGGATTTCTGCGGCTGGCAGCGGCAGCTGAACCAGCGCACGGTTCAGCAGTGCCTGGAGGAGGCGTTCGTCGCCATGACCGGCACGCCCCTGCACGTTCAAGGCGCAGGCCGCACCGACGCGGGCGTGCACGCCGACGGCCAGGTGGCCAGCGTGGAAGTGGCCTCGCGCATTCCCGCCCTGGGATTCATGCGCGGGCTCAACTCGCACCTGCCCCGGGACATCGCGGTGCTCGACGTGGCCGACGTGCCGGCGGGCTTCAACGCCCGCCACTCGGCGCGCGGCAAGATCTACCGTTACCGCATCTGGAACCACCCGATCCGCTCACCCCGACGGGCGCGCCAGGCCTGGCACGTGTTCGCCCCGCTGGATGTCCACGCCATGCGCGCCGCCGCAGAAATTCTGACCGGCGAGCACGACTTCCGCGCCTTCCGTGCCGCCGACTGCGAACGCAAAACCACCGTCCGCCTGCTGCGCAGGTTCGATGTGCACCGGGAAGGCGCGCTCATCACCTGCGAAGTGGAAGGCACCGCGTTTCTCAAGAACATGGTGCGCATCCTGGTGGGCACGCTGGTGGCCGTGGGTCACGGCAAGCTGACCACCGACAAGGTGGCCGCGCTGCTGACCCACGGGGATCGCACGCAAGCCGGCATGACCGCCCCTGCCCAGGGCCTGACCCTGGCCACGGTCATCTACTGATCGGTTTGAAGCGAGGGGCCCAAAAGCAAAACGGCCCGGCTTCTTGTCAGAGGCCGAGCCGTTCATCAAAGCGTGGGAGAGTTACTCTTCCGCAACCACCTCGTACTTCGCCGCGACGATGGCGGCTTGCAGCTTGCCGATGGTCTCCTTCGAGATCAGCTGACCGGTGGCGGTGGCCCCTTCGAAGAAGCGTCCGCCGCCGCCGCTGCTGTTGTCACCGCCCGTCCCCAGAATCAGGGAGCCCTGCTTCTGCATCGGGTTGTAGCCCGACTTCTCGGGACGAATGCCGTCGTACAGGCAGGCCAGGTTGCCGTAGGTCGAATCCTTGCCCTGCGCGTCCCCACCGTAGAGCGCGAAGCGCCCCTTCTTGCAGTTCTTCTCTTCCGTGTCGCCCAGAACGACGGCGGTGACGAAGTCGAACTTCATCGGCTTGTTGGTCGAGATGTTCTTGTCCTGTCCGTCTTCCCAGCCGGCATAGACGCCGTTCTCCAGGTCGGCCATGACCCAAGGACCAGGCTTGCCGCCGAAGCCGGTGCCCCAGACCACGCCGCCGCCGAAGTAGATGGCTTCCATGGTGCCGTTGCCGTCGTCGTTGGAGGTGGTCTCGGCGTTGCCGTAGTCGAAGCAGCAACCGTCGACCAAGTCCTTGTTGCCGCAGGTGACCATGTACATGGACTGGGGTTCATCCCCCATGGCCATACCGTTGCCCCTCTTGATGTTGCAGCCGTTGCACCCGGTGCGATAGCCCATGCCGGCCTTGATGAGAACACCGTAGGCCTTGTGACCATCGACCTTCACCGGGAGAGCCATGGCCTTGGCCGGGTTGTTGGGGGTCACCTTGGCGCCGCCCTTGGGTGCCGGCTCGAGATCGTTGCCCTGGCCGGACTGGTCGTAAATCATGGTGAAGGAGCAGGGCTCGTCGCCGCAGAACTGCTCGTGAGCCTCGACATCGGCGTAGCCATCCTTGGGCATGATGTCCATGGTCTCGCCCTTGCACGAACTCGGCCCAGGATCCGCCTTCCCCTTGCAGAGCTGGTAAAGCGCCTTGTCATAGCCAGGAACGATCACGCGCACCGTGCTGTGCGCCGACACGCACTTGGCGTCGCCTTCATCATCCTCGATCACCCCACACGGCAAGGGAATGCCCTCGGGAGCCGGGGCTGGAGGAATCTCGATGTCGCCACGTTCCTCGTCGCAGACTTCGTCCTTCTTGTCATCTGATGAGTACGAGGTACAGCCAGTGGACATGGTGGCAATGGATGCCGCGGCGACGAACGCCAGTTGAATCGAACGCATTGTCTTCATTGTCGAAATCTCCAGTGGTTTGTGACGATCTCGGGATCGTTGGGCAGAGGGGGAACGAACGAACGATTGGTTCGATAATGGACGAAACTGAAAAGATACCCGGTGTTGGTCATCAAGAAAGGTGAAATGCGCCGGCAATCGACAACACATACCTTTCTCGACCAATCAACACAACTAGTGGCCACACCGGGCCCTGGCGGGCGGAGAAAACAACAGGCCTGATGAGCCAATCTGGCAGATCAGTCCGACTTCGAGGCCGCGTTCGCGTCACGCAGGCTGTCGTCGCCCTGCTGTGCTTCGCCCAGCATGCTGGCGATTGAGCCGCGCACCTGCTGGAGGAGGGCCATGCGATCCTCGGCCTTCAGCCCCTTGGTCGGGATGGGCGCGCCGATGATGGCCTTGATGCGGCCGCTCTTCACCCGGAGACTTCCCCGCGGCATGAGCGCACGGGTGCCGTGTAGGGCGATGGGCACGATGGGCACACCTGCCTCCATGGCCAGATGGAACCCGCCCTTCTTGAACTCGCCAAGCTGGCCGTCACGGGTGCGTGTCCCTTCGGGGAAGATGAACACGGAACAGCCGCGGCTGATACGCACCCCGGCGTCTTGGATACTGCGGCGCGCCGCCGTGGCGCTCTGCCGATCGATGAAGATGAAGCGACCCGCCCACATGACCCAGCCGAACAGGGGAATGCGCGCCAGTTGTTTCTTGGCAATCATGCGCACCCGGAACGGGATGGCCCGGAACGACGCCCAGATGTCGATGGACGAGGCGTGGTTGGCCATGAAGACGTAGGGCTGGTCAGGCTTCAGCTCGGCGCGGTTCTCGACGGTCAGGCGAACGCCGGAGAACCACATGATCCACCCCGACCACCAGCGGGCCAGGTCCAAGACCAAGTCGCCCGAGGAATCGAAGACGCGGAAGACCAGCCCGAGCATGCTGCCAAAGGCAGTGACCAGGCCAATGTAAGGAACAGTGAGCAAGGATCGCAAGAAACGCACGGGCCCATGCTATCCTCGCCCCGTGGACTTTCGGAAGACCTACTACGTCCTCCCCAATCTTTTTACGCTGTCGTGCATTCTGTGCGGATTCACGTCTATGGCGCTAGCGGCCTCGGATTCCAGCGAGGCCAACCTCTACTTGGCAGCGCTGGCCATCTGCTTCGGCTTCTTCTTCGACACCTTCGACGGCCGGGTGGCACGCCTGACCAAGACGCAGACCGATCTGGGCCGCGACCTGGATTCGCTGGCCGACGTCATCACCTTCGGCGCCGCCCCTGCCCTGCTCATGTACAAGTTCGGCCTGAACAACTTCGGACGACTCGGGATCTTCATCGCGGGCTTGTACGTATGCGCCGGGGCTCTGCGCCTGGCGCGCTTTAATGTCCTCTCACGTCGTGATCAGAGCAAGGGCAAGGCCAAGCCGGGGAAATTCATGCTGGGGCTGCCCATCCCGGCTGCCTCCAGCGTGCTGGTCTTCATGGTGATCGTCAGCCACAACGCCGGCTCGTACCAGTTGGTCAGCGAGGGGTCGACCGCGCTCCTGGTCCTGGTGCTATCGGCCCTGATGGTCTCGCGGGTGCGCTTCCGCTCGTTCAAGGAGCTGCGCCTGAACATCAAGACCGTCAGTGTCATCCTCCTGGTGGTGGGCGCGTGCGCCGCCATCATCCTGGCGGGCCTGCAAAAGGCGTTCATCTTCCTGTTCCTGGTGATGGCCTATGTCGTGCTGGGCCTTGCCGAAGAGATCATCTTCTTCCGTCGCCGTCGTGCCGAGGAGCGCCAGGCCAAAGCGGCCACCACCCCCGAGCCCGCGCCGCAGGAGGAAGAAGCGGTGCTGCGTGAGTTGGGGGCATTCGATGAAGAGGACGAGGCGGGCAAACAGCCGGACAAGCCCCAGCAGGGACCGGGCAAGACCTAGCGAGAACGGAGAGGGCGCGTAAGGGTGAGCAGCGGGTCTCGGGCTACTCCTCCCGGCGGATCTCCGCGACGGCTTGGACCAGCAGCAAGGCCTTGTGAAAGGCGTCGGAGTCGGTCACCTCGACGCGCAAGCCCCAGCCCGCCTTGCCGGAGGCCGGGAAGGATGACAAGCACGCGGCGGTAGCGGGATTGCCACGCAGGGTCTCCAGTTCTCCCTCGCGTACGGCGATGGAAACGCGAAAGCCACCCTCGAAGAGGGTCAGCTCGAACAGCGCCTTGGCCCCGTCGTGCACCTTCAGCTTCCATCCGTATTTTTTGCCGTGGTAGAGCCACTCGAGCTCAAAACCGTGCGTGGCGGCCAGCAGGCCCTCATACCAGAGGATCTTGTCGCCCAGTGCCGCACGAATGGTCTCGGCTGTCGGGGCGGGCTCTTGCTGCAGAAAGAAGTTGTCGCTCACGCCGACAATCTAGCCCATCCCTCGTGCCGAGGCGCGTGCCTTTCGTCTAGCGTGCTAGACCTGTCGCACTCCACCAGGTTTCGGGTTAGAAGAACGCGGTCCATGAACAACACCGAAGACTTCACGTTTCAAGGCCAAGGAAAGCTGAAGCGCATCGACACCTTCACCTCCAAGGCCGGCAAATCAATCCTCACGCTGATCTTCGAAATCGAGGGTCAGTATCCCCAGCTCATTCCCATCAAGGTGTTCGGTCGCTTGGCCGAGCAAGCCTCTGAATGGAAGCCGGGCATGGTCTTGGCCGTGCGCGGTCGTCTGGGCGGACGCGACTGGAACGGCAAGGTGTATGGCGACAGCGTGGCCACCACCGTGGAAGTGCTGGCCGCCGGCGGCGGCGATGGCCCGCCGGACATGGATGGCCCGCCACCTGGTGACGACGACGTCCCCTTCTAGGCCGAATCGTCCCCGCTGAAGGCCCTGCTGTCATTCCCAGCCTTCACCACACACGTTCTCGGCGCCCTTGACATGGCTCCTCAGCGGCCACGTCGATCATGTCTACGGGCCCCATGGCTTCGCCCTCGACGAAGCCATGGTTCCCGCCCCCTCGCCGAGTCATGATGCGGCTGACCCGCTTCATCGCGCTGCGCGTTCGTACTTGCTCGCCCGCTTGAAGTTGATCGACGCCAAGAAAGAGCTGGTGACCTGATCCTACGCCCGCCGCCCGCGCGCCATTGGACTTGCCAGGCGCAAGGTGGTAGGCGCGAAAAGCAGGGCCATGCCCGAACCCGCCATCATTCACCTGGACATGGATGCGTTCTACGCCTCCGTCGAACAGAGGGACCGACCAGAACTGCGGGGCAAGCCCGTCATCGTGGGCGGGCACCCCCGCCGCGGCGTGGTGGTCGCCGCCTCCTATGAAGCGCGTCCCTTCGGGGTCCACAGCGCCATGCCCATGGTGCAGGCCGTGCGGCTGGCACCCCAGGCCATCGTGCTACCGCCCCGCTTCGAGGCCTACGTGACAGCCAGCGAGCAGATCTTCGAAATCCTCTCGAGCGTCACACCCTTGGTGGAACCGCTGTCGCTCGACGAGGCCTTTCTCGACGTCACCGCCTCCGCAGCGCTCTTTGGCCAGCCCGCGAGCATCGCCCGTCACCTGCGCGACCGCATCGCCCGCGAAGTCGGACTGCCCAGCTCGGCCGGCATCGCGGCAGTGAAGTTCGTGGCCAAGATCGCCTCGGACTACGCCAAACCCAACGGCCAGAAGGAGGTCCCCGCCCAGCAAACCGTCACCTTCTTGGCTCCCCTGCCGGTGGGTCGATTGTGGGGCGTGGGCCAGAAGACCGAGGCCGCCTTGCACGCCCTGGGCCTGCGCACCGTGGGCGACATCGCCGCTAGCAACCCTGACCACCTGGAGCGCCACATCTCCGGCGGCCGCAATCTATGGGAGCTGGCGCGCGGGATCGATCCCCGCCCGGTCGTCCCCGACCGCGAGGCCAAGAGCATCGGCGCTGAAGACACCTTCGACCAAGACCTCGCCGGCCGCGAGGCCCTGGCCCCGCACATACATTCGCAAGCGCTGCGGGTAGGCCGCCGCCTGCGCCAGGCCGGGGTCAAGGGCCGCGTGGTGACCCTGAAACTGAAGCAGTCCGATTTCACCGTCACGCACCGGCAGGTCACGCTGGCCTCGCCCAGCGACGACGGCCAAGAGATCTACCGTGCCGCCATGGCCCTGCTGGATGCCAATTCACCTGGCGGCAAGGTGCGCCTGACCGGCGTATCGGTGGAAAACCTGGGGACCCGCTCCCGCCAATTGTCGCTCTTCCCAACCTCGGGTCGCAGCGGCAAGCTCAACGATGCCCTTGACCGCATTGCCGACAAGTTCGGCGACTCCGCGGTCACCACGGCCGACCTACAAGACCGCCCCTTCCCGCGCCGGCCGCACAAGACGTAGTTAGTTAGTTAGGACTTGTCCTTGCCGGCGGTCTTCGCGTCCTTGGCTTTGCCGCCGTCGTCCACTTCCACGAAGATCCCGTACACCACCGCGATGATGGGCGCGAGCGCGGCCGGCACCGTCACCAGCTTCTGCCCCTCCCCTAGCCCCAAGGGTCCAGCCACGGCTCCCGGCACATTCACGCCGCCCAGGGTCTTCTGCGCCACCCAGTAGAGCCCCATGCAAACCGCCAAACCGAAGACGCCCTTGATGATCGACGTCCACATGGTTTCTTGCCGCCACGGCGGCTTGCCGCAGATCACGCCCGCCAAAAACCCGACGAAACCATAGACCAGCCACGCGCTCCCGCCCGCCCCCAAACCCATGCGTTGCGCGGCGTACCCGACGGCAACGCCCACGATGCCGCCTTTGATGAGACCGAGCAGCACGCGAA